>PHCO01000508.1 GCA_002842265.1 Betaproteobacteria bacterium HGW-Betaproteobacteria-18 | reverse complement strand
TCATCTCCAGACCGCGAGTCTGTGAGTTGGGCGCATGACCCCAGAAAAACACACCGCGGAGATTGGACGGCTGGTCGATCAACTCGTTGTTTTCCAGCACGCCGTCAATCCAGCGCGACACCGTGATGCCGGGCTTGGTCATCATGCCGTCGGCGTACTTCGACTTGATCCAGTCGAAGTCCACGCCCCAGACCTTGGCAAAGTGTTTCCAGGAGCCATCGGCCAGGCCGTAATAACCGGGCAGCGAGTCGGGGTTGGGGCCAAGGTCTGTCGCCCCCTGCACGTTGTCGTGACCGCGGAAGATGTTGGTGCCGCCGCCGCTCTTGCCCACGTTGCCCAGCGCCAGTTGCAGGATGCACGAGGCGCGCACCATGGCATTGCCAATGCTGTGCTGCGTCTGACCCATGCACCACACCACCGTGCCGGGGTTGTTCTCGTGCAGCATCTTGGCCACCTTGAACATCTGCGCCTCATTGACGCCGCAAGCCTCTTCAACCTTGTCGGGCGTCCACTTGGACAGCACATCTTCACGCACCTTGTCCATGCCGTAGACGCGATCGTTGATGTACCGCTTGTCTTCCCAGCCGTTCTTGAAAATGTGGTGCAGCAGGCCAAACAGGAACGGAATGTCGGTGCCCGAGCGGATGCGCACGTACTCATCGGCCTTGGCCGCTGTGCGGGTGAAACGCGGGTCCACCACGATCATCTTGCAGCCGTTTTCCTTGGCGTGCAGCATGTGCAGCATGGAGACCGGATGCGCCTCGGCGGCGTTGGAGCCAATGTACAGGGCGACCTTGCTGTTCTGCATGTCGTTGTACGAATTGGTCATGGCACCGTAACCCCAGGTATTGGCCACGCCAGCCACCGTGGTGGAGTGGCAGATGCGCGCCTGGTGATCGCAGTTGTTGGTGCCCCAGAAGCTCACGAACTTGCGCAGCAGGTAAGCCTGCTCGTTGTTGTGCTTGGAGGAACCCACGAAATACACCGAGTCGGGGCCGCTGGCCTCGCGCAACGCCTTCATCCTGGCGGTG
>PHCO01000507.1 GCA_002842265.1 Betaproteobacteria bacterium HGW-Betaproteobacteria-18 | reverse complement strand
CCGTTTGTTTCGTCGCCTGGGCTGGTCGATGTCATCGGCATCAGCCAACTCACGCTCTTGGTGCGTCGAACAGCGTCCCGCTGCCGGGACGTGTACAGCCAAAAGGCGGCTGCATGCCAAGTCGACAGCTGTGTGGGCAGCGACCAAATCGTGACCCCGCAACACCTGTGATTTTTGCGAAGTTCAAGGGTTCGCAGGAACGATTTAATAACCCACATCTTTACTCAAGATTAGATGGGGAGAGTTCCGTTGGGGGTACCATTGATTCCGTAATGAATCAACGTTTCGTATATGAAACCTTAGTGGATCGATGCAATGACCTCCATATCCTCTGCTACACAAGCTCCGGTGATTGAATTCACAGGCGTAGACAAGCGTTTTGCGGGCCGAAATGGGTCTCCAGACGTGCTTGCTGCGCGCAACGTGAACTTTTCGATCGCGCAGGGCGAAGTCGTTTCGATCATCGGTCCTTCGGGTTGCGGCAAGAGTACCTTGCTCAACATGGGCGCGGGACTGTCCAAGACGTCGACGGGCATCGTCAAGGTAGGAGGTGAGGTTGTTTCTGGCCCCAACATGCATGTGGCCTTCATGTTGCAGAAAGACCTGCTCATGCCATGGCGCACGATTGCACAGAACGTGGAATTTGGGCTGGAGCTACGCAAAGTCAAGGCCAGTGAGCGAAGGGAAACTTCCACACGCCTCTTGGCGCAATGCCATTTGAAGGGCTTCGAACACAACTACCCGAACCAGCTCTCGGGTGGAATGCGTCAACGCGCTGCCATGGCGCGAACACTGGCTGTGGACCCTCTGGTGCTTCTGATGGATGAGCCCTTTTCAGCCCTGGATGCGCAGACCAAGATGATCTTGCAGCAGGACCTCGCTCAAACGGTTAAAGCGCATGGCAAGACCGTCTTGTTCATCACGCACGATCTGGCCGAGGGGGTGGCCTTGTCTGATCGCATCCTGGTCATGAGCGAACGTCCAGGCACGATCGTCGAAGAGATCGTGATCGACATCCCCAACCGGGAGAACCC
>PHCO01000506.1 GCA_002842265.1 Betaproteobacteria bacterium HGW-Betaproteobacteria-18 | reverse complement strand
GTTACAGTTACCATACAACCGCCTGGCAATCAAGCGACGCTGCAAATTCCGGCCTTTGCCAGCTCAAGCTCCTGCTCCAGTGTGCCGAGCTGCTTCGCCCAGTCGTAATGCTCCTCAACTCCCCTGCGCCCACTGAGCGACATTGTATTGCGCAATTCCGGATCGGTCAGCAGTTTTACTACCTGCCGGGCGAAGAGTGCCGGCTGCTCTACAACAATAATATCCCGTCCGGCCAGCGCCTCGATCCCCTCATGCCCGAGCGGAGTCGTCACCACCGGCACACCCATGGCCATTGCTTCCAGAATCTTGTTCTGCACCCCGCGGGCGATCCGCATCGGCGCTACGAAAACAGCCGACGCAGTCACGTAATCGACAACGCTCTCCACCGCGCCGGTGACGGTTACCCCAGGATACTTGGCTGGGAGCGCCCTGATACTTGCGGGCGGATTGCGCCCCACTACCAGCAGCGTGCAGCCGGGAACGCTCTGCCTGACAAGCGGCAGGATATCCTTCACAAAGAAGAGCACCGCGTCAGCATTAGCGAAATAATCCATGGCGCCGGTAAAAACGAGCGTGCCTGGCTTATATGAACCCCCAGACGGACTGAACCGCTCCAGGTCAACCCCGTTGGGGATTGCCGTAACCTTCGCCCCCCCATGAACAAGCTGGCGGAAATCAGCAGCCTCTTTTGCTGAGACAAAAAAGCAGCGTTGATAACGCTCGGCAATCAGGCGCTCGTAGCTGCGCAGCCGGGCGCTCTCCAGCCTATAGAGCAGATTCAGCGGGAAACTGGCAAGACCGGCGTACTGCTGCCATTTCTCGGAATCGACATCAACAAAATCAATAACCCTGGGAATATGACTAGCCCCCTCAACATATTGAGCCATGGAGGAGCAGTAGACAAAGATCAGATCGAAGCTACCCTCACACAGCTTGCGGGAGACTATTTTCTGTAGTTCAGGAGAGTAAAACCAGGCAAGGGTCAGCGGCTTGGAGCTGAACAGCGCAGCGATTGCGCCAATACGGGAGCGTAGCG
>PHCO01000505.1 GCA_002842265.1 Betaproteobacteria bacterium HGW-Betaproteobacteria-18 | reverse complement strand
CGGCGACCCACTGGCCGTGATCGAAGCCGTTTTTGGCCTGTGGCTGCTCGGCCTGGGTTTTGGCCTGGTGGTGTCCGTGGCCAAGGAACTGGTCGCAGAGCTGGACAACCTGATGGGCATGGTCATGATGCCCATGTACATGGTCTCGGGCGTGATCATGCCGCTCAGCGCCATCCCCTACCCCTACCGCGAATGGCTCATGTTCAACCCGGTGGCGCATGGTATCGAGGCCGCGCGCCTGGGCTTTGCGCCCTACTACCACGCCACGCCCGAACTCAGCCTGCCCTACCTGTACGGCTGGGCCCTGGGCTTGCTGTTTTTCGGCCTGGCGCTGCACGCCCGCTTTGCCCGGCGGCTCATGACGCAATGATCATCGTCAACGACGTCCACAAACGCTACATGACAGACCATGGGCCCGGCCCCTGGGTGCTGCGCGGCGTGAACTTCACCATACCGCCCAAGGTCAACGTGGGCCTCGTCGGGCGCAACGGCGCGGGCAAGTCCACCCTGCTGAGCATCATCGGCGGCATCGACCACGCCAACCGCGGCCATGTGGAGCGGCGCTGCCGCGTGAGCTGGCCCATGGGTTTTGGCGGCGGCCTGCAAGGCTCGCTCACCGGGCGGCAAAACGCCAAGTTCGTCTGCCGCGTCCACGGCCACGCAGACGACATGCCCGAGCGCCTGGCCCAGATACAAGCCTTCGCCGACATCGGCGATTTTTTTGACGAACCCGTCAAAACCTATTCCAGCGGCATGAAAGCGCGGCTGCAGTTCGCGCTCTCGCTCGCCTTTGACTTCGACGTCTACATCTCCGACGAAGTCACCTCCACCGGCGACGCCGCCTTTCGCAACAAAGCCGCCGCCGCCTTCAAAAACCTGGCCCACCGCGCCGGGCTCATCATGGTTTCACACAGCGAAGGCACGCTCAAACAATTCTGCAGCGCCGGCATCTGGCTGCACGAAGGCCAGGCCCACTGGTTCGACCAGATCGACGACGCCATCAAGGCCTACAAAGAAAGCATTTCCGCATGACGAC
>PHCO01000141.1:8592-14899 GCA_002842265.1 Betaproteobacteria bacterium HGW-Betaproteobacteria-18 | reverse complement strand
ATTGTTATATTATTGTTTTGTAGAAAAAAGATACCAATAAAAAACTGCCCTGACCACGGTATTCAGGCGCGCTTTTACCAAACCAATGAATCGGTCTGTGGGTGATATCTGGTACCTTGCATCAGCCCGGAATTTATCAACAAACCCCTTGAAGTCGCGATACTGCTTGCCACCGATGACCACGCTCCAGGAGCCGGGGCAAAGCCGGAACGACGAGGCTTGCGTGTCGGTGTACCAGGCATCGCCAAGCATCAGCACCCTGAACCAGTAATCCAGATCGACCAGATAAGGGTGGCCGGCGTCATACAGGCCCACTTTGTTGATCAGCTCCCGCCTGATGAGCCCGTTGCCGGGCTCGCCAATCGGGTTGGCGCCAGCGCGCACGACGCGCCTGATCACATCGCGTGCCGCGATCCGGCCCGCTATTACCCCACGCAAACCACGCGTCATCAGCACACGCCCGTCTGGATCGATGATTTGGCGCGAACCAAAGACAAGCGCAATCTCGCCGGCCTGGTCGGCCTCCAGCACCGCCACCTGTTGTTCCAGGCAATCGGCAGCCAACAAATCATCATGCGGCAGCAGCTTGTAATACTTGCCCTGCGCCAGTTCCAGGCAACGGTTCCAGTTGCCTTGTGGCCCCAGATTGGTGGCATTGCGCAGGTATTTGATGCGCGGATCGGTATAGCGCGCCACCAGCGCCTGCGTGTTGTCGGGTGAGTTGTCGTCAAGCACCCAGAGCTCGAAGTTCGGGTAGGTTTGCTTCAATACCGAATCGATGCTGGCCGCCAAAAAGGCAGCACCCCGGTAGGTGGGAATGCACACGGAAACAAGCGGCTTTGGCATCTGTGTCGCGCTCAATCAACGGTGCACTTTGGGCTGCTGCGCACAAAAGCGGCGCGCTCTGCCGCCATCAGCTGTGCAATGCCAACCGCCAGGCTCGTTGCCATCGGGCTGGCGCCGTCGGTCAAGACCACCGACCTGAACTGCACGCGCCGCGCGTAAAGGCTTGACAGCTTGCTGGCACTGGTCACGATCAGCGGTGCGCGGCGGGCTATGCGCTTGAAGACCGAGATGATTTCAGCAATGGTGGTCGGTTTTCCCGAGGCGATGATCTTGGTGCAAACCCCCGGTTGCTGGCCCGCCAGTGACAGGGCACCCGTTATGGCGCCAGCGGCATCGTCCACGGCAATGTAATCGCGAATCGTGTCGTAGGGCACGTAAATCTGGATGGGTTGGTTGCGCAGAATGCGCCGGGCAATATGGGTCAGCAAGCCCTGTTGCTTGACCGCCGCCTGGCCCGGGCCATAGACGGTTGATATCCGCGCATTGAGCGCCGTCATGCGCGGGTTGGCAAGGGCAAAGGTCGCCAGCAACTCTTCATGCTTGAGCTTTTCACGGGCATAGGCGGTAGTGGGGGCTGGCGCCGTGTGCTCGGTGATGATGGCGTCTTTTGACCCGGCATAGATGGCACCAGCAGAACTGGCAAAAGCGATGGCGCCCGGCATGGCCATCAAACGCGGCTCGCCCGCCAATAGCTGCAACAGCCTCTCCAATGTCTGTGATTCGGACACCAGGGCATCGTCTGCGCTGCTCATCACACCCACCCCGGCAGCCCAATAAATCTGCCACAGCCCGGTGCCACTGGCCTGCTTTGCAAACGCCTGCATGGCTGCCGCCATCTGACTGCCAAGCAAGGAGCCATCGCCCCAATCAAACGACTTTGTGGGTACAAACAGCGTGGTGCCATTGCGCCGCAGCGCCTTGCACAACGCCGAGCCCAGCAGCCCCCCACCGCCAATGACCCAGGCGATTGTCATGGACGCAAAGTGGGCCGGGTCGGCTTGGTGCCGACCACGTACAGCGGCTTGCCCATGACAATGCTCATGGTCACCGCCAGATATTCAGCAATCACGCCCAGCGCCGTCAGAATGCTGCCAGAAAAGAACGACACCACAATCAGCATCGACGCCCAGCCTTGTACCGGCACCTGGCCATAAAACTTGCCATAAAGCACATATACCGTGATGAAGATCGCCAGAATCATGGAGAAAAAACCGGTGATGGTGATCAGCCGCAGCGGCCGCGTGCCGGTGGTCAGAATCAGGTGCCAAAAGTGGCCAATCAGTTTTAGATATGAGTAGCCCGATGGCCGATCCAGCTCGTTTCGGAGCCGCACCGGGCAATGCCCAATGCGCCCGGCAATCCAGAACAGTCCCACATCCAGATAAACCCCATTGCCGCAATAGGCCGCCAGCGTTCTGGCAATTTCGCCATCCACCAGGCGGAAGCTGTTAAACCGGCCAATGGCAGCGTGCCCCAGCAAGCGGGTGCTGATGGACTTGGCCGCCCAGCTGAAGAAATTGCGCAGCCAGCCGTGCGGTGGTGGGTTGCTTGGCTTGGCATAGACCAGTTGCAGCGAGCCAGCCAGGGCGCAGTCGAGCATGCTGGCAATGTCGGCCGGGTCTTGCTGGCCGTCTTCGTCGATGCTCACCACCCAGTCGCCCGTGGCGCTGGCCATGCCGGCCAGCGTGGCGGCGTGCTGGCCATAGTTTCGCGTCAGCCACACCGGCTGCACAAACGCATGCTGCCCACTCAGGTCTTCCAGCACTTTGTCTGACCGGTCGGGCCCGCAATCGTGCACCAGCAAAACCTCGCAGACGACAAACCGGTTGCCCCCGGGCGTGGTCTGCACCTGCGCCAGTGGCACCAACTCCGCGATCAAGGTAGGCAGGGTTTTTTCGCCCCGGTAAACCGGGATAACGATTGAAACACGTTGAATTTCACGGTCATTCATGGGCAAAATCTGGTTTTTGATCAAAGAAACTCAAAGCGGCGACACTGCCATTGTCAATCAAAAATTCCGGTCAAAACGGTAAACCCGATAACCCCCGCACTGGTATGCCGCCTGCTGCAAAAAGGCGTCTGGCCAAGCCACGGGCGAGCCGGGCTGCAGCAGGTACCACGCAATGTTGTTCACGGCGGCATAGGTCAGAATTGCGTTGGGGTCACGCATGCCTTTGAAGTATTCCAGGCCATACAGCCGCTCCAGCAGCGCGCCTTTGGGTTGCGCAAAAAGGTTTTCACCGGCAAATATCTGCCGTTCTGTTAACGCAGCAACAAGATAGTGCCGGTCATTGGCGGAATCCTGCATGATGTCACCCTGGCGGCTGTTGTCTTTGATGTATTGCGACGCTTTCAGCAGGCACAGGGGTACGGCGTTGAACTCTTTGTAGTCTGTAAAACCTTTCCATGCCGGAAAGGTCTGCAGACGCTTGCCAAGTACAAGCGGGCTGCTCAGGCCCAGACAAAGCAAACCAATCAAAGCTGCACGCGCCAGACGGCTGCGCGGCAAACGATTGCCCAGGGCAAAGAAGTAGCCGCCACCCACTGTCCACGCCACCACCGCAAAATAGGCCCACACCAGGGGCCGGTTCAGCAGCTCGTCGGGGGTACCCACACCGTGCGTATCCAGCGCCAGGCCCATGGACATCACCATGTAGTTGACAACAATCAACACCGGCCAGTAAAAAATCTCCGCTTTAGTTTTGGCCCTGCCTGCCGCAAGCACCAGCGGCGTGGCCACCAGCCACCAACCAAAAGACGACAGCAAGATCATGGCAGCCGCATAAAGCCACACCATCGGCCTGGCATGTTGCTCCAGCATGAACACCTGCGTGAAAAAATTCTTGAGGTAACCCGGATCGAAACAACTCAACAATATCTGCACATAGCCGTTTAAACCACTACCGTCCAGGCTGATGAGTGGCACGCGGGTCAGGGTCTGTGAAAATGCGATGACTGTCACAAAAAGCGCAGTTAGCAGGGCCACTATCAGGGCGCGCCAGCGCAGGCGCAAACCGTTAAAAAACAGCCACGGGTAAATCAGGATCAAAAACGCATTGGCGACAAAAATCTGGGCCTTGTAAAACAGGCATAAACCCAGAAACACATACCCCGCCAGAATGGTCCAGGGTTTGCCACGCCGGCTGCCTTCCAGCACAAAAATCCAGGCCATGGCAGCGCAGGCAATGCCATAGAGCACAGTCAGGTTGACCTGGGTTAAAAAGTTGTAGCTCAGATATCTGTTGGCAAACCCTTGCTGGTACGCATCGGGCAGCAGCACCACGGCAGCGGCGGCTGCAAGCGCCGGCCAGCCGCCCCAAATGGATGCAATCAACGAGAACGCTGCCAACCCCACCAGAAAAATGCCCAGCGGCAGCTGAAAACTCGAGTAAACCTCCAATGCGGGCACCCCCGCAAACACTGAAACTGCTGCAGCCGACAGGTAACTTGCAAAATGGTAAATTGGGGATGGCGCCCCAGACATCCGTGTGTCTTGAATAGTACCAATGCCGTGCGCTTGCGCAAACGTACTAATTTGACTGATATGGATAAATGTGTCCTGCCAGGTCTGAAAAATTGCGGTCTGCCCATCTATCATCAAAAGCGGCTGTGCATCTGAACACCATAGCGTGGCTGCTACTCCGCTCACGAGAATGCACAGAAGACTTGGCAACTCAGTATGTAACTCGTTTAGAGGTGTGCCGCTTGAAGGCACGCTCCGTTTCCAGGCAACCAAAGTCAACCCCAAAGCACCCAACAACAGGATGGCGATGTTTATATTCATGCCAAACGGTGTCGCCAGCGCCAGAATAAAAAGCAAGGAATTGAAAAGGAAGAAGCCGCTCAAGAACTGGAATGCCAGGCCTGCCTTGTTTGTTACAAGGCTAGCAGTAGCCATCAAAAATGCCTTGCCGTAAGCCAGGCAAGCAAAGATAAACAGCGAAAAGGTGGCCAACGCGGGCAAGGACAAATGGCCGATGGTCCTGATGTGCCAGAGCGACAAAATTGCCAGAATAGCGACAACCGAAAACGATTGAATGCTGCGACTATTTAACTGCATGTTTCACCCACAAACTTCCGACAGATTTCCAGACCATCCCACTCACAGATTGTATTGACCTCGTGACCATGCGATGCACCTCAGTATCAGCCATATGCAAGGCAATTGCGATAACAATGAGGTAGCTCAATACCTGAATGCCCCCTATCCGTTAAGATGCGCCCACCTTCCTGACTGCCAACCAATGATGCACGCGCTAACGCCCGATGAACTTGCCAGACTGCAATCAGACTCGCAGCACTGGCGGGCCAGAGCAGTACGCCTCACAGCCAACGGCGGTAGTTTCTGGGCGGGAGAATTCAACTGAAAAAGGTCGCCATACTCCAGTCCAACTACATCCCGTGGAAGGGCTACTTCGACATGATCGCGGCGGTGGACGAGTTCATTCTCTACGACGACATGCAGTACACCCGGCGCGACTGGCGCAACCGCAATCAGATCAAGACCCCGCAAGGTGTGCAATGGCTAACCGTGCCCGTGTTGGTCAAGGGCAAATATCACCAGAAAATCCGGGACACCGAGATAGATGGCACCGACTGGGCCGCTGCGCATTGGAAAGCATTGGCGCAGAACTATCGCCGCGCGCCTTGTTTTGCAGAGATCGCTGGCTGGCTGGAGCCGCTCTACATGGGCGGGTCATACAGCCATCTCTCACAACTGAATCGCCGTTTCATCGAAGCCATCTGCAATTACCTGGGCATCAGGACGACCTTGACCAATTCATGGGATTACACGCTGCTTGACGGCAAGACGGAGCGCCTCGCCGACCTCTGCACACAGGCGCGCGGCACCGAATACATTTCCGGCCCGGCAGCCAGGGATTACATCGAAGAGCAGGTGTTCAGCGACATGGGCATCAAGCTGACCTGGTTTGACTACGCTGGCTTTCCTGAATATCCGCAACTATGGGGCGAATTCACCCACGGCGTCAGCATCCTCGACCTATTGTTCAACTGCGGCAAAGAGTCGCACCGCTATATGAGGCATGTCAGCCCATGAAGCTTTCCATTGTTGCCACCCTCTACCAATCTGCACCCTACATCACCGAGTTTCGTCAACGGGCCAGTGCCGCGGCCAGACAGCTCGTCGGGGAAGATTTTGAGATCGTGCTGGTCAACGACGGCTCACCCGACAACAGCCTCGACCTTGCCGTGCAACTCACCCAAAGCGATGACCATGTTGTTGTGGTTGACCTTTCGCGTAATTTTGGCCACCACAAGGCGATGGTTGCCGGCCTGGAACAGGCACAAGGGGAGCGTATATTCCTCATAGACACCGACCTTGAGGAAGAACCGGAATGGCTGTTGGATTTCTCCTCGATCATGGCGGCAGAATCGGCCGACGTGGTTTACGGCGTCCAGCAAACGCGCAAGGGCAACTGGTTCGAGCGCTGGAGCGGCG
>PHCO01000141.1:0-8502 GCA_002842265.1 Betaproteobacteria bacterium HGW-Betaproteobacteria-18 | reverse complement strand
AGGTTGATGTCCCGCCGCTATGTGAATGAACTCCTTCGATTTCGTGAGCGGGAAATGGTTATTTCCTGCCTCTGGGTGATCACTGGCTTCAAGCAGTGCCCGACGGTGGTGAACAAACACCAGTCCAGCGCAACCACTTACAGTCTGTCGAAGAAAATTGAGCATGCAACCAATTCCATTACCTCCTTCAGTGCGGTACCGCTAAAACTCATTTTCTACATGGGCATGTTCATCTTTGCCTGCTCGCTGCCTTTTGCCATATTCCTCATATTCAACAAACTGGCGCTGTCCCGTGCCATTGATGGGTGGACTTCAGTGATGGTTTCAATATGGTTGCTGGGCGGCATGATCATCTCTTTTGTCGGCGTGATAGGGATATACCTTGCCAAGATTTTCTCGGAAACCAAACAGCGGCCTTACACAATCATCAGGGAGGTCTATGGACGATCCATCTCAAAACATTAATACCAGTTACGAGCAGTTTTACGCCAAAAAAACTGGCGCCAAGGTTTACCCGACCGAGTTCGTGGTCCGCACCTTCCTGGCCAACTACCCAGCACTGTCCTTTCGAAAGCCTGCGGCCGGCGACCGGGTACTCGATGTTGCCTTCGGTGACGGCAGGAATACTGTTTTCCTGTGTGATCAGGGTCTGGCCGTCAGCGGCATAGAAATTACCCAAGGCATCGTTGATCAGACCAACGACAGGCTGCAGAAGCTGGGCTATGAGGCTGATTTGCGGGTTGGCAGAAACAGCAGCATACCGTTCGACGACCAGTATTTTGACTATATCCTCGCATGTCATTGTTGCTACTACTGTGACGAGGGCGATTCATTTGCCGACAATCTGATGGAGTATGCCCGTGTCATGAAACCCGGCGCCTACCTTGTGGCATCCGTTGCCTGCCAGTCATCCTACATATTCAACAATGCAGAGGCGCTTGAAGACGGGTCGTTCATCATCAAGTCAGACCCCTATGGCAACCGTGACGGTTATCGCTTGCACGCATTTGCCACCAAGGAACAGATCGAGGCCTATTTTTCCCGCTGGTTTACCAATTTTTCCTTCGGCTTCGCGGATAACGATTACTACGGTATCTCCGAACGCGTATTCTGGGTCGTTTGTCAAAAAAAATAATCTATGTCTAACTATTCCTCCTACTGTTGCACCGAGCCCGGATGTCACCGGGCACACCTAAATGAGTCTCCGGAAGGGCTTCGATGCTCAAATGGACATTTATTCCCCTTTGCCTCTGGTACCAATGTTCCTGTTTTCGCCAGCGAACCCGAGGATGCCAATGAATATGCCAGGGTAAATGCAGCTGAACTGCACGACAACGCACTGCGCTGGGTGTTTTCGACATTTGAAACCGACGAAGCCGGTCTCAGGGAGCGCCTCATTGCCCGTCTTGGGCTAACCAAAGGGTCGCGGGTGCTGATCACCGGGGCTGGGGCTGGTAACGATTTGCCTTATCTGGTTCGGGCTTTGTCGGGCGCGGGGGATATTTTTGTGCAGGACATTGCCAAGGAAATGCTGCTCGCTGGCGTTGCCCGTTACCAAGACGAGCTGTCCGGCTCTGGGGTTAGTCTTCATTTTTCCATCAGTGATGCCACGGATCTCCCTTTTTGCGACGACATTTTTGACGCCGCCTATCATTTTGGCGGCATCAACTTGTTCCCGGACATTGCCAAGGGCATCTCCGAGATGAACCGTGTCGTAAGACCAGGCGGGATTGTTGTGATTGGTGATGAGGGCCTTGCGCCTTGGCTTACGAATACCGAGTTTGGCAAGATGCTCGTGAACAACAACCCTCTTTATGCCTGTACCCCGCCAATGTCCCTCCTGCCCGATACGGCACGGTCGGTAAAGCTTACCTGGGAGCTGAGTAATTGCTTCTACGTTATTGAGTTCTGCGTCTCCAATGATCCGCTACCCCTCAATATTGACATCCCCCACTTGGGCAAGCGGGGTGGCACTATCCGAAGCCGATATTTTGGTCAACTGGAAGGTGTGACGCCTGCGCTGCGTGAACGCATCTACCGGGAGGCTGAGCGTCGCGGTTTAAGCCGGGTTGAATATATCGAGTCGGCGCTCCGGGATTCACTCACCAACAGCGACCAGTCGGATTGATCAGGATGAAACGCTATCTGACTCGCCACAAACCCTTCCCGTGGCAAAAAAAAGGGCTGCTCTTTGAGCCTGTTGGCAACGAATATTCCCATGGCTCCCATCCTTGCGCGGTTCATTTGAAGGATGATCTTTACGTTATTGCGTTTACCCGCAGGGATGCCCGGCAACGCTCCCATATATTCCTGACCTACGCCACGGTTTCGAATGGGCAGGTCGTGCTTGAGGGAAGCCCGAAGCTCGCATTGTTGCCCGGGGAACCCTGTTGTTTCGATTGCGATGGGGTCATCAGCGTTTGCTTGGTCAAGCATAAGGAATCCATCTATTTGTATTACGTGGGCTGGCAGAACCTTCCCGAAAGCCTGTGGATCTGCGACACGGGGCGGGCGGTGCTTGACCCAGACCAACTCACCCTCACAAGAGAGTACCAAGGGCCGGTACTTGGCCGTGACAAGACCAATCCTCTTTTTGCAGCAGCCACCGCTTTCCACGTGTCGGATGATCTCTGGCAGACCTGGTACAACTCCGGCATCCGCTGGGAAAAGACCCCCCAGGGCTGGAAGCATTTTTACGGCATCCATTACGCCGAGTCCACAAATGGCGTGGATTGGACATGCCACCCAGGCATGTGTCTGCCGTTTGCTGATGAGTACGAATATGCTTTTGGTCGGCCGAGCGTCATCAAAATCGAAGACATTTACTTCATGTGGTACGCCCATCGTGCCACCAGATTCATTGATACTTACCGCATCGGTTTTGCTTCATCCACAGATGGCAGGCACTGGGATAGAAATGATGGTTTGTCCGGTATTGATGTTGCCGCTACAGGCTGGGATAGCGAAATGATCTGTTATCCCTGCGTGTTTGAACATCAGGGTTTGATGTACATGCTTTACAACGGAAATGACTACGGCAAGACTGGCTTTGGTTTGGCAGTGATGGAGATGTTGGAATGAAACAGGCACAGCAAATAATTCTGGCGGGTAATGCGATTACAGCCGATATCCTTTACGCATACCTGCGCAACGATGCACGGTATGAAGTTCTCGGTCTCACGGTCGACGATGACTTCCTGAGCCAGGGGGGTGTAGATGGACTCACGGCAGTGGGGCTGTCCCATGTGAGCGAAGTCTTTTCGCCCCAGCGCTGCCGAGTGATCATGGCAGCAGGCTATAACGATCTCAACCGGGTGCGCGAATCGCTGTTCACCCGGCTTAAAGGCATGGGTTATGAGATCGAAACCTATGTCCATCCGGATGCCCGGGTCTATACCACAACACCGCTGGGTGAAGGCAGCATCGTGCTGCCTGCTGCGGTCATCGAACCCCATGCGTGCGTCGGCGCCAACACCATGGTGTGGTGCAACGTCACTTTAGCGCACCACAGCAGTGTTGCCGAGAATTGCTGGATCGCTGCGGGCACGGTGATCTCAGGGCAGGCCAAGGTGCTGCGCAACAGTTTCGTGGGGGTGAACGCAACGGTGGTGAACGATGTCACCGTTGGGGAGTACAACATCGTGGGCGCCAATGCCTTGATATCCAGGTGCACCAAGTCCCACGCCGTCAATCTGGCCCGTTCGGCCGAGCCCTTCCGTTATTCGTCGGAAGATTATGTGAAATATTTTGGAATCTGAAATGAACAAACGTTTGGTGGCTATTCTTGCTGAGGTATTTGGTCTGCGCGAGTCCGAGATCCATCCCGGGCTCGAGAAGGCCGATGTTGGAACCTGGGATTCCCTGAAACAAATGGATCTGGTCGTTTCCCTTGAAAAGGAATATGGCATCGCGCTGGAGATCCCCGATATTCTGCGCATGATGTCGGTAGCCGGGATCCTGGCCGTACTGGAAGAAAAGGGAGCAGACCTTGGAAATTAAAGGAACGGTGGCCCTGGTCACTGGCGGCGCCCAGGGGCTCGGGCTGGCCATTGCCGCCCATCTCGCCGACTTGGGTGCGACGGTGGTGGTTGCCGACAGGAATGCTGAAACCCTGGCAAATCTCCCTGCACCCCTTGAAGGCGTCCAAATGGACGTCACCCATCCCGAGCAAGTCAAGGCCGTGGTGGCAGACGTGGTGGTGCGTCATGGCCGCCTGGACATCCTGGTCAACAACGCCGGTGTGATCTTCAGCGAGCCCTTCGTCAATATCATGAATCCAGCGGGAATGATGCATGACTACGCCCGTTTCCGTGATTCACTGACTGTGAACCTGGATTCGGTTTTCATTGTTTCCTCAGCAGTGGTAGAGCACATGGTCAAGCGCAGAACCAAGGGGGCCATTGTCAATATCAGCTCCATCAGCGCGGGTGGCAACGAGGGCCAGACCGCCTATTCTGCCGCCAAGGCAGGGGTGAACGCCTTGACGGTCACCTGGTCCAAAGAATTGGGCCGCTGGGGCATCCGCTGCAATGCCGTGGCGCCGGGTTTCATTGGCACCGAGTCCACGCATCGCGCCTTGAGTGAATCAGCCCTGAAACACATCCAGACCAACACGCCCCTTCGGCGCCTTGGAGAGGCCAGCGAAGTTGCCCAGGCGGTAGCCGCCACCATTCAAAACGACTTTATCAATGGTGTCGTTCTGGACGTCAATGGCGGGCTGAAGATTTGATATGGTCGAGCTGAAAAAAGCAGACTATCCGTCTGCCTATTTGCTGTATCGCACGCTAAAAGAATTTTTCCCTCTCATTGGCGCGGTGCTGCTTGACGAGCAGGACGGCGTGGTCTATGGCAGCAACTCAGACGCTCCAACCCAGTTTTACGTAGAGCACAAGTTTGGATTCGCCCAGATATTCGGTTCACCAGTTCTACCCTTCGAGGCGGCCTTGCAAAAATATCTGTTGGTGGACAAAGAATTTGCGCCAGCCAAGGTTCGGTTGTATACGCCCCATCTTCCTGAATTTTTGCAGTCAACGCAGTGTGACGCCCTGCGCTCAGAGCGCCAGCGGTTCATTCTTGATCCCGCCAGCGACTGGGCTGGCAATAGCCTCGAACCCATGGCTTCGGATATCAAAATCACAACAGTCGATCAGGGCAATGTGGCGGCCATCGAAAGCCAGTTCGGCGTGGTTGGCCGCTTCTGGCGTAGCCCCGAGGACTTCATCCGCAAGGCACTCGCTGTGGTGGCCTGGGTCAGTGAAAAACCTGCGGCCATCTGCTACGCTGCTGCCGTCGCGAATGGCCAGGCAGAAATTGACGTACTCACCTTGCCAGAGTACCGGCATCTGGGGTTGGCCAAACAGGTCGTCACCCTCTTCAACAGACACTGCCTTGCGCAGGGGGTGCGCCCACTCTGGGACTGCTTCACCAATAACGCGGGCTCCGTGGCCCTGTGTGAAGGCACTGGCTTCGTCCCGTCCCATGCGGCCTACCCTTTTTTTACCTTCAACAAATAGCGCATTGAGTCGTATTTATTGTGCCTACCTATCCTTTCAACCTCGCCCTGCTGTTCGATGAAGCCCTGGCTACCCATGCCACCCGGCCGGCATTACGCTATACCGACCGTGACTATCGCTACAGCGAGTTAAGCCAATGGGTGGACGCGCTGGCAGCACTGCTGTTGGCCCAGGGATGCCAACGGGGCGACGTCATCGCCATTGGTCATAACAAGCGGCCTCTGTCCTACGCCCTGATGCTGGCAGCGCTGCGCCTGGGAATTGCCTATGTCAATATTGATGTGGCATCCCCAACAGCCCGCACCGGCCGCATCCTCCAGGTCAGCGATGCCGCATTGCTTTTTTTCGATGATCCCGCCTACCAGGACGCCATGACTGAACTGGCGACAACCAAGGGTTGCCGCTTGCTGATGCTGGACGAAAAAACATTGCCCGAGGTGTCTGATACAGACCGGGCGCTACAACAGCGCCTCTCGCAACAGGTGGACGGTGCCTGCATCGCCTACATCATGTTCACCTCAGGCTCCACAGGTGTACCAAAAGGCGTCGCGGTCACCCACCAGAACGTGCTGCACTTCATCGCCTGGGGCCAGCAGCGCTTTGGCATTACCGATCAGGACAATTTCGCCAATCTGAGTCCGATGTATTTCGACAACTCGGTTTTCGATTTTTACGTCGGGCTTTTTTCCGGCGCTGCACTGACGCCGGTGCACCGGGAGCTGCTGACCAACCCTTACGAACTTGTGCAGTACATCGGCCGCATGGCCTGCTCCATCTGGTTCTCGGTTCCCTCCCTGCTGATCTATCTCATGGCCATGAAAGCGATGACGCCGCAGGGCCTGACCAGTTTGCGGGCCATCGTATTTGGTGGCGAGGGTTATCCAAAGATCGAGTTGAAAAAGCTCTATGACCGGTTTTCAGGCCAGGCGAGCCTGGTCAACGTTTATGGCCCGACAGAATGCACCTGCATTTGCAGCGGCCACACACTCGGGGATGCAGATTTTCTTGATCTGACGGGCTTGCCCACCCTGGGTCATCTCAATCCCAACTTCGACTACCGCATTCTGGATGAAGAAGAACACGATGCTGCCAGCGGTGAACTGTGCCTGATCGGCCCCAACGTGGCTGCCGGCTACTTCAACGACCTGGAGCGCACGGCGGCCGCTTTCCACACACTGACCGAATCCAACCGTTACATGAAACGCATGTACCGAACCGGTGATCTGGTGCGGGAAGAAGCAGGCATGCTCCACTTTATCGGGCGCAAGGACAACCAGATCAAGCACATGGGCTACCGCATTGAGCTGGAAGAAATTGAACACGCCCTCGCGAAACTGCCCCAGGTGGCGCAAGCCGCGGTTGTTTACCATCGGACCAATGCGGCCTATGGCAAGCTGGTCGCCTATGTCGCCTGCGCTGGACAACCCGACGACAGGGTATTGCTCAAGGCACTGGCCGATCTTCTGCCGGATTACATGGTTCCCAACAAACTCATCGTGATGTCCGATTTGCCCAAAAACCCCAACGGCAAGGTGGATCGACAGCACCTGCGTGCCCTGCTGGACGAGTAACGTGGTCGCCAAAGGAGGGTTCATGGCGGTATTGACCCAGGTGGCCCGCTACGGCGTGGTCGGTGTGCTGAATAACCTGCTGGGTTACCTGATTTACCTCGTGGTGACCTGGTGGTGGCTTGACCCGAAGGTGGCGGTCACGCTGCTTTACCCGGTGGGGGCCCTGACAGCCTACTTTGGTCACGCAAAGTATTCGTTTGCCTACAGCGGCTCTACCGCACATGGCGTGTTGCGCTACGTGATCGCGCATCTGATCGGCTACAGTGTGAATGTGCTGATGTTGTATATCCTCTCAGACCGGTTGCTGTTTCCCCACCAGATCATTCAGGCCTTGGCCATCGTGGTGGTTGCTGGCGTGCTGTTTTTTTTGTTCCGTTATTTTGTTTTTCCGAACCGTTCAACTGCCACCTGAATTTGCCATGATCTTATGTCCCTCTTGTGGCGCCAATAACATCGATCAGTCAACGGGCTGCGCCAACTGCGGGTTCAAGCCCGAGCGGCTGGACGGCTTTCTGGCCTGGGCGCCCGAATTGGCCAAGAGCAATGACGGCTTTCTCCCGGAAAGTTTCGAAGGGCTGGCACGGGCCGAGGCTGGCCATTTCTGGTTCCGCACCAGAAACGCGCTGATTCTGTGGTCTTTGCGCAAATACTTTCCAGGATTCAAGTCGTTGCTTGAGGTTGGCTGCGGCACGGGTTTTGTGCTGACTGGCATTGCCAATGCGTTTCCGGCTGTGCGTGTCACGGGCAGCGAAATCTACACCGCAGGCCTTGCCTTTGCGGCCAGGCGTCTGCCAAGCGCAGAGCTCATCCAGATGGATGCCCGCAAATTGCCCTATGCAGAAGAGTTTGATGTGGTGGCCGCGTTCGATGTCATCGAACACATCGCCGAAGATGAGCTGGTCCTGAAAAATTTGTATCGTTCGGTCAAGCCGGGCGGCGGGTGCCTCATCACCGTGCCGCAGCACCAATGGCTTTGGAGTCCCGTGGACGAAGAGGCTTGCCACCAAAGGCGCTATAGCGCGCGGGAGCTTCATGCAAAAATTGAAGCCGCAGGATTCAGAATTGTGCGAAGTACCTCATTCGTTACCTTGTTGTTGCCACTCATGTTGGCCTCGCGCCTCGCCGCACGACGGTCGGGAACGAGCGGCGGCAGTGAAGCCCTGAAACTGAACCCTTTACTCGATGGCGCATTGGCGCTCATCATGCGTTTCGAACACCTGTTGATCAAGCTGGGGCTTTCCTTGCCCATTGGTGGATCGCGGCTCGTGGTTGCCCAGCGAAAATAACCTGTATGAACCCTCGACAAAACAACTTTATCCCCTTCAACTGGCCCCACATGACGGGCAAGGAGTTGTATTACATCGCTGAGGCACATTTCAACGGCCGCCTGGCTGGCGATGGGCCGTTCACCAAACGCT
>PHCO01000504.1 GCA_002842265.1 Betaproteobacteria bacterium HGW-Betaproteobacteria-18 | reverse complement strand
GGGCTTTGGCATGGGGAGCCAGATGACGCAAGGTGGTCAGGATATCCTCGCGCAAGGAGAGGCTTTCATAGTTCCTGGGGTCGACAATGGTGCCGTCGAGACCGAAACGGCAGGCCTGGAAACGGTTGTAGTTATAGACCAGATAGCCGTCCTCGGACAGCGTCACCCGCTCTTCGAGCAGCATGCGGCACAGCGCCTGCAGGTAGCAGGCGAGCGCGGCGGCGCGCTCGACCGTGAGCGGCGTGTCGCACACGCGCAGCTCGATGGTGCCGTACTCCGGCTTGGGCCGGATGTCCCAGTAAAAATCCTTCATGCTCTTCACCACTCCCGTCGCCTCCATCTTGGTGAAGTAATCGGTCTCGAAGTCGCCCCACTTTAACAGGAAGGGCGCACGGCCCGAGAGCGGAAAGGCAAACACCGAATTCAGTCGCGCCGAGTCGAACAGCGTATCGACGCCCTGCGAAAAGGGCGACGAGGCCGACAGCGCGATGAAATGCGGCAGATAGCGACCGAGCGCGTGGAGCAGATACAAGCCTTCGTCGGCCGAGCCGCAGCCGACATGCACATGCTGGCCGAACACGGTGAATTGCTTGGCAAGATAGCCGTAGAGCTGCGAGAGCTCATTGAAGCGGGGCCGGGCGAAAATGCGCTGATCGAACCAGCGCTGGAAGGGATGCGTGCCACCGCCGCAGACCGCGACGTTGAGCCGGTCGCCCGCCCCAACCAGCGCATCGCGCATCTCCCGCAACTGGGCCAGCAACGCGTCGTGCCGGGTATGCACGTCGGTGGCGATCTCGATCATGCTTTCGGTGATTTCCGGCTTGACGTCGCCGGGGAAGGGTTTGCGTCCGAGCAGATGCAGCATGTCGGAGGCCGCCGCCGCCAGATCGAAATCGGTCGGGTTGACCAGTTGCAGTTCGAGCTCGACCCCCAGGGTCAACGGCTCGCTGGACTTGAAGGTTTCCAGTGGCATGTCAGTTCCGCACGGCCGTCCCGAAGGAACTGACCTCCCCCTCGGGGGGAAACGAGCGTCGCGAGT
>PHCO01000140.1 GCA_002842265.1 Betaproteobacteria bacterium HGW-Betaproteobacteria-18 | reverse complement strand
GATACGCCTTTTGTCACTCGTTGCCGCCAGGTGCGAGGCACCAAAACCATGAGCTTCCTGCCCACCGGAGGAAAGTCCCCGCTCCCGGCACGCCCTACAGAGCCGTCCAAATGTTATATGCGATTGCCCTGGGTCCTCGGTGCCCACCAGCCCCGTGACCGAGTCGTCGGCCGAGCAGGATGCCCCCACCCCGGCCACCGGAACGCCGCACACCAGGGTGGCCGGCTGGCCGCCGAGCTCCAGCGGCGCACTCTCCAGCGCGAAGCCGGCGAGATCGCCCGGCTGCGACAGGTCACCGAACTGATTGAACACGATGCCCTGATCAGCGCGCTCAACCGGGGGCGCCCCGGCCTGGGTGCGGTGGATGTGTATGAAAGCGAGCCCATTTTGCAAGGCCATGCCCTGCTGCGTCTGGAGAACTGCATTTGCACGCCGCACATTGGTTATGTGGAACTGGACGGCTACGAGATGTATTTCAGCGCCGCCTTTGACAACGTCATCAACTTCATCAAGGGCCGCCCCACCAACATCGTCAACCCTGGGGCCTTGCAGGTACGGCGCTAGTTTTTAATGCCTGATGGGTCGCCGAGGTGACTCCAGAGGCGGTTCAAGTCACCCAAACGACAGTCCATGAACGACCCCATCCTTACCATTGAAGAACGCTCAGCCATCAATAGCGGGCGCTGGTTTTCTGGCCTTTCCCCCTCCCTTCGACACGATATTTTGCGATGTGCCTACGTTCGACGCTACCAAGACGGCGACCTGATTGCAGCCCGCGGCGAGCAGGCCCAGGAGTGGATCGCCTGCGCCAAAGGAGCAGCGCGGGTCAGTTCGACCACCATTTCAGGCAAACAGATCACGCTGACCTATGTGGAGCCAGGAATCTGGTTTGGCGACGTAGCAATGTTGGACGGCGACCGCCGCACCCACGATGTGTATGCCCACGGCGACAGCACCCTGCTGTGCGTGGCGCGCGCCGATTTCAAGAAAATTCTGGCGCAACATACCGAACTTTACGAAGCCTTGCTGCAACTGCATGCCAGGCGTATCAGGCAACTGTATGGCCTGGTGGAAGACCTCAACACGCTGCCGCTGCGGGCACGGCTGGCCAAGCAGTTGTTGCACCTGGTGCGCAGTTACGGTGCGCCCTCGTTGAGCAATGGCGCAGAAACAAGAATTGGCTTGCAGTTGGCGCAGGAGGAACTGGCCCAACTGCTGGGTGCTTCGAGGCAGCGCGTCAACCAGGAACTCAAAGCCATGGAGCGCGAAGAAGCCATCCGTATCGAACCCGGGGGTCTGGTCGTGCGCGACCGCGAAGCACTGATGCGTATCACTGCATCAAGCCCGTAACAGATTTTGTGGGGCAGACTTCAGTCTGCCATGGTCGAATAAATTCGACCCTACAACATACAAATAAATACGCCAAAAACAATGTTGTCTCACGTTAACGCCCCACCTTTCGATATCGCAGCGCTGACAGTCTGGCTGCAAGCCCATTTGCCTGGATTTGCCGGTCCTTTGACGCTTGAGACATTCCAGGGCGGGCAATCCAACCCCACTTTCAAACTCGTCACGCCTTCGCAAAGCTATGTCATGCGCAGCAAGCCCGGGCCTTCAGCCAAATTACTGCCCTCAGCGCATGCCATTGAGCGCGAATTTGCCGTGATGTCGGGACTGGCTAGCTCCAAAGTACCCGTGCCACGCATGCTGTGCCTGTGTGAAGACGAGTCGGTTATTGGCCGGGCTTTCTACATCATGGAGTTCATGGCCGGGCGCATTTTTTGGGACCAATCCTTGCCCGGTATGGCACCCGTTGAGCGGGCTGCCATTTACCAGGAGATGAACCGCGTACTGGCGGCGCTGCACACCGTGGACTATGCGCAGCGCGGTTTGGCCAGCTATGGCAAACCTGGCAATTATTTCGAGCGCCAAATTGGCCGCTGGAGCAGGCAGTATGTAGCCTCCATCACCCAACCCATCCCGCAAATGGATCTGCTCATGACCTGGCTGCCCGAGCATATTCCTGCCATGGCACTTGATCCAGCCATGGTCAGCATCGTGCATGGCGACTACCGGCTTGACAACCTGATGTTCCACCCCAACGAGCCACGCATCGTTGCTGTGCTGGACTGGGAACTCTCTACACTGGGGCATCCGCTGGCCGACTTCAGCTACCACTGCATGGCCTGGCACATCACCCCCGGCGCTTTCCGGGGTATTGGCGGGCTGGACCTGGCGAGCCTGGGCATTCCGTCCGAGCGCGATTACATCCGCCAGTATTGTGAACAAACACGTTTGACCACGCCCGAGCGACTGGCGCTGGACTGGAACTTTTACCTGGCCTACAACCTGTTTCGCATGGCGGCCATTCTGCAAGGCATCGGCAAACGGGTGGAAGCCGGCACCGCGGCCAGCGCGCAGGCCGTCAGTGCTGCCGCTGGCGCCCGCCCCCTGGCTGAATTGGCCTGGCAGTTTGCCCAGCGCTCCAGAGACCAATTTTGATGAAACGCAGCGCCCATCCAAAACCATCGGCCCGAGGCGGGCCTCCTACATATGAAAGCACCCCATGGACTTTGACTACTCGCCCAAAACCAAAGAACTCCAAGCCCGGCTGCTGCAGTTCATGGCCGATCACATTTACCCTGCCGAAGGCGCTCACCATGCAGAAGTCGAGGCCAATACCGCTCTGGGCAAACGTTGGACACCCTTGCAAACCATCGAAAAACTCAAACCCAAAGCCCAGGCACAGGGCTTGTGGAACCTGTTTTTGCCGGTGGACAGCGCCCAGGCGGCCGGTTTTGACGGGGCCGGCCTGACCAACCAGGAATATGCGCCCCTGGCAGAAATCATGGGTCGCGTGCCATGGGCCAGCGAAGTCTTCAATTGCTCGGCGCCTGATACCGGCAACATGGAAACCATTTCCCGCTATGGTTCAACAGAACACAAGACACGCTGGCTCAAACCCTTGCTGGACGGCAATATCCGCTCTGCCTTTGCCATGACCGAGCCCGATGTGGCCTCCAGCGATGCCACCAACATTGAAACCAGCATGGTGCGTGACGGTGACGGCTATCTGATCAATGGCCGCAAATGGTGGATCAGCGGTGCCGGCGACCCGCGTTGCGCCATTTACATTGTGATGGGCAAAACTGACCCCAATGCAGCCCGCCACGCCCAGCAAAGCATGATTCTGGTGCCGGCCAACACACCTGGCGTAGAGGTGCTGCGACCCCTCAATGTGATGGGCTACGACGACGCACCCCATGGCCACATGGAAATTGCATTCAAAAACGTGCGCGTGCCAGTGGGCAATATTCTGTTGGGTGAAGGCCGTGGCTTTGAGATCGCACAAGGCCGATTAGGGCCGGGACGCATTCACCATTGCATGCGTCTCATCGGGTTGGCAGAGCGTGCTTTGGAACTGATGTGCAAGCGCGTTGCAAGCCGGGTGGCCTTCGGCAAACCCCTGGCTGCTCAAACGGTGACGCAGGAGCGTATTGCCGATGCCCGCTGCAAGATCGACATGGCGCGCCTGCTGACGCTCAAAGCGGCCTGGATGATGGACGCGGGCGGCAACAAGCTTGCCAAAAACGAGATTGCCATGATCAAGGTGGTAGCTCCCAGCATGGCCTGCGAAGTGATCGACTGGGCCATGCAGGCTTTTGGTGGTGCCGGCATGTGCGACGACTTTCCACTGGCCTACGCCTACACCTGTGCCCGCACGCTGCGCTTTGCCGATGGCCCGGATGAGGTGCACCGCAACGCGATTGCCAAGCACGAGTTGCGCAAATACACAGTCCCCTTGTAGAGCGGCGCCCTCGCCGCGAATGCCTTCAACAATTAATGTAAATGCCGGGGCTTGCGGCCACCATGACCCATACCACTGGTACCTCCGCCGGTACCACGCGGTGGTTTGCCCAATTGCAGTGAGTTGACAAGATCATTGAAGCGCTCGCTGAATAACTGATCAACCGCTGCCACCACACCGCCGAGTTCGGCGCCATCAAAATGACGCTCCATCAGACTGATCACGTCCTGCACCAGTAAATCGCGCTGCACCTGCATGATGGCAGCTGGATCGGGGCCGACAAACAGCATGACAAAGTCGTCACGGGACTCGGCTTCGGGATCAGCGTCTTCGTCCTCGTCTTCAAAATCGGTGTCATAAAAGGTCACCTCGATGGCGGCACCGGTCAGGGACACTTCATTGAGGTTCATGCACATTTCGTCCAGTGCCTGGCGAAAGTCGTCATCGCCCTCGACGGTCCAGCACATTTGCAGCAAATGATCTTTGGCATCGAATTGAATACCGGGCTCGTCTTCGTAAAAACTGCCCGCCGCATCAGCCAGGGAACGGCCGCCGGCGTATTTCCAGAGGGGCTTGAGCGCGTCTTGCAAATGTTCAAACGTCACATCACCACGCAGGCTCACCTGGCCATGGACGTGGATTTCAAAAGGGGTGTTGAAACGTGTCATAAGCTTAAGTGTACGGGACAAAATTCGTCCATCGCAACATGACAGAGACCACATTAGCGCCAAAACCGACAAGAATCTTGCCGCTTTGGTGGCGGCACATGCCATCCACCAAAGCCGCTGCTGCTAAATCAGCACCCATCCAAAGCCAGAACGATGGCCGTCAAAGAGAAACAGACCGCAGTGGCCATCAGCCCATGTGCAAGCCACCATTCACCGAGAACTCGGCGCCGGTGGCGTAGCCGCCTTCGTCAGAGGCCAACCAGGCAATGATGGAAGCGATTTCGCTGGGCTCGCCCAGGCGCTTGACCGGTACCGTGGCAATGATTTTGTCGAGCACTTCCTGGCGGATGGCCTTGACCATGTCAGTACCAATGTAGCCCGGGCTCACGGTATTGACCGTCACGCCCTTGGTGGCCAGTTCTTGCGCCAACGCCATGGAGAAACCATGCATACCGGCTTTGGCTGCTGAGTAGTTGGTCTGACCGGCCTGGCCCTTGACACCGTTCACGCTGGAGATGTTGATGATGCGGCCCCAACCTTTTTCGACCATGTCGCCAACCACTTGTTTGGTCACGTTGAACATGGAGTTCAGGTTGGTCTCGATCACGGCGTCCCAGTCTTCACGCGACATTTTGACGAACATGCGGTCACGGGTGATACCTGCGTTGTTGATCAGCACGTCAATGCTGCCATGCTCGGTTTTGGCTTTGGTGAAGGCTTCCACGGTGGAATTCCAGTCACCCACATTGCCGGCAGAAGCATAAAACGTGTAACCCAGAGCAGCTTGCTCAGCCAGCCACTTGCCATAGTCACGGGTGGGGCCGCAACCGGCGATGACCTTGAAACCTTCTTTGCTCAGGCGCTGGCAAATGGCGGTACCGATACCACCCATGCCGCCGGTGACGTAAGCTACTTTTTGACTCATGAACTTCTCCTCTTTGTAAATACGAAATCTGTTTAAAACGTGGCTTTGGCCTTGGGTGCAACCCCAAGGCCACGCATCCCAATTATGAAGGCTAAATCAGCGCTCAACGGCCAGGGCAACCCCCATACCGCCACCGATACACAGCGCTGCCAGCCCCTTCTTGGCATCACGGCGCTGCATTTCGTGCAGCAGAGTGACCAGGATGCGGCAACCAGAAGCACCAATCGGGTGACCCAGTGCAATGGCACCACCGTTAACGTTGACTTTGGCCGTATCCACAGCGAGTTCCTGATTGACTGCGCAGGCTTGGGCGGCAAAGGCTTCGTTGAGTTCGAACAAGTCAACGTCAGCGGTTTTCCAGCCAGCGCGTTCCAGGGCTTTGCGGGAAGCGGAGACCGGGCCCATGCCCATGATGGCTGGGTCCAGGCCGGTGGTACCAAAGCTCTTGATGCGGGCCATGGGTTTGAGGCCCAGGGCTGCGGCTTTGCTGGCCTTCATGACCATGACGGCGGCAGCGCCGTCGTTGATGCCAGAGGCATTGCCAGCGGTGACGCTGCCGGTTTTGTCAAAGGCTGGGCGCAGGCTGGCCAGCACTTCAGCGGTGGTTTTCTTGTTGATGAATTCATCAGCGTCAAACACCAGCGGATCACCCTTTTTCTGGGGGATGACGACGGGAACGATTTCGTCCTTGAACTTTCCAGCGGCCTGGGCGGCAGCGGCTTTTTGCTGGCTGCCCAGGGCCAGCGCGTCTTGCATGTCGCGAGTGACACCCTGGGCTTTGGCGACGTTTTCAGCGGTGATACCCATGTGGTACTTGTTGTACACGTCCCAGAGACCGTCGTTGATCATGGTGTCAACCATTTTCCAGTCGCCCATGCGCTGGCCATCACGGCTGCCCATGAGGACGTGGGGGCTGGCGCTCATGTTTTCCTGGCCACCGGCGATGACGATTTCGCTGTCGCCCCAGGCCACGGACTGGGCTGCAAGCATGACGGCTTTGAGGCCGGAGCCGCAGACAGCGTTGATGGTGAGGGCCGGGGTTTCTTGCTTGAGGCCGGCTTTCAGAGTGGTTTGCCGAGCCGGATTTTGACCGGAACCTGCGGCCAGCACCTGACCCATGATGACTTCACCGACTTGGTCGGCGCTGACGCCAGTGCGCTCCAGCAGGGCCTTGATGACAATGGCGCCCAAATCGGGGGCCGAGGTCTTGGCCAGGCTGCCGCCAAACTTGCCTACAGCGGTACGGACAGCTGCGACGATAACGATGTCTTCCATGTTGTCTCCTGAGACTTGGTTGAAAATTAGAACTGAAAATTATGCCTTGGCTTTGACGTAACGGCCTGGTGCGGGCTCGATAGCCTTGTATTTTCCCTTGCCATAAGTCTTTGGAGCGGCAATCTCTTTACCTGCCTGAGCCGCCAGCCAGTTGGACCAATCCGTCCACCAACTGCCTTTGTGCTCGGTGGCACCGGTCAACCATTCGTCAATCGTCTTGGGCAGTTTGCCATCTTCACGAATCCAGTGGCTGCGCTTGCCTTTGGCCGGCGGGTTGATGACACCTGCAATGTGACCAGAAGCGCCCATGACAAAACGCTTTTTGCCGGGCAGGTACTGGGTGGAGGCATAAGCGCCGCCGATCGGCACAATGTGGTCTTCGCGTGAACCATAGATGTACACCGGCATATCGACCAGATTCAGGTCAACCTTTTCACCACACACCGTGGCCTTGCCGGGTTTGGTGAGGTTGTTTTCGAGGTAGGTGTTGCGCAGGTACCAGGCGTAGAACGGGCCCGGCAGGTTGGTAGAGTCGCTGTTCCAGTACAGCAAATCAAACGGGGGCGGGCTTTCTCCCTTGAGATAATTGCCCACCACGTAATTCCACACCAGTTCGTTGGGGCGCAAAAAACTGAAGGTGCTGGCCAGGTCCTTGCCCTTCATCAGGCCGCCCTTGCCCATTTCCTGCTCGCGGTATTTGACAAAACCTTCGTCAATGAACACGTCGAGCACGCCGGTGTCGGCAAAGTCGAGCATTGACGTCAGGAAGGTGGCACTGGCCACCGGTTTTTCGCCACGCGCCGCCAGCACCGCCAATGCGCAGCCCAGCATGGTGCCGCCCACACAAAAGCCGAGCGCGTTGATGCTTTTGGCACCGGTGATGTCTTGCGTCACTTTGATGGCCTTGATGACTGCATCTTCAATGAAGTTGTCCCAGGTTTTTTTGGCCTGCGAGGCATCCGGGTTGCGCCAACTCACCACAAAGGTGCGGTGGCCTTGCGCCACGGCATAGCGGATCAGCGAGTTATCGGGCTGCAAGTCGAGGATATAAAACTTGTTGATGCTGGGAGGCACCAGCAAAAATGGTTTTTCATAGACTTTGGCGGTCAGGGGTTTGTATTCGATGAGTTGAATCAACTCGTTCTCGAACACCACGGCGCCTTCGGTGGTGGCCACGTTCTTGCCGACTTCAAAAATGCTTTCATCGGTCATCGACACATGACCCTGCTGGATGTCGTGCAGCAGGTTTTGAATCCCTTGGGCGATGCTTTGGCCTTGGCTTTCGATGGCTTTTTGCTGCGCCTCGGCGTTCAGGGCCATGAAGTTGCTGGGGGCGGTCGCTGCGTTGATCTGTTCTACGGCAAAGCGGATGCGGGCGCGGGTTTTGGCATCGGTTTCAACTGCGTCTGCCAATTGGGTGAGGGTTTTGGCGTTGAGCAGGTAGGCCGCAGCGGTAAAAGTAGCCACCGGACTGGCGGCCCAGGCTTCGTCAGCAAAGCGTCGGTCAGTGACAGTCAGATTTCCCTGAACGCTGTCGGCCCATAAATCGGCGGCCTCTTTCATGTATTGATGTTGCAACGCCTGCAGCTTTTCAGGCGAAAACTTAATTTTGGGTCGTTTGCTCATGGGGTTCAGCAGCTTGGTGCCGGCTTCACCCAAGTCCATGTTCTGGAACGACTCAAAAGCTTTGGTCATGCTTTCGGCCATGGTCTGCTGAAAATTCTTGGCCGATTGCAGCCAAAGTTCCTGAACATCTTCCTTCATGCGTATCCCTATCTGTGTTGGTCAATCATCGAATCCGTTAGTATCGTCGGTCGAGTCCTTCGAAAACCTGAC
>PHCO01000139.1 GCA_002842265.1 Betaproteobacteria bacterium HGW-Betaproteobacteria-18 | reverse complement strand
GCTTCAGGCGTGTTGGCTGGCCAGCCATGCATCGCCCGCCAGCAATGGCGGGCGCGGATTGAAACGCTCGTCAATGAGCTCACTCACTGGACGATAACGCCGCATCGCCCGCCAGCAATGGCGGGCGCGGATTGAAACGGGCACGTCCACGCGGCAAACCTTTCGCAGCTGAAGCATCGCCCGCCAGCAATGGCGGGCGCGGATTGAAACCAGTGTGTCGGCAATGGTTTGCTCGTCCAAGTCCATGCATCGCCCGCCAGCAATGGCGGGCGCGGATTGAAACGGTGTTGTTGACGTTGATTTGTGCCAGTGCGAGGGGCATCGCCCGCCAGCAATGGCGGGCGCGGATTACAAAACGGGCTGCAAAATCTACAGTCGCAAAGCACTGGCGTAACCGGTCATCTCCAGGTAGCCCCGGCCCACCAGTTGGCCGCTGCTGTCAAACAGCTCGCTCAAGCCTTCCCAGTAAATGGCGCCGGTGGACTGGCGGCTGTCGAGTTCCTGGTTGTCGATGACGGCCTTGACGGTGTAGCGTTCAAGCAAGGGCGCACCTGCATTTGCTGGGGCGCGCCTGATATGCACTGACCATTGCACTGGGTAGGTGGCTCCGCTGGCGGGGCTTTTCCAGCTGCGCTCTGGCGTGAAGATGACATCGGTTTCACCAAGAATCTCCGCGCTGGTCGAACCTGACGGGCGGATAGAGCCCCCCGCCCACAGCGCGCCGCCATCCTGGGTGCGCAGCCTGAAAGCCGTCAGCGCGCTGCCGTCCAGCAGATTCATGCCGATCCAGTCCCAGCCCACCGCCTGTGGGTGCAGCAGCGACTGGCTCCACTCGTGATCGAGCCAGGCCAGTCCCTGCACGGGCAGCGTTTGCCCGGCCACGCTGAGCTGACCGCTGACCTGCAACTGCGGCAGGCTGTAGTAATAGCTGGCTTGCTGCGCCTGCGGCCCCTTGCGCGACCAGCCCTGCTCGCCTTGCAGCAGCAGCGGCTGGGTTTCGCGCAAAGCCAGTTCAAACGAGAAATCCGGGCCGCTGGCTTCGGCCCGGTAGCTGGAGCCATCGCGCTTGATCGACCAGTCGCCCAATTGCACGGCGGTGTCTGCCTCGCTGGCCGATGCCAGATCGACTTGGGTGTTGCCGGAAGCGCGGGCAATGCGCTGGTCGTGCAGCAGGCTTTTGTTCGCCACGTCGGTCACGGCGGCATGGGCAAAGATCAGTTGTTTGGCGGCAAAGCTGGAGCGCATGGCTTGCGTGGCGGGCACGCGCGACCTGAAAAAGGTGAGCTGAAAGCCGAACTGGCGCTGCGCCGCTTGCAGGTGCCCGGTGATGTACCACCACTCGATGGCATAGTCGGGGTGGCTGCCCAGGTCGCGCGGAAACTTCAATGCTTTCCTGGACTGGGCGTTCGCCAGCCAGGGCCAAAGCGGCAGGCTCAAACCCGCGATGACGCACTGCCGGCGTCTCATGATGGGTGCTGGCAAACCTGGATCGCCACGGCTTGCAGCCTCGCGATGACGGCGGCAAGATTCATGCGTTGCAATGGCATTGCGTTTGCAGCCTTGCACGCGCCGGGGCGCAGTCGCCAATGTGCTGCATGACCCACGCGTCATCAAAATAAGTGCCCAGGTAACGCTCGCCGGCATCGCACAGCAGCGACAAAATGGATCCCTGTTCGCCGCGTTGCTGCATCTCGCAGGCCAGCGCGAGCATGCCGACCAAATTGGTGCCGGTCGATGGCCCGACCTTGCGGCCCAGCAGTTCAGACAACAGCTGCATCGCCGCCACTGAATCCACATTGTTGACCGTGACCATGCGGTCCACCAGGGTGCGGATAAAGCTGGCTTCCACACGCGGGCGGCCAATGCCTTCAATGCGCGAGCCGGGCCCGGTCAGGCTGGCATCTCCTGTGCGGTGGTAGTCGGCAAACACCGAACCTTCGGGGTCAGCCACGCAGACTTGGGTATCTTGGCGCTGGTAGCGCACAAAGCGGCCAATGGTGGCGCTGGTGCCGCCGGTGCCGGCGCCCACCACCACCCAGCGCGGCACGGCAAAGCGTTCGCGTGCCATCTGCTGGAACATGCTTTGCGCGATGTTGTTGTTGCCACGCCAGTCGGTGGCTCGCTCGGCATAGGTGAACTGGTCCATGTAATGGCCACCGGTCTGCTGCGCCAGGGCGCGGGCCTCGTCATAAACGGCATTGGCACTGTCCACCAGATGGCACTGGCCACCGTAAAAAGTGATCTGCGCAATTTTTTCAGGCGAAGTGTTGCGCGGCATCACGGCAATGAATGGCAGGCCCAGCAAGCGGGCAAAGTAGGCCTCGCTCACCGCCGTGGAGCCGCTGCTGGACTCCACCACGGTCGAGCCCTCATACAGCCAACCGTTGCACAGGCTGTAGAGAAACAGCGAGCGCGCCAGGCGGTGCTTGAGACTGCCGGTGGGGTGGGTGGATTCGTCTTTCAGGTACAGGTCGATGCCGTGGCTGGCAAAAGCGGGCAGGGGCAGGGCGATCAGGTGCGTGTCGGCGCTGCGCTGGTAATCGGCCTCGATGCGGGCGATGGCAGTGTGGAGCCAGTTTTTCAAAATGGGTTTATTTTCGGGTTTAACACCGCATGAGTGTACTTTTGCCGAACAGGCTTTCAATCAGGTCCACGGCCAGTTCGGCGGTCTGGTTGCACTGGTCCAGGGCCGGGTTGAGTTCTACCACATCGAGCGAAGCCAGCCGCCCGGTATCCGCAATCATTTCCATGCACAGTTGTGCCTCGCGGTAAGTCGGGCCGCCGCGCACGGTGGTGCCCACGCCGGGGGCGATGGTGGGATCCAGAAAGTCCACATCCAGACTCACGTGCAAATGGGTGTTGGCATCGACCAGCGCCAGCGCCAGTTCCATGGTGTGGCGCATGCCCATCTCGTCGATGTAGCGCATGTCGAACCACAACACGCGCAGTTTTTTGCCTTGTGCGCGGCAGTGGCGCGCCACCGCGCTGATCGAGCCAATCGCCAGGCAATGGTCGCCGCCCAGCATGATGGGCAGCCGCCTGGCCGCCAATTCGGCATAGGTGGTGTCATGCAGCAACTGGTTCCACTGCACCACCTCGGGCAAGTGCCGAAAACCGTTCACAGCCGCTTGCCATGGGTTGGCGGGACCGTTGAGGTTGCCGCAATCCTTGACGTCCAGGCCGAATTGCTGGATGGCCTGCCCAATGCCGGCAACGCGCAGCGCTTCCGGCCCCATGCGTGAACCACGCAAGCCAGTGCCAATGTCGGTGGGGACGCCGATCAGGCTGACACCCTTGACACCCGTCGCAGGCAGGCTGCTCATGCCGGGACGGGCAGGGTGTCGGCAAGCAAGGGCGCGACGGCGGGTTGGCTCGCTTCATCCCGGTGTGGCTCCTGGTTGACATGTGTGTCCGGATGAATCAGCACGAACAGGTCTTTCGGGTTGACCAGTTCCGGGATAAGCGACACCAGCTGGCCCAGGCCAAGTTCCCTGGCGGCATCGCGCATGAAGCGCAGGGCCGAGTAATCCTGCAGCGCGAAGCCGACCGAATCAAACAGCGTGATCTGGTCTGCGTCGCGGCGGCCGGGCGCCTGGCGCGCCAGCACTTGCCAGAACTCGGTCACGGCAAAATCAGCCGGCAGGTGCTGCAGGTCACCCTCGATGCGGGTTTGCGGCTCGTACTCGACAAACACGGCGCTGCGCCGCAAGACGTCGGGATGCAGCTCGGTTTTGCCCGGGCAATCGCCACCCACGCCGTTGATGTGCATGCCGGGTTCGATCAGATCGGCGGTCAGGATCGCGGCATTGGTTTTGTCGGCGGTGACGGTGGTCGCGATGTTGGCACCGCGCACGGCCTCAGCAATGCTGCTGCAAACTTTCAGGCGCAGCGCCGTTGATTGCAGGTTGGCGATCAGCTTTTCGGTGGCTTTGGGGTCGGTGTCGAACAGGCGGATTTCCTCGATGCCGAGCAGGTAGTGAAAAGCCAGCGCCTGGAATTCGCTTTGGGCGCCATTACCGATCAGGGCCATCGTCTTGCTGTCGGGGCGCGCCAGCTCCTGTGCTGCCACCGCCGACATGGCGGCCGTGCGCAAGGCCGTGCTGAGGGTTAGTTCACTCAAGAATTCCGGGATGCCGGTCGCGACATCGGCCAAAACGCCAAACGCCATCACACAGGGCAGGCCGTTGATGGTGTTTTTCGGGTGACCATTGACGTACTTGAAGGCGTAACTATTGGCATCGGAAATCGGCATCAACTCGATCACGCCATCCGTGGAGTGGTTGGCCACGCGGGCGCATTTTTCAAAATCATGCCAGCGCAGGTAGTCGGCACGGATGTAGTCGGCCAGGCGTGTGAACACGGTTTTGAGGCCGATTTTGTGGATGACGTTGGCCGCGTCATGGACACTGAGAAATTGGGTTTGGACGAGTTGAGGTAGTTGCATGCGGTGCTTGTTCCGTGGTGTGGGAAGCAGTATCTCAAGTCGCCGTGATAATGTAAATTGACAGTTTTAATTCAAAATAGTTAAAAAGTTACCAAATTGATATGACTGACTGTCACTCTGACAAATCTATCTTTTTGCTGGAATTTTTTGGAGTTGTCACTCCGGTCGGTCGAGCTTGGTTGACAGCATGATGGTAGAAAACGTATCCACCACGCCTTTGATGACGCGGATTTTGTCCAGCACGGCATCGAGTTCCTGCGTCGATTCGGTGATCAGCATGGCGCACAGGTCATAACGACCACTGACCGAGTACAACTTGGTGATCTCATGCCGCCTGGACAGCGCGCGCACCACGTCGGGCTCGTTTTTTGATTCCATCGAAATCAGCACCATGGCCCGTATGCCACGGGAGGCGCGCGGACTGCTCACGCCCACGGTGTAACCGGTGATGACGCCGGCATCCTCCAGCGCCTTGAGTCGCATTTGCGCGGTGCTGCGCGCGCAGCCCAGCGCTTTGGCGAGGTTGACCATGGGCAGCCGGGCATTGACCTTGAGCAGTTCGATCAGGTGGTAGTCCAGCGCGTCAAGATTGGGTTTTAGAGGCAGATCAGTCATAGTGTTTATAGAGTAGGCAATTTGACTGAATTTTGACACTAATTTCAGGCACTTTGCCTGTTTTCACCGGCGGCGTGACTCCATAAACTTGAAGAACCAACCAGGAGACCCCATGCTGCAAACCGTCGAATTCGCCACTCCCAAAATTTTCATGAGCTATGACGAGCTGCATGCCTACGACCCGGAGTCCGAGTCCTGGCAAAAGCAGTTTGCCCGGCGTTACACCCACCATGCGCAGTTGCAGGGTGTGCTCAACCATGTGGAAGACGTGAATGAGACCGTTTACAACAAGTTTGCCATTGCCGTCACGCCCTACATGGCCAGGCTGATGGACCGCAATGACCCCAATTGCCCGATCCGCATGCAGTACCTGCCATCGTTTCACGAAGAAACCAAGCCCGGCTTTGCCACCATGCTCGATCAGCTGGGGGAAGAAGGCGACACCATCCCGGGCACCAGCATCGTGCACCGCTACCCGCGCCGCGTGCTGTTCCTGGTGAGCAACACCTGCGCCACGCTGTGCCGCTTCTGCACCCGCAAGCGCATGGTGTCGCAGCCCTCGGGCTCGGTGCACAAGGATGAAATCGAAGCGTCGATCGACTACATTGCCAACAACAAGAACATTGAAGACGTGTTGTTGTCCGGCGGCGACCCGCTGACCTTTACCGATGAACGCCTGGACGAAATTCTGGGCATGATCCGCACCCGTGCACCGCACGTTCGCTTTCTGCGCATCGGCTCACGCATGGTGGTGCAAATGCCCACGCGCATCACGCCCGAGCTGTGCGCGGTGCTGGAGAAACACCGGGTGCAGATGGTCAATATCCACATCAACCACCCGAAAGAAATCACGCCGCTGTTGCGCCGCCGGGTCAAGCTGCTGCAAAAGGCCGGCATCATGATGGGCCTGCAAACCGTGTGCCTCAAGGGCGTGAACGACAGCGTCGAAGTGATGCGCGAGCTGTTCATGCAATCCGTCGAGATGGGTGTGCGCCCCTACTACGTGTACTCGACCGACATGGTCGAAGGTGCGCACCACTTCATCGTGCCGCACCGGCGCATGCTCGAACTCTACGAAGGCCTGCGCGGCTGGATCAGCGGCCCGGCGGTGCCCACCTTCATCGTCGATGGCCTGGGTGGCCTGGGCAAACTGCCCATCATCCCGAGCTATGTACGCGAAGAAGCCCTGCCCGATGGCAGTGGCACCACGGTCAAGTGCCGCAACTACGCCGGCAAAACCGTCGAGATGCCCGGCCTGGGGCAAGACTTCAGCCTGCCTACAGTCAGTAACTAAGAAACTTGTGGGTCAGACCATTTCACGCAGTGAAATGGTCTGACCCCGACTGGAATGAAAATGAAACACGGCTCCCCCTACGGCACACATCGCGTGCTTGAACCTCTTGGCGTGTTGCCCCAGCCCGCCTGGAAGCTCGACAACACGATGGAAATCTATGACAACGAGATACTGATTGATGTGTCGGCGCTCAACATCGACTCGGCCAGCTTCACCCAGATCAAGTCAGCCTGTGACTTTGATGAAGCACGCATTGCGGCCCACGTGCAAGACATCGTGGCGCAGCGCGGCAAACACCACAACCCGGTGACTGGTTCGGGCGGCATGTTGATCGGCACGGTGGCGCAGATTGGCCCGGCGCTGGCGAATCGGATCGACCTGAAGGTGGGCGACAGGATCGCCACGCTGGTGTCTTTGTCGCTGACACCGCTGCGCATTGACGAGATCAAAAAAATCCATCTGCATCAGGATCAGGTCGAGATTGCAGGCCAGGCGATTTTGTTCGAGACCGGCCTGTACGCCAAGCTGCCTACCGACATCGACGAAAAGCTGGCGCTGGCGATTCTGGACGTGGCCGGGGCTCCGGCACAAACCGCGCGACTGGTGAAGCCCGGCAACACCGTGGTGGTGATTGGCGGCGGTGGCAAGTCGGGCACGCTGTGCGTCTATGAGGCCAAAAAACAGGCCGGTGCCAGTGGCTGCGTCATCGGCGTGTCGCCGTTTGCAAAAGATTGCCAGCGCATGACCGAGCTGGGTTGGGTGGACCATGCCCTGCAGGTCGATGCCACTAACGCGCTGGCGCTGATGGAAGCCGTGGCGGGTGTTACCCAGGGACGCATGGCCAATGTGGTGATCAACTGCGTCAACATCCCCAATACCGAAATGGGCAGCATTCTGGCCACCCGACAGCACGGCAAGATTTACTTCTTCTCCATGGCCACCAGCTTCACCGCCGCCGCGCTGGGAGCCGAGGGCGTGGGCAAGGATGTGGAAATGATCGTCGGCAACGGTTACGCCACCGGCCATGCCGAGCACGCCTTGAACCTGCTGCGCGAAAGCCCCAAGCTGCGCGCGCTGTTCGAACAGCTCTACGTGTGACCCCATGACAGCCATGCAGAGCGCTCTTTGGCAACGCATTGCCGCCAGCAAGCCGAGCACGCTGGCGGTGATGGGCATGACCAAGAACACCGGCAAAACGGTGGCGCTGAACCACTTGCTGGCGCAGGCTGCGGCGTCCGGGGTGGCGCTGGGGGTCACGTCAATCGGACGTGACGGCGAAGACCGCGACGCGGTATTTTTTGTCCCCAAGCCCGCCATTGTGGTGTGGCCCGGCAACCTGGTGGCAACGGCACGTTCCACTTTGGAGCGTGCCAAAGTGCGCTACAAGCGCATTGATGCCACCGGCATCGACAGCCCGATGGGCGAGATCGTGGTGATCAAGGTGCTTGAATTCGGCGAGATGGAAATTGCCGGCGCATCCCGCAGTACTGACCAGCTGAGGGTGATCGCGCGCCTGCAGCAATGCGGCGTGGCGCTGGTGCTGCTCGATGGTGCCCTGGGCCGCAGCCACCATGCTTCTCCGGCCATTGCCGACGGTGTGATTCTGGCCACGGGTGCGGCCATCGGTGGTGGCATGGGCGACGTGATTCGCAAGACACGCGACCGGCTGGCCATCCTGGGCATTGCGCCGGCCGATGCCGAGACGCGCAAGTTGTGCCAGTCGGTGTTTGAACGCGGTGGGGTGGGGCTATGGAACAGCCGGGGCGAGACCTTGTTTGCGGCTGATATTTCCACCCTGAATTCGGCTCAAGCCCTCATGGCCTATGCGCATGAAGATATTAAAACCATCGCACTCAGCGGTGCCGTCGGGCGCCTGCTGTGGCGTGCCTTGACCACGTTGGCCGCTGCAAAGCCTGGTCTGACGGTGGTCGTGAACGATGGCACCCGGCTCTTTGTGGAGGCGGCCGATCTTGCGTCCCTGACCCAACTGGGTGCCAGCGTGAGAGCCTACCGTGCCATCGTCATGACCGGCATCACGCTCAACCCGTTCTCGCCCCTGGGCGGCAGTTTCGACGCACCCGCATTTCTGGCTTCCGCCCGGCTCGCTTTCCCGGACTACGGGGTGTGTGATGTGCTGCTGGAAGAACAGATTCAAAAACAAGAGGAAACCCCATGTCC
>PHCO01000002.1 GCA_002842265.1 Betaproteobacteria bacterium HGW-Betaproteobacteria-18 | reverse complement strand
CTTGCTCCTGAACGATTTGAACCAGCGTGCTTTCAAAAAGCTGCCTGGCAACAGACGCAGTGCTTTTGAGCAACTTGATCTTCCAGCCCTGCGGCCACTGCCGCCCAAACGCTTTGAGTTATTCCGCTGGAAGTCTGCCAAGGTCAACGTCGACTACCACGTGGAATTTGAGGGCCATTACTACAGCGTGCCCCACACCCTGGTGCGCACCACGGTAGAACTGCGTGCGAGTGACACCTTGCTGGAGTGTTATTCCTTCAATCAGCGCGTGGCTTGCCACGCTGTCAGCCACCAGCGCGGTGCCCACACCACCATGCCTGAGCACATGCCCGATTCCCACCGGGCACACCTGGAGTGGACCCCGCAAAAGCTCATCGACTGGGGCCTGCGTATTGGGGTCAGCACCGCAGCGGTGGTGACCTGGCAGCTTGACCACCGCGCACATCCTGAGCAGGGCTACCGGGCTTGTTTGGGCTTGCAACGTTTGGCCCGTGAATACACGCCCGTGCGCCTGGAGGCGGCCTGTACCAGAGCGGTGGCCATTCGATCCCTGACGTACCGCAGCGTGGCCTCCATCCTCAAAACAGGCTTGGATCGTCAGCAAAACCTGCCCACCATGACACCGGGCTCACTGCCCCTGCACGACAACATCCGTGGCTCAGATTATTTCCACTGAACACACACCGACCCAACACGCACAACAAGATCGGATTGAGCATGAACGAACATACCCTGACCCAATTACGCGGCATGCGCCTGGACGGCATGGTGCGCGCCATTGAAGAGCAAGCCACCAGCACCGCTGCCAGTGCCCTGGGCTTTGATGAACGCTTCTCCCTGTTGGTGCAGCGTGAGGTAGCCTGGCGTGATGAGCGCCGGGTCGAGCGTCTGCTTAAAGCCGCCAAACTCAAGGTGAGCTCGGCCTGTATCGAAGATATCAATTGGCGTGCCAGTCGCGCACTGGATCGCTCCCTGGTGACTGCCTTGGCAGCGGGCGACTGGATTCGCAATGGACAAAATCTGCTGATCACCGGTGCCACCGGTTGTGGCAAGACCTGGCTTGGCTGTGCCTTGGCACATCAGGCGGCCAGGTCGGGCTTCTCAGTGCTGTACACCCGCGCTGGGCGGCTCTTTGATGAATTGCATGTGGCCCATGGTGATGGCAGCTTTGCCCGTCGCATGAGTCAACTGGCCAAACTGGATCTGCTGCTCATTGATGACTTTGCAATTTCTCCAATGGGCGCGCCCGAGAGGAACGATTTGCTGGAGGTGCTCGATGACCGGGTGGGCACGCGTTCGACTTTGATCACCAGTCAATTACCGGTCAAAGCGTGGCATACCTATTTGGACGATCCAACGCTGGCCGATGCCATTCTCGATCGTGTCGTGCATAGCAGCCACAGGATTGATCTCAAGGGTGCCACGCTGCGAGATCCGAATGCAAAGTGATGGCATTGCTCACACAACACCGTCGGGAGTCAGCTTGGTAATGCATGGGTACACGCACAACCGGGGGGGCCTGCCGGCGGCCCTGGCAGGGGCCTATGAAGTTAAAAATTCCAGAAGGCAGCAGCCCAAAAATCAAAGTCAGAAGTCAAAAACCAGCGCTTCACGTGCACCACTGGCTGGCCCATTCTCCGAGGCTTGAGATACATTACGACCTCGCTTGCGCGCATCCCTGCGCGTCCACGATGGCGCCGAAACGCCGTCCACGATCAGTTTGAAACAGGCGTCCACGATCGCTGAAATACGCAAACATGGCGCTGAGTGTAGCGTAATCTGGAGAAATAAAAAACTACATATATCGCTAAACGTGCCACTACAAGCAATTTACAAATGAAGCTTGAAAACTGCGGTAAGTGGTTGAATTCATTAGAGGGCCAGGGCGAAAAAATCGAAATTCAGGCGAAATGGTGTCGAACTTCTGAGGCCTACATCACCGCACCTGCGCTGGTCGCTGAATTGAACAAGCAGCGCAATGCGAAGCTGGCCCGTAGTTGGCGGGCGGCACTGATGACCATCCTTTGTTGCGACTGGGCAATCGCGAATGGGGTGACACTTTACGATGGCGATGGACTGGTCGTTGACTGGAACAACTTTGACGGCAGCGTTACCGACCTGCAGGCGTTCCATGGCGGTCGTCGGGTAGATGCCGGGTTCTGTTTTATTGCCACCGCCGAAGGGCTTTGCACAGTTTCGGTCGCAGAAGGCACTTCACACCGTGTATTGGTCAACCCGTTGCTGCTGACCACCGAGGCCGGATTTCGGCACGGCGATACCTTGGACCTCGCGTACCACGAAGTTTCGCACCTCTGGGAACAGCATCACGGGGAGGCGTTCTGTTCAATTGAAGGCAAGTTGCGGCAAAGTGTTCGGCGATGGATGACTGAGCGGCAGATGCTGGCGGGGATGGCGACCTAGAACACCTTCAATTCAATCGCATTACCGCCAAAACATTCTTTTGTTGTATCGCCCAAGATTAGCAATAAATAACTGGAGGAATCGGCGACTGTTCTTTGCAAAACCAGCTTTGAGCAAAGAAACAATTGTGGTCTCACTTTCCAACTCCTGTACTAAAGCTTTGTAAGACGCGGTGTGCCACCCGACCCGGCCAACAGGCATCCAAGCAAGAATTTCACCTGAATTCGTCGCAATAGATTCATCTATGCTGGCTTCATCGTTGTCCTCAAAACTGACAAGTGATGCGAGGGTTTCAAATCTATCGAACATTAGTTCAAAATTTGGCTCAACACCCACGAAGCTCGTTTTCCATTCTGTCATTACATTCAGAAGGTGATCACTGAGTGGTGTTTTCCTGTCACTAAATCCTTCAATATTTTTCCATACTTCATTTTCTGTACCTTTCCATGACCAGAGGAAAAGTGTCGAAACAACTTTTTGCGGTTCGCGGTGTTCACGAAAAAGCGTTGAAGATAACAGGCCATGCATATCGTGCCAACGCTGCGCACGTGTTAATCCCAATCCGTAGGCAGTAAAGGCTAAGACAGCGGGGTAGGACCGCATATTCAACCAAACCGTCAGCCCATTTGCCACCTTTTCGGCATTGCCATACAACGTTCGGATGATGTCCAAAACCATTGCAAATTCGCGTCCATCCCCCCATCGACCAAGGACACCGAGCATACGAGCCAACGGTTCAGTTACCGATTCGTAATATTGAATCCGCGACCGGAATTCATCCTGGCTCCATTGAACTTGGCAGGCCAGATTGGAAGCGTCGATTTTTTCAAGTAGCTGCTCCGTCGATTGCGAAAAGAGTTCATCCAGTTGGACCCGATACTCTGCTTTTGCGATGTAACGTTTGGCGCTATTTATCAATAACTCAATACTCAATGGGTTCTGCCGACGACTCTGCTCCAAAGTTTCAACCTTTTGCTGCAACACAGAAAAAAACTGATCAGCTCCTGTGATTTGTATCTCCTTGGCGCGCCGATGGGTCGCAAGTTCCTGAGCACCCACCCCCAAGGAATCACGTGTCGTCCAAAAAACAGAATAACGGCGATTTGGTGCACGTAGAAACGCAGCCCGTAGGGCATGATCCCATTCACCAGACCAGCCACAGATGATCAGCCCGTGTTCATCAAAAAGTCTATCGAGTAGGCTGTCGTACTCTTTTGGATAGGCGTTCAGTTCTGAATCCGTGTTCAGAATACGAGCATCTTTGTAATCGCCATGAAGTTTCAGCAAATAGCACTGGCTGTGTGAAAACGGCTCTGCACCCTTAAGCGCGTCGACAGACGACACAACGGTAGGCTCAACCCCATATTCCCGAAGGGCATTTTCCATCAATCGGTCGAAATTGGTGGTGATGATCACACGTATATGCCCAGAGCGAACCAAAGAGGCTATCGCTTGATGTGCCGGAGTTGGGATTTTTCGACCCTCTTCTCGATCTGACTGATCTGGCTCGATATAACTGTGAAGTATTGAACGCCGCTCTTCTGGCGATGTTGCTAAGCTTTCCAGTAAAACAGAATAATTTGGTTCCTCTCCCGTCGTATCGCGAAACCACTTGGCCCAATCGGGTTGCTCTTCGATACCCTGCGACAAAGCGACACGCCGCACCAGATCGAGAGTGATTTCCCAGCCAGTCGGAATATTTGCCGAACGTGATAAGCCGGAACCAATCAAAACTGCGAATACACCTTTATTTTCAACAATTGAAAACGCAAGCTGGGTCAACGGGTCGTTTCTAAGAAAAGCCATGCAAATGTCCCTGATGTCGTTACTGCAAAATGAGGTGGTCTAGGCTTACAAAATTGAATTAAAAAATCAATTAGCTTACCTGTCGGACACCTCTACAGGCCGGGAATTTTGAACAACCCCAGAACTCATCTCCCGCGTTTTTACCTTTACGTGCAGTCCGCTTGACCATGCTGGAGCCACATTGTGGACAAGCAGGCGCGATTTCAGACTTTGACACGCTTGCAATTGGCGGTGCTGTTGGCTTGGGAGCCTTGGTCGCGATGGACTGTTTGGCCTGCTTGATCATGGCGAAAAGCTTGGGGCCATCAACCAGTTGAACATTGCGGCCATCTGCAAACGCCTTCGCGTCCTCGGTAAACCGACCAGACGTGACCACAAACCCACCGGTAGCGCCCTTGGCAGCCATCACGCCATACAACTCTCGCACTACGTCTACGCCCACTTTGAAGGCTTTCCACTGCTTGCATTGGACAAGAAACTTTTCACCACCCTTGGTCAAGGCCAAGTCAATGCCACCATCCGCGCCGCCGCCACCAGTTTCGGTTACCTGGTAGCCTTGCAACCTGTATGCTTCACCGACCAGAATCTCAAATTCACGCCAGGACATACCGTCTAGAGCGTTGGCACTTGTTGCCTGGGCCACGTCTGTGACTAACGCTGTACGCTGTCTACGTCGAAAAAATGACATTGCAGCACCGACCAGACCGACCAATGGCACGATGTACTGACCAGCCGTTGCCAAACCAGAAATCACGGTGTGCGTGATGAGATTGCCGACCTGTCCGGGCTGAACAGTCATCACCTGAACTGGTGATGCCATGCGGTGCAGAACCACATAGCCAATAGCCGCAATTGCGACACCCGCCCACCAAGGCAGCAAAGACACCAGATCGAGCATGTCCTCCATGGGGCTTGTTTTGCGTTTCCTAGCCATCAAAGTCTCCCTGTCTTTTTTTGTCACATCTTTAGTGCTTGGATCGGGCCCTTCAATGCCGATTCCAGTCTCATCATCTGCACAAGCATTTGGTCTTGGAGCGCAGGCCAATCGGCTTCCGGGGTTTTCCAGCCACCATCAATGTCAACGCAGATTCGGCACCCGATACGTGTTGGAAGTTCTTGCCAATCAAGGGGACCACCAAACGCTTGTTCAATTTCCGCCTTTTTTTCGTAAAGTGCACCATACGCCGCTTTGTTCCGGGCATCACTATCTTTGCCCATACTGATGTAGCACTCGATGCGTGCTCTGTCTTCAGTGACGGACGCATTCAGTGAAAATCCGCCGCGCCCGATACCGGCTGACATCCAATGGTCAGATGAAGTGCTGCGATTCGCGTACAGACTAGTTTTAGGTTTTGACCGTTCAATGAACTGTGACCAGAAGCGCCGGAATATTTCCTGTCGTGCGCTGCGGACCTTCTTAATTTCCTGGGCTTGTGCTCGAACCTTGATTTCATAGTCGGCAGCTTCTGGAAGCGGAATAATCTGCGCTACATCGACCAGCAACTCATCATTCATCCGATAGGGCTTCAAACGCACGCACGTAATGTCAATCCCATGACGGTTGAGCCATATGACAGAGGTGGTGATTTCGGTTGAAAAGTCAGCTGATACCAGAATGATGCGAACCTCGTCGGTAAGCTCGGCCTCTTCGGTGGTGTCAAGTTCCAAGAACTCCAAAATCTCGCGCCGCGCCGTAACCTCCGCATCTTGATCACCAAGGCTTTTTGCATACGCCGCAATGGCCTGATCGAGGGTCATGCTGGAAACCATTGCCGCGTAACGTATCGCCTGCAACTCCATATGTCCGCCGTCGTCGGTACGCTTAATTTCAACGACTACCAAACGGGCCTGCTTGTCCAAGCACAGCAGGTCGATGCGTCGATTGCTTTCGTCCCATTCGCCAAACTCTTCAGAGATGACCATCAGATCATCTCCGATCACAGAAATGTCAGCTCTCAACAGGCGCTGCAAATCTTTACGCTCGAAGAATTTCTCTTCAATGAATGAGGTCTGCTTGACGGCTTCAAGCTTGTCTTTAGCGACGCGATATAGCGGCATTATTTCTTCCCCATTTTTGATTAACTCAGACACCAAACCTTGAGATCAAGTTATCCAGCGTCACGTTGGCTGCAACTGCATCATGTGGGATCAGCAAGTAACGCCAAGGCTTGCCCCCAACCTTTTTGGAATAGTCAGTCGCGTTTTTGCACCAGAGTGCCGCCTGATCTGCCTTGGCTCTCACATCAGTTTCTGATTCCAGCGAGGCTGTCACCTCTTGCGCTTTTTTGGTCTCGATCATCAGAATCACATCATCCAGCGCCGCCACAAAGTCAGGGATGTACTCGGGCTGAAACGCGCCAGACCGATAGTAGATGTTGAACTGACCGGCTGCTGGTCTGAACCAACGTTTGGCTTGCCGCTCCAGTACGGTCGCAAGAATGCGCTCGGTGTCGGAATGGAACTTCTGGTATGGGTAAGAGCACCGCGCAAACCCGCTGTACAGGTACTGGCCGATGGTTCGCTTGTCGTCGGGTGCCCAGTGCAAGGGCTTCAATTCGTCCTTGGCGGTGAACGCGCATGGCTTCAGCGGCACAAAACCTTGGCTCACCACCACGTCAGAGCCAGCGGATTCCTCCACGTAGTGCTTTGCCATCTGCGTGTGAATGATTTCCGCGATGGGTTTTGCGTAATTTGCCAGGACATTGTGGAGCGCATCCTCTTCAGTCAGGTAAGACTTGAAGTGATTGACTGCCTGATCTGCCAATTGGTAGATGAAATCCGCATGGTCGTCGTAGGAAACGTCGTCAAAGTTAATTAACTCACGGACGATGTAATCCTCAAACCGAGATTCCTCCACCACAGCCGCATCACCATAAGTCAGAACCCTGTTGGACTGCAAGCCATGGGACTCAAGCGTATTGGCTAACGGTTGATAGTTCAATCGGGAAATATCCAAGGTGAACGATGCGTATCCGCTTTTGACCGGGCCAACTGGCACCACAGAAATGCGAGGAATATCAATCGTGTGTTCAACAAAGACACTCACTGCTTGCCTGACCACTTCGGCCACGGCTGCAGAGTTATTGAACTTCGACTCCAGCAACTCACCTTGTGTGCCTGGCTGCATTGGAACTAAACGTTGCTGCACCAATTCTGCAATGTGCTGTTGAACGCTGGGCGCTGATAATGATGCGCTGGTGGGTGCAATAGAGGCACCATCACGATAACGACCAACTTCAGCAATGACCTCCATTGCTGCAATAGCAATCTGTCGGTCTTCACCTGTGTGAAATACGGGTGAAATTTGCAATGTCCCCGATGGTAGATTTGAACTGGCGATAGTGCCGCTTCCACTTGATGACCCGGCAGAAATACCCGGTGCAACGGATTGACCGTTGCCGCCCACACCCTGAGTTTGCGCCAAACCAAGGACCACAGCCATCATTGAGGGCACCGTGTAGCTGGTCAACCTGTTGCCATCCGAGTCAGTCGGATCAAGCTTGAGTTGCTTCAGCCGTATAGGTGAATCACCCTTGTTCGCTTCCGCAATAACTTCCTGAAACTTGTCGTGGGCGATGATGTTCAGACGGTCAACAACCTCAACACCAGTCTTTCGACCATAGGGCAAACGCAAGCCACGCCCAATAGACTGCTCGATCAGCGTTCGGGCATTGGCAGCTCGCAGGGGCACGATGGTGTAGAGGTTGGTCACGTCCCAGCCTTCTTTGAGCATGTTGACGTGAATCACAATCTCTGTCAGTTCATCGTAGCTTTCCACCGCAAGCAGGCGGCGAATCATTTCCTCTTCCTCCGCGCCGGTGCGGCTTGAATCGACCTGGATCACCTTGCCTTTGTAATTGCCGCTGAAGAAGCTATCGCTTTCGATCTGAGCCAGGAGTTGCGCAGCGTGGGTTGTGTCGCGTGCAATTACAAGCACAAACGGCTTGACTGGCTTTTGACCGGTCTGCGCAGCGTAGGTTAGCAAATGAACCTTTGTTTCCTCATGCACGCGAATGCCGTCTTTGATCTTGATAACCTCAATCTGCTCTGCGCTATGGTCGGCGGGGTTAAAGTTCTGCTGGGTAACAACGGCAGGTTCCTTGACAAAACCGTCTTCAATGGCGCGTGCTAACGGGTAGTCCATCACCACGTTCTTGAATGGGACAGTCTTTCCCGCAGTGCCTTCCGTGAATGGAGTTGCCGTCAGCTCTAGGCCAAGCAAGGGTTTGAGTTCATTCAGGGCACGAATACCAGCACCGGCGCGGTAACGGTGCGACTCGTCCATGATGAGAACCAAGTCGGGCAAGCTTGCAAGGTAATCAAAGTAGCTTTGCCCAAGATATTCCGACAGGCGTTTGATCCTTGGTGCTTTGCCGCCACGAACTTCAGAATTGATCTTTGCAATGTTGAAGATATTGATCTGAACGGGCGCATCAATCGCTTGTGAAACCAAGTCGCCTCTTTGCTCGTAGGTTTCACCCGTAATCACTTCCGGCACGGCGGTTGCAAATTCTGCGATCCCCTTAAACACGTACTTTGGAGTATTAGGGGTGAAGTCCTGAATCAGCTTTTCGTAAATCACCAAATTTGGGGCGAGAACAAAGAAGTGCTTGTACCCATATGCGGCGTACAGGTAGCTGATGAATGCGCCCATCAAGCGCGTCTTGCCTACGCCCGTAGCAAGCGCAAAGCACATTGACGGAAACTCACGTTCAAAGTCAGTCAAGGTCGGAAACTGACTTGCCAGCGCCGTCTGCATTGCCTTGAGTTTGTCTGGGGAACGAGCGTGAGAATCACGCAAGGCGGGCACGGCCTCCAGCGCGTTGTGCAAAATGTCAAGGCTGTCAGTTTGTGGCTGGCGCAGGCTCAGTCGGCCAGCAATTGAACGCGCAACTTTTTCGCGCCCGCTGTCTTTTTGAATTGGATTCTGGCTCATGGTTTCACCTCCACATTGGCAGGTGTAGCCGTGGCAGTTGCATCAAACAAACCACCTTGTGCCGTCTGTACTGCCTTCGCGGAGGCTACGCGTTTTGTTGGCACTGGTTCAACGGCAGACTGATGTTGCATGGGTAAGTTTTCCACATTCAAACTGTAGTCGTCATGCCCCCATTCACACTTGGTCAATACCATCTTGGGAATTTTCTTGAGAGTTAGGTTGGGGTAACGGTTAGCATCACCCTTAAAGGCGCTACAACACACCAGCAGACTACTTGAGTCAGCCACGTCATCACTCAATGCCTGTAATTGATCGGCATTCAGGGTTTGTGTGGTCACGTAAATGAAGTCTGTCTCGGTGCTGTGGCCGTGCTGCCAGTAATAGGTGTCGGACGGTGCATAGGTAAAACCTTCCAACTTGCATATAGCAGCGGCAAGCATCCCACTGTTGTATTCCTTGTTGACGATCCAATTTCCCCAGCGGTCTTTTTCCAAGAGACTTGGTGCCAGTGAAAAGTAGCGGAATCCACCTCCACCTTGCCAGCCTGTAACGTCCGTCACGCCACCCAAATCCTTGCCATCAACAACCTTTTTCATACGTGGAATGATGTAAGAGTGGCAGTGTTCGCCAAGTTCAATCATGATCCACCGTCTTCCCATCTTGTGCGCCACAGCACCAGTCGTCCCCGAACCAGCGAAAGAATCAAGAACAATGTCACCAGGGTTTGTAGCAATTGTGATGACTTGATTCAACAATCTTTCAGGTTTGGGGGTGTCAAACGGTGTATCACCAGGGAACAGAGCCTGAATCTCTCTCTTTGCCTCTTGGGAATGTCCGACTTCCGAATGTGACCACCACGTTCTAGGTACCAGACCCTCTTGTACTTCGCTCAGAAAGAGCTTAACAGCGGGATTGTTGTCACCTTTTTCGCCAAACAAAATTCGGCCTTCATCTACCATTTTCCAAAACTGCGCTTCAATCATTCGCCAATGGCTTCCCTTCGGCGGACTAACCTTCCTACCTGACGGAGTACTAATTGTGTACATGAGTCCTTCATGACGCTCCCCTGCCGCAAAAATAGGACCTAGCCGCCACGGTCCGCGAGTGTCGTTATCTGGATTTTTGTATTTGCTGGAACTTTCATCTCCACGCGGCAGAAGATTTCGGACTTTTTTCCAATCTTGCCCCATTGGCGAATAGAGCAAGACATAGTTGTGGGCTGGTGATATTGCCGCAGCGTTGCTTCGTCCATAGAAGTTTTCCCAAACCATTGAGGAAACAAAAGCACTCCGGCCAAAAATTTCGTCACATAGCACTTTTAAGTAGTGCCCTTCGTTATCGTCAATGGCTATCCATAAAGATCCATCAGGTGATAGCAATCGCCTAATAATTTCTAATCGATCACGAATTAAACCTAGCCAGATTGAGTGTTCTAAACCATCTTCATAGTGCTCAAATGCACTTCCTGTGTTGTAGGGTGGATCAATAAAGACGCACTTCACCTTTCCAGCGAACTCCTGTTCAAGGGCTTTCAACGCCAGTAAGTTATCGCCAAATATCAACCTGTTATCGAAAAGGTCTGATTCTCTAACACGATGGTTTGCATGGTAGCTTTTGCTCGGGTCTTCAAGCAATATGCGTGGCTCCAGCTTAGGGCGAGAATCCTTGCCAATCCATGTAAGTTCTAGTTTTTGTCTCATTAATTGAGTCCTTAAATCTTGGGACAATTGGCTACCAAGTACCGGAAGACGCGTTCTTTCGGGTACTTCTCACCCACAAAACTTTGAGCCTTGACTGCGGCAAGTTCCGGGCTATCGCCTAGTTTGTAAACGGTAGACATGCAACGCTCCAAAAGAGAAACTGTGTTGCCTTGGTTCCGAAAGAAGGCCAGAACGCCATTTCTAGTACCAACATAGCCTTTGGCGCACTCCCAGCACAGATGACGACACTCATCCAATGGGGCACTAACCAACTGATTGAGAACTTCATGTTTCACCAGAGTTGGTGAATTCACCAAACCGATAAGCCTCTTTGCCAAAACTGCTGCAATCAGATAAACACCATGTCTATAAAAAAGGCGCTCACCTTCTTCTCCGCCAGGTGCATCGTTAGCTGCGAGAACATCCCTGATGAACCGATAACAATTCACCTTGTTAACAAGTATTGAGCCCATGGGGGCAGGACTGAACAAGGATGCGTATTCGGGCGAATCTATTTGCTGAAAGCGAATGGGCTCGTTCTTTAGCCAGAATGGAAAATGGGAATCTGTTCCGAACATTGCCAGTGATCGCATGGCCAACTCAAAAGTAATAACTTGAGGAGTTTTTTCCGCTCCAATAGGCAGGGCCTCCGGTCGGTAGTGATAGGAGTATCCTAGATAGTCAAGCTCACGACGAAGATTTTCTTGAGCAGAATCGAGCGCTGCAAAATTACCGGCCGTTACTGGATTTTGGTGATTGCGTGCCTTGGTAACAGAACGTCCAAAATCACTATCAGAGCCAGCTTGAATTATTGTGAGCAATACCCGTGCTTCATTAATGTCGTCATCAGGAAACCTCTTTACGTAGTCAGCAGCAGACGAAATAGTTTGCGCGCCATTGATTACGGATAAACCCTTGAGTTTGAGTTTTTGGCTGACTGCGGTTCCCTTTTTTTCAATTGAATCTGCAAGCGCAGTAACGCCGTTATTCAGATAAAAAAACGCCTTCTTATTCGAGCGAAGGGTTTCCTGAATCGACTGATTTACATTGGAGCTTTTCGTACCCAAAAAATATCGAATATTGCGCTCGTAAAGAGCTTTGCTTTTATCCTGATGTAGTACGACTAGATCATGCAACTTAACAATGCCAAAATAGGTAGGCCTTGGTTCCGCCACTAGTTGAAGCTTGGAAAAAGGAATGGTTACATCGACAGTCCCTAAAGCTTTTTCCTCAAGCAGTGTTTCGGTAATTTGAGTCGCTTCAAATTCGATAACCGTTTTGTCAAGTCGTGGCTCTTCGTCAATTACTTCATCATAAAGAGCAATGAAAACTTGTTTTGCATGTTCAGTTATGCAGTCACCTGTATAGCCAACTATCAGTTTGATCGCATCACAATTGTTAAAAGCAGCTTCAAGTTCAGGAACTCTTTTTTGCACATTGGTATTGAATTGATCGAACTTGCCCTTCAATAACGATGCAATTCCGTTGCGAAATTTGAGCGCATCTTCTTGGTCAAACGCTTTACTCTTCAATTTAACCTGTACAAAGTAGAGCACTTGATCCACACAGGCAATGGCATCAACACCGCAATCATCAAAATCGTCAATTACGGACGCACAAGCCTCGACAACGCTAAGGTCAAGATGCTTATGCAATACAAATCCTGCGAAAGCACGGGAAAGCTGCTTTTTATCTTGCTCTTCCGGCTTTGCATTTTTATTCAATAAAGGCGGTAATCTAGGTACAAACTCCGCCTTCAGCTTTGTCTTCAATATTGCATCGAAGTTTTCTGCCAATGTTGCCACTAAATAATCTCCCATTCACATGCCAGTACAGTGCTGACAGTTATTTCTTGTTTCAACTGACGTTCCAACTCGTCAATTAGACCATCGCGTTTACGTTGAATCTCGTCCTGACGATCAAATAATTCGCGCCGTTTCTTGTCACGCTGGCATTCGAGGTCACGCTGCTCCTTCTGAGCCGCCAGTTTTTCAGCCAGGGTCGCTGCGCCTTTGCTCTTGGTACGTGCCTCTCTGATGCGCCTATCGAGTTCCTTGATTTCGCGCTCCAAACCTACCTTGAGGTCGTCAGCCCAATCGTCAAGTTTTTCCGCCTCTTGGGTGAATGCCCCCATGTTGCGTGACTCAAGGTCAGAAATGATGACGTTTTTTTGACGTGTGATTTCAGCATCCAGAGGTTTTCGATCCGCTGGGGAGAATCCGATGGACTGTTGCCCATCAAGGCGAGATGACTTACCGCATGGCAGGTTCAGCAGTCGCTCGGTCACATCCTGGTCATAGGCTTGCCCAATTTCATCCACTGCGGCAACCAGCAAGTGTTCTTCGATAGCACCCAGGGACCGAATTTGAAGTGACTGCACCTCCAGCCAACCGCTGCGTTGCCTCATTGATTCAAGGACGGAAACCTTGACTCCATAAGCAGCATAGTCGAGAACGATCTTGGAAGTTCCCAGCGGTTGTTGCTTGGCATGTTGCAATAGTGCTTGCGCCAGGGGATGCCCAAGCCTGTAGATGTGGGCGTTTTCGGAGCGGCGCGGTAACTCGTATCGACCCAACTGGGAAGTGCTTACAGCGGATACAGCTTGGGCAATATCGCTTCCACTTCCCGGCTCAACCCCGCTTTGCAGTGCAGGTGGAATGGAATTTAGAACAAAGTTCGTATCGTCATCAGCAAAATCAGCGTGGCCCTGTAGCGCACCGCGTGTGAAGCGCATCAGAAGGCGTTCCAACTTGCCCAGCGACGCTTTTGCATCTTGGTTACGCAGGCGCAAACGCTCCTGTACGTCCTCGTCAAAGTTTTCCAACAGTGACTTGCGGGCATTCAACATGGCATCGCTGATTTCACCGGCCATATCGAGCTGGAGTTGTTCAAATGCGGCATGGATGGCGGCTGGTTGCCTGCACGTCTGGTATATCTCAGCGATTCGCCGCTCGAAATCGACACCCGATTCGACAGCACCCAAGACTTCATCACTGGCACCAAAGACACCATCGAAGAGTTTGAACTTCTGTGCAAGCAGCTCGTAGACGCGCTTGTCAGCCTCGTTTTCACGATTCAAGAAGTTGACCACCACCACGTCATGCTTCTGACCATAGCGGTGACAGCGCCCGATGCGTTGTTCAACGCGCTGCGGGTTCCAGGGCAAGTCGTAGTTGATGACCATGGAACAGAACTGGAGGTTAATGCCTTCTGCGCCCGCTTCAGTAGCGATCATGATGGCACCGTCCGAGCCATTAAATTCACGGAAGTGCTCGACAAGAGCGGCGCGGGTGTCAGCAGATCGTGATCCGGTTACGCGGTCAGTGCCAGCGTGGCGCGTAATCCAGTCGGTGTAAATCTGCTTAGATGCCGCGTCAGTGTTGCTGCCATTGAAGAGGACGACACCAGCACCATAGGGTGTTTTTGCCAACAGAGTCAGCAAATACTCTTGTGTACGGCGTGACTCAGTGAAGACAATGGCTTTTTTGGCAGCACCCAGTTCTTCCAGCTTGGCGAAGGCAACCCGCAATGCCTGTAGTAGCGCCGTGCCTTTAGAGTTCTCGGTGATGGAAACGGCAAGTTTGCGGAATGCCTCCAAATCAGCTATTTCGCACCGAATGGCTTGAACCTGCGCCTGGGTATGGGCTTTGGCCACGTCTACTGGAGGCGATTCGATCTCATCGGCAAGCTCATCCAGTGACTCAAAATCCTGATCAAGTTCATCGACCAGAGATTCACCGTCTTCAAGCGTGGATGCCTTTTCTGCCAGCGTTTTTTTGAGGCGATTTGTCAGGGTCTCAAGTGCCCCAGCAATCGCAAACGTGCTGGATGCCAACAATTTCCTCAGTACCAGAGTAATGAGCTGCCGCTGACTATTGGGAAGGGCAAACAGCGTCTCCCGCTCAAGGTATGCGGAGACCTGGTTGTACAACTCGATTTCATTGGCACCCGGAATGAACTCGCGCAACAGCGGTATGCGCTTGGTGTACTTGACGTAGGCTTCCACCTGCCGCCGCAAGGTGCGCTTGCAAATGGGGGCAATCCGATTTTTCAGCGCATCAAAGCTTTCGGCATTTTTGACAGATGCAAACTGGGTCTTGAAGCTGTCCAAGTCACCAAACACACGATCGTCTACAAAGCTAACCAGACCATACAGCTCAAGCAGGGAGTTCTGGAGTGGCGTTGCAGTCAGAAGCACCTTGAGCGGGGTTGCCAGCGCATCGCGCAGGATGCGTGCGGTTTTGTTGTCCGTCTTGTAGACGTTGCGCAGTCGGTGCGCTTCGTCAATAACGACCAAGTCCCAGGCCACGGCTTTGACTTCAGCAGCCCTGCGAGCGGCGAACTGGTACGAACAGATGATGATGCCCGACGTGTTGAGCGGGTTGGTTGCGCCATCTTTCACCGCCTGCCGGAACGATTTGGCTTCGAGAATGGTCGCAGTCAAACCAAACTTATCCGCCAACTCTTGATGCCACTGCTTACGAAGATTGGCGGGGGTTATGACCAAAATGCGTCGCTTTCGCTCCGCCCACCGCTGGGCGATCAGCAAACCCGCCTCAATGGTTTTGCCCAAGCCAACTTCGTCAGCCAGTATTACGCCCTTGGATAGTGGGTTGCTAGTGGCGAACATGGCCGCATCAATCTGATGCGGGTTCAAGTCAACTTGTGCATCCAGCAACGCCCCCGCCATGGCCTCCATGGAACTGGAGGCGGCCCTACGTGTGAGTTGGTGCGCGAAAAAGGCGAGTTGGTGCTGGCTGTAATTCACATTTTTCTTCGTTATCGAGCCAGGGCTTACACCCGCTCGTCTCCCATCTGTGCAGGCTTATCCGGCACCATGCTCAGATAGTGGTCAAAGTCACTGCGCTTAACCAAAGGACCTACTTTTTTTGTTTTTGCGCCAGTGCTGAACCAGCGGCACTTTTGGACGCAGCACTGGATCGTCCATCCCTTAGAACCTGTGATGCGGTGGTAGCAGCCTTTGCAGAAGTTACCTTTTGGGGTGAAACTTGTGAAAGTGCGCTACCGGCGGCGGACTTAGATGACTTGCCCGTTGATCCGTTTGAAAGAACGGCAGAGGAATTTTTCGCAGCTTGACTACCAGTAACTTTTGTTGCCATGTCTATTTACTCCATTGAAGTTGATGACCAAACGCTTATGCCCTACGGCGATATTCTGCTTCTTCCAAGTCAAGTGAAAAGTCAAAAACGATTTGGATGAGCTTTAGAGGTTTTCGGTTGTCATTAAAACTATCAAGGTCAGTCTTTAGCTGCTTACAGTCGCCAAGAATTTGATATCGCCTCTGCTGAAAAGCCCTGTGCATATGCTCTGTCGGAGCTGTGCGAATGTCATCCCACAAGACTGTTTGTTCAGGTCCCTCTCCATAGCTGGCCGCATGTTTGGATCGAACCTTACGGCCCTGGGCATCAGTGACGTATTCGTCTCGCATTGCCCGCGAAAGTTCCTCTGCACACTGAGTCTCTACTGCAGATGGATGGGGGTACCATAGTCTTGCTCGTATCGCCCAAGCGGCCATTTCCTTGGAGGTTGCGGGCCACTTTTCTCCGGAATCTCTGTATGCATTGATGATGTTCTGCAATTGTTCTGTTTTTGTAGTCATTTCAAATCCTTAGACATATTGCTGCTCAAGTACGCGCCTGCCGAAACCGTCTGTAAGCGCATTGGCTAAGACGATCTCGCGCACTTTTACCAAGTGCTTCCTGTGATAGCTCCAAGGTATCAATCCTCGGTTCTGAAGTTGCCCGACAACCAACCCAGGGTGTGAACCGATTCGCCGTGAAAACCCAAGAATTTGATCGTCAGAAAAAATCGGATTGACCCTTGCAATAAACCCTTCCAACTCACTGGGGTCAACTAATCGACTGGCCGCAACTTCATTCGCACGTACCTCTATTTCACTTGCTTGTGTTCCTTCAATACTCTGGATGTCCACATCCAAAATAGGCGCATCCATACCCTCCCTGTGCGCGACATGGTCGATTTCATGGAACAGCGTATGCCAGAAATTATCAATACGATCAAAGCGCATGGACATAGCGACTACAGGCGATGATTTGTTCAACCAAAAACATGCGCCATCAATTTTTGATCCAGGCAAAGCTTCAACGATAACGAATCGAATTCCCGCATTTGCCAAAATTGCCGGAGCATCTTGAGTCGCTTCAGGATGAGCAATCTTCTCCTTTAAGGCAACGACCAGTTCATCCAACTTGGCCGCATTAAATTTGGCGGCTGGAGCGCTCTGAGCAATGTTTCGTGCCCGGAAGTACCAAGCAGACTGAGCAATTGGCGTTAAACCAACACAGCCAGATTTCGCGGCATATGCAAGACTAGGCTGCTCAGCAACGGTTTTAATATTGAAGAATGCACAAATCTGAGCCTGCAAAACTTCAATGTTTTTTGAACCTTCTATCCATCCGCGTTTGATCATTTCCCGAACAGGGAAATTTGAATGCAACGCTGCTTTTTTGGCGACTGCACTATCCCCGGTCCTAACTTTCGACAACTGATACTGAGCTTCCAGACGCAGCCAAAGATCAGGGCTTGTACCAAGGGCCTCAGAAAAGACAATCGCAGTCTCTGGAGTGATCGCCCGTTTTCCACTTATCACTTCGTTTACTAGTCGAGCATCTTTACCAATAATCTCCGCGAACTCGACCTGTGTCCAGTTACGGCTTTCCAACTCATCTTTTAAGAATTCCCCAGGCGGAAACACCTCCGCCGGTGTACGTTTACTCATGCCATTCTCCATTTTTAGTGATAGTCCGTAATACTTATGATCACTACCAGTTTGCCTTTGGACTCCCTCTTCAACTCAAGTATTAATCGCCACTGATCATTGAGACGCATCGAAAATTGACCATCTCGGTCGCCCGAAAGCTTCTCAAAGTGAAGTGATTTCAGTGCATAAAAGTCGCGCTCATCCTCCGCTCCGCGAATCAGTTGAATTCTTTTGCGGTAGGCTTTAACTACGGACGCTGAAAATTTACCCGTGTAGCTTGCATCTACCTCTAGGCGGTCGTAACTTGAATCTGCGAACTCAATTTCCATGATCTGAGTATACGCATCTTTACGCTACGTGTAAAGATCGAAATACTCATTATTTTTAACAGGGAAGTAGTTGTGCCATCTTTGCTTTCGCAGCCCTTATAAAACCTGCCAACAACACCTTCGGCCGTAGAATCCGTCCGGGTGCAATTTGTACCCCCCCGCTTCACCTCCCTGAGCGGGTGCCAGTGATGGCATTACGCCCACTTTGCTGTGGGCTTTTTTTTCGGCTGTGCTTTGTTGCCTAGTCATCCCAGACTGATCCGCTGTAGCCAAGCCATGATGCGTCGGTCTTGCTGGGCGTAAGTGTCGGCAAGTTGAGCGCCATCGCCCATAGAGTCGCCAAGGTCCTGATTCGAAAACGGCATCACCAAGTCAACCTCCCTCGCAAGGTAGGTCAAAGCGGCGACGGCTGTTCCATTGCGAGGGCCTTCAAAGTCAAAGGGCATCACGACAGCCGCAACAGTCACTGCACCAGCGTTCCGCGCCGCCCTTGCGATGATCGGCAAAACACCACTGCCAGTACCGCCACCAAGGCCAGCGGCCAGTATGACCGTGCCTGCACCGTTTACGGTGGCATTTAATACGTCGATATTGCACAGTGCGGCGGCACGTGCAGCGTTCACCCGACCACCAGCACCGTAGGGTGCAAGTGAAATCATCTTCAATAACAGACTGCCAGCCGCCGTTTCGTAGAGGTTTTCGACCGACAACAGGCCCTGCATTCCAAGGTCAACGCACACCAGTTCCGTCACATTTGTGAGTTTGTGCTGGTCAATGCTTAACCTGAATGACTGAATGAAGTTGCAGCCTGCGCCGCCAACGCCGATGATTTTTGTCGTCCGAGGACGGGGCGGCGTTTCGGACACTGGTGATTTTGATGGCATCAAAACTGATCCTGACCATGCCGAAGGAGCGTGCGCAATACTGACTGCGCCAGCGCCAAGACCCTTCAACAATATCCGCCTGTCCATTGTGAGTTCCGGTTTTATTGCGTTGGAAGATTGAGGGGGCCAGTCCTTTGCATGAAAGGAGGGAGCGCTATTTGATGTTCGCCGTAGGATGGTTGATCCAGCTAACGATATCAGACACAGCCTTTTCCTCCATGCCAATGAACGTGTGGTGGCCAGAACTGCACGGATCACCCGACGCAACCTCATCTCCACCACTGACGGTCACGAAACTTTTGACAGAGGCACTGCTGAATCGCTTTGCGGCCCACTCTGCATCAGATGGCTTGGCTGCACGGCAACCATCACCGGAGTGGTGATAAACCAAAACGGGAACCTTGATCTTGTCCACGTTTAGGCGAACCACCGTATATGGATTCTTAGGCTCGACAAAGCTGGAGGTCAACACAATCCCGGCGTAAAGCTTTTCAGTGTCTCCGTTGGCAGCAGCCACCACAGATACTGTTCCGCGACTTGTGCCAACCAACCAAATCGGAGCATCGCTCTTTTCTTTGATGACCTTCGCAATGGCACGAATATCGGCAGGATGTTCGTTGAATCGGTATTCGTCGGGCATTTGAGCGACGGCTTCACGAGTTCCAACCACCACGACGTTGACCTGCTTGGCCGCAAACAGCGGGTAGCTTTTCAGCAAGAAGTTTTGACCGCGTGGCATCCCTGCTTTGTTGAACGGTACAAACCCGTTCCCACCGTTAAACAAGAACACGGTGGCTGTCGCACCTTCAACCTTGTCCCAGTAAACCGGAACGGTGTCACCACGGCCTGTTGGAACTTGCAGCATTTCTGCTTGGGCAGCAAAAGTTGAAAGAAGCAGCCCACACAAGGTAACCGAAAGACCGATTAATCTGGCTCTAAATTGAAACATGGAGTTGGTATCTTTTCAAAACATTGGAATCGTCAATACAGGGAAAACAACACTTTGCGTTTGGCAACTGAATCAGTTTATGGCAAAACCAAACTCAAAGGCTGTGGATTAAATCAAGCTGCCCCGAAATACTTCTGCCATGCGCAACCAAACTCAAAAGAGTGGAGCGCAGCAACTTTTCGCGACAAACATGCGGCGTATCCGGCATGAGAAAAAGCTGACCCAAGAAAAGGTGGCGGAGGTTGCTGACCTCCATCCCAACTACGTCAGCTCGGTCGAACGAGGTGAACGAAACATATCCATCTGCAACATCGCCAGAATCGCTTTGGCGTTGGGTGTTGGCATGGAAGCATTGGTAACAGCTACGCCTGCCGAGAGCGCCTGAGCGGCACAGGTCAAGTTGGTTGGTAGTCAGCAGTTTCACGGCGACACCTAGCTGCCAACACCATAGAACCAGCCGCCAACGCACCAAGCTCTGCCATGAGGTGTCCTAACGCCTCTACCGAGTCAGAACTGATAGAGCCATCTTCGATAGCGACGGCGGAATGTGCAAGTAAATTTCCGATGGAGCCGATGCCGCTGTGCAGGACATTCATCGTGGTCTCTGCGGCCTCAGCAAGCACGATAAGTACGGCCGGGTCGGCAGCTTGGTAGTCCACCTGTTGTGCACTGGTGACGGGGAGCATGGGCAACCAGTCCATCAGATTTCGCATCGGTTCGTCTGGAAGTAGCCGTTCCATTTCAGCTCTCTTCCAAGGGCAGCGAGAGTCGTGTCTTGACACGGTTCACACCGTCATTACAGGCTTCGGTCACAACCACAAGTGGGCCGAACTGAGTCTCGTATCGTGTCGCAATCGGGTTGCAGTCTTCCAATGCGGCGCTGCTTAGCGACTGAACAAGACGGTCAATGGCATCACTGGTGTCCATGGCGTGCCAGCCCAAGAGAAATCCCGGCTGCAAATTTTGTGCTTTCAACAGGCCCCTGGCTGCGACGGTTACCTCGATTAGCCCGAGGTTTGATTTTGGTTCGTCGGTGAGGACGATTACGTCACTCTCATCAGGCGACGTGTTTTCGTCGTCGGCTTTGCTTCTGACGTTCATGTTTGAACTCCATTTTTCGGTGTGAATCGGGGAATGAATAAGCGGGCTGTGACTGATGACGTCACGCCAGCCACTGAGAAGCAGCAGACCATTGCGATCTGCCGCTGATCGTCGATTTACTTGCCCTTGGTGCCCGCCGGATTTTGGCGTTGCGTGATTTCCAAGTACCAGGCCACCTTCACATCAATCCGTAGGTGACTGAAGTCTGTTGTGATTTGCTGCTTGGATTCGATCCAGTTGCCAACGTCGATCACATACGAAAATGCCGGAATTTCCGGTGTGCCTCGGACGTGATGAAAGACCACATGGCGGCAGGTTTCATCAGCGTCGTAGTCCACGCAGAGCACGCAAACGTCGGGTAGTGCGGCGACACTTTTGAAGTCCTTGTAGTCGCTGACAGCAAGATTCGAGAGGTTGAACAGAATCTTGCGAAACAGTTTCTCGTCCATATAAAACGGCCCGTTGGCACGCAAGCCAAGGGTGACGGCCATTTTCTTGACCTCTTCAATCGTCTTGCCGCACAAAGTGGCGGCGCATGCCAATAAGTCGTCGTGGGTGCCCAGCATGGGAACACGTTTGAAAGGTGAAACAAACCCGGGTGGTAGTTGACCGTTGCCGGGTTTTGTGGGTGCTGAAGCCATAGCTTTTCTCCAAAGTGGTGAAGTAAAAAGCGCAATGCAGCGGCCACGCCAGGGGTGAACTTGGTCCCGTTGAAGTAAAGAAAAATGGGAGTCTGTTTGCGAGATCCTGAGCGGAAATGCTCGGGGTCGCGGCTGTCGGGCGCTGCTTACGCCAGTGCTGTCAAATCTTGCTGTCCGACTTGCGAAAGTTCGACTTGACGGTGCTATTGTAATAGGAGCAGTTTCGGAAAATTTGACAAAATAACTTCGCGTATATCGCAGACGAAATTGTCGGCCCCGGTTTTTCGTCCGGAAATTCGACGGCGAAAGAGTCGGTAAAAAGTAGTGCAGCCCGAATGAATTTTGATGATTTCGGCAAGCTCTGCTTTGCAGACAACGCCAACATATCAAAATCCGGAAGCACAAAAACAAAATGCCGTAACGAAACCGTTACGGCATTTTGATAGTTGTTTTGATAGTGAAAGAATGTTAAAATGACAAAACCTCTTAACAATCAACCACTTACAACACATACTTGGCGGAGCGGACGGGACTCGAACCCGCGACCCCCGGCGTGACAGGCCGGTATTCTAACCAACTGAACTACCACTCCTGGTAGCTAACGTTTGCTCTTGCGAGCCAAGTCATTTGTCTTTGCAGACAAACCGTTACCGACTTGCGCCATTTTACTTTTCAGCAAGCTGGCGACCCCACGGGGATTCGAACCCCGGTACCTACCGTGAAAGGGTAGTGTCCTAGGCCTCTAGACGATGGGGTCAAAACCTATAGACTTCCGTCACATCTTGAAAATTTGGTGGAGGTAAGCGGGATCGAACCGCTGACCTCTTGCATGCCATGCAAGCGCTCTCCCAGCTGAGCTATACCCCCGAATCCACGACGCTTTTTAACAAGCATCATAAATTTCCAAGCCTCGAATTATAGCGTGATATTCAGATGGGTTTTAGGCGGCTGATGACTTTTTCGCGATCAAACAGTTCAAGCACGGCATCCAGCGACGGCGTGTGCGCATTACCAGCCACCAGCACCCGCACCGGCATGGCCAGATGCGGCATTTTCAGGCTGCAGGCGGCCAGCACTTCTTTGATGACGGCGGAAATTGCGGCTTTGTCCCAGGCGCAAACGGCCAGTTTTTCGGCCAGCAGGACCAACGCGGGTTTGACCGCTTCGGTGACGTGTTGGGCCAGGTCGGCCTCAGCGGGTTGCACGTCGGCATAAAACACCGTCGCCCAGTCGGCCAGTGTCACCGTGGTGTCGCAGCGATCCTTGAACAGCGCGCAGATACGCGGCAGGCGCTCATCCGCCGAAATTCCGCGCTTGTGCAATTGCGCCTGCACCAGCGGCGCCAACACCTCGTCGGCGGCGATCTTGATGTGCTGGGCATTGACCCAGCGCAGCTTGGCTTCGTCGAACTGGGCCGCGCTCTTGCCCAGGTGGTCCAGGTTGAACCATCCGATGAACTGTGCCCGGCTGAAAATTTCGTCGTCGCCATGGCTCCAGCCCAGGCGCGCCAGGTAATTCACCATGGCATCGGGCAGGTAGCCTTCCTCGCGGTACTGCGTCACCGGCTTGGCGCCGTTGCGCTTGCTCATTTTTTCGCCCTGCTCGTTGAGCACGGTGGGCAAATGGGCGTACACCGGCGGTTCTTTGCCCAACGCCTTGAAGATGTTGATCTGGCGCGGCGTGTTGTTGACGTGGTCGTCGCCGCGAATCACGTGGGTGATGGCCATGTCCAGGTCGTCCACCACCACGCAAAAGTTGTAGGTGGGCGTGCCGTCCGGGCGCGCAATCACCAGATCATCGAGTTCGTCGTTGCTGATCTCGATGCGGCCCTTGACCTTGTCGTCCCATACCACCGAGCCGCCTTGCGGATTTTTAAAGCGCAGCACCGGTTGCACGCCCGTAGGAACGGGCGGCAGTGTTTTGCCCGGCGCGGGCCGCCAGGTGCCGTCGTAGCGCGGTTTTTCCTTGGCGGCGGTCTGGCGCTCGCGCAGGGCATCGAGTTCTGCCATGCTCATGTAACAGGGGTAAACATGGCCAGCGGCAACGAGTTCAGCCAATACGGCTTTGTAGCGGTCCATGCGCAGCATCTGGTAGAACGGGCCTTCGTCGTAGTCCAGCCCGAGCCAACTCATGCTCTCGATGATCACATCGACGGCGGCCTGAGTCGAACGCTCCAGATCGGTGTCTTCGATGCGCAAGATGAAGTCGCCGCCGGTCGAGCGGGCAAAGGCCCAGGGGTACAGGGCCGAGCGAATGTTGCCCAGGTGAATGAAGCCGGTGGGCGACGGGGCGAAACGGGTGCGGGTTTTGGTCATAACAGGGTGTCGAGTTGTTGCAGTCCGCGGGTCAGATCGGCTTGAATGTCATCCAGGTGCTCCAGCCCCACGGCGATGCGGATCAGGCCCTGGCCAATGCCGGCGGCCTGGCGCTGGGCCTCGGAAAGGCGGCCATGCGAGGTGGTGGCGGGGTGGGCAATGGTGGTTTTGGTATCGCCCAGATTGGTGGTAACAGAGCACACCAGCGTGCTGTCAATCACATGAAAAGCGCGCTTGCGGGCTTGTGCCGCGTCTGACGCGCGCACATCAAATGACACCACGGCGCCACCCAGCCCGCTTTGCTGGCGCATGGCCAAGGCGTGCTGCGGGTGCGAGGCCAGGCCAGGGTAATAGACATGCGACACGTTGGCTTGTTTCTCCAGCCAGTGCGCCAGCGCCAGCGCACTGTCGCACTGGGCGCGCATGCGAATCGCCAGCGTTTCCATGCCCTTGGTCACCACCCACGCGTTGAACGGCGACAGCACCATGCCGACGGTGCGGTTGATCGGCCAGAACACGTCGTTGACATACTTTTGCGAGCAGCAAATGGCACCTGCCACCACCCTGCCCTGACCGTCCAGGTACTTGGTGCCGGAGTGGATCACAAAGTCGGCGCCGAACTCGATCGGGCGTTGCAGCGCAGGCGTGCAAAAGCAGTTGTCCACCGCCAGCAGCGCGCCGCCGGTGTGCGCCACTTCGGCCAACGCGGCGATATCACAAATGTCGGTGAGCGGGTTGGTCGGGGTTTCGGCAAACAGCAGTTTGGTGTTGGGTTTGAGCGCGTCGCGCCACTGCGCCACGTCGGTTTGCGAGACAAAGGTGGTCTCGACACCGAACTTGGCAAACTCGCCGGCAAACAGGCGCAGCGTGGAGCCGAACACTGACTGCGAGCACACCACGTGGTCGCCGGCGCGCAACAGGCCCATGCCCAGCAACAGCACGGCGGCCATGCCACTCGATGTGGCAATGGCGGCTTCTGTGCCTTCGAGCGCCGCCAGGCGCTGTTCCATGCCGGTCACGGTCGGGTTGCCGACGCGGGTGTAGGTGTAGCCGTCTTCTTCATTGGCAAAACGCTTGCGGGCGGTCTCGGCATCGGGCTGCACAAAACTGCTGGTCAGGTACAGCGCCTCGGAGTTTTCGCCATACTGGCTGGGCGCAATGCCCGCGCGCACCGCCAGCGTGTCACGGTGCAGATGGTCTGGGAGTTTTTTAGCGGGCATGGTCAGTCTTCATGGTTGGGCAGTGCCAGGCGCGAGGTATCTTCCTGGTTTTCGTCGCCATTGACCCGGTTGGAATTCAAGCGAACAATATCTTCCAGCGTGATGTCACCCGTGACATAGACGCCGTCAAAGCATGACGCATCAAAATCCTTGATATTGGCATTGAGCGAGCCAATGGCTTTTTTCATACCGTCCACATCCTGGTAAATCAGGGCATCGCAGCCAATGATCTGGCGGATTTGTTCCACCGTGCGGTTATGCGCCACCAGCTCTTGCGGTGTCGGCATGTCAATGCCATACACGTTGGGATAACGCACGGGCGGCGCCGCACTGGCCATGTAAACCTTGTTGGCACCGGCATCGCGCGCCATTTGCACAATCTCGCGGCTGGTGGTACCGCGCACAATCGAGTCATCCACCAGCAACACATTGCGGCCCTTGAACTCGCTGGCAATCGCATTGAGCTTTTGGCGCACCGATTTTTTTCGCACCGATTGCCCCGGCATGATGAAGGTGCGCCCGACATAGCGATTTTTCACAAACCCTTCGCGGTACGGCAAGCCCAGCAACTGTGCCAGTTGCGCGGCGCTGGGGCGACTGGATTCCGGGATCGGGATGACCACATCAATCTCGTTGGGCGGCACGGTCGAGATCACCCGCTTGGCCAATGATTCGCCCAGATTCAAGCGGGCTTGATAGACCGAGATGCCGTCCATCACCGAATCTGGACGTGCCAGATAGACAAATTCAAAAATACAGGGATTCAACACCGGGTGATCGGCACACTGCTGTGCGTGCACCCGACCTTGCAGGTCGATAAACACGGCTTCGCCCGGCTGGATATTGCGCTCAAATTTATGATTGGTGCCTTCCATAGCCACTGATTCGCTGGCCAGCATCACGGTGCCGTCAGACACGCCCATGCACAGCGGGCGAATGCCGTAAGGATCGCGAAAAGCCAACACGCCATGACCAGCGATCATGGCAATCACGGCATACGAGCCCCTGACGCGCCGATGCACCTTGCGCACCGCCTCAAACACGTCGTGCGGCGTCAGTGGCAGGCCACGCGTGGTTTCACCAATTTCGTGCGCCAGCACATTGAGCAAAACCTCGGAGTCGCTCTCGGTGTTGATGTGGCGATGGTCAGCGCTGAACAGCTCGGCTTTCAGGGCGTGTGCATTGGTCAGGTTGCCGTTGTGCACCAGCACAATGCCAAACGGCGCATTGACATAAAACGGCTGGGCCTCTGCATCACTGAAGGCATTGCCTGCCGTCGGGTAACGCACCTGACCCAGACCGCAGTTGCCCGGAAGCGAGCGCATGTTGCGGGTACGAAACACATCACGCACCATGCCTTTGGCCTTGTGCATGAAAAATTTGCGCTCCTGCTGCGTCACGATGCCCGCTGCGTCCTGGCCGCGATGCTGCAACAACAGCAACGCGTCGTAAATAAGCTGATTTACCGGCGCATGACTGACAACACCAACGATTCCACACATAGTTTTCCAATCTATTCAACGACTTGTCCAAACGGGCAGATACTTCACCAATTCACCTGGCAGGGCGGGTTTAAGGCCCTGCATGACGGACAACGACATGGTCACGCCTCTGGATTCTTGCCATGCGGGGCTGGATTTGAAAGGTGTCATGGCAGCCAGCACGGTGGCCAACAGCAACAGTAAAACGCCCCGGAGTGCGCCAAAAGTCGCCCCCAACACCCGATCCACCGGCCGCAAGCCCACTTTGGCCATCAATTTTTTCAGGAGCGCGGCCAGCAGGCCGCCCAACATGGCCACGGCTATGAACACCAACAAAAAACCTGCGCCGTAGCGCATCATGTCGCTGGAGCCACCCATCGGCAAATAGTGCGCCACGTCCAGCGCCAGCCACTGCGCCAGCACAAACGCAGCCACCCAGCTCAGCAGCGACAAGACCTCGAACACCAGGCCGCGCCAGCCGCCCAGCAGCACCGACAGCAGCAATACCGTCGCAAAAATCCAGTCCAACGCAGCCATGGTCACAAACCACGCCTCACAGCGTCAGCAAGACGGCAGGCAAGTTCAGTTTTTTGATTTTTTCCGCTGCTTTTTCAGCGTCTGCCCTGGCTGCGAATGGCCCCACCCGCACGCGAATGCGCTGACCGTCCTTGGTGTCGGCCACATGGGTGTATGTCTTCAGGCCGGCACGCTCCAACTTTTGGCGCACTTCACGCGCTCGCGCGGCATCGGCAAAGGCACCTACTTGCACCACAAAGCGGCCTTCTGAGGCGGCAGGTGGCGCATCAGCCGCTTTGCCATCCAGCAGCGCCTGGGCTTTGTCGGCTTCGGTTGGTTTGGCCGTGACTGCATTCGTGCTGGGCTTGACGACTTCTGCTGCCATGTTTTTATCAGCGGTTTTTTCAACTTTTGGTAGCTCTGCTGTCTCGGTGATCACCACAGACTGGGGTGCTGATACCTTCGGCTCATCAGGTACAACAGGTGCCGCAGTGGCCACCTTGGAGGCTGGCGACTCAGGCAACACCAGGGGCAGAACCTTGTTTTTGTCCGGAATGTCAATCGGGGTGTCCACCGCGATGGGGCGGGGCTGCTTGTCAAACAGCAGCGGAAAACCGATGACACCAATCAGCACCAGCACGGCGGCCCCGATCAGGCGATGCTTGGCGCGTTGGCGCATGCGCTCCACACTCTCAGGCTGAACCGACGCGCTCGGGGCGGGATCGCCTTTTTTGCGAAACTTGAAAAAGTCCATGCAGATAAGTTTGAGTGAATCAGGAATGAGGCAAATGCTTGGCCTGCAATTGGGGGACGCCCTCTTTGAGCACGCCGCCCACAGCCAAGAACGATCCGAAAACGACAATTCTATCAGCGGGGTCTGCCGCAGCCAGTGCCGCCTGCAGTGCCGACTCCGGATCGACACAGACCGCTGCCGAGCAGTCTTTGCGCTGGTTGATGGCCTGCCATTGCGCCATCAAATCGGTGGCCCGGGCGGCCCGCCCGGTGGGCAAATTGGTGAAATACCACTTGTCCACCAGCGGACTGAGGCGCGTCAGCACCGCCGCGATGTCTTTGTCGGCCATGGCGCCAAACACCGCGCGCGTGGTCGGGAAAAAGCCCATGGCATCGAGGTTGGCGGCCAGCGCCGCTGCCGCATGCGGGTTGTGCGCCACATCGAGCACCAGGGTGGGCTGGCCCGGCACAATTTGAAAGCGCCCCGGTAAATCAACAAAGGCAAAGCCATTGCGCACCGCCTGCGCCGTGATCGGCAGACGATCGCGCAGTGCCGTCAGCGCGGCCAGCACGCCGGCGGCATTGACCAGCTGATTGGCGCCGCGCAGCGCCGGGTAGGCCATGCCGCTGTAACGCCGTCCGCGCCCGGCCCAGCCCCACTGCTGCTTGTCGCCGGTCACATTGAAGTCAATGCCCACGCGCCACAGGTCGGCGCCCACTTCGAGCGCCCGGTCCAGCACACTTTGCGGCGGCAGCGGGTCGCTCACCACCACCGGTTTGTCGGTGCGCATGATGCCGGCCTTCTCAAAACCGATGGCTTCACGGGTTTCGCCGAGCAGCGCGGTGTGGTCCAGATCAATGCTGGTGATGATGGCGCAGTCGGGCTCGATGATGTTGACTGCATCCAGTCGCCCGCCCAGGCCGACTTCAAGAATCACCACCTCCAGCGTGCTGCGTTGCATCACGTCCAGAATGGCCAGTGTGGAGAATTCAAAATAAGTCAGCGAGATGGCATCGTGGTCCTGTACCCGGGCGCCTTCCACGCGGGCAAAGGCAGACACCAGTTCTGATGCTTTGACGGCCTCGCCATTGAGGCGCAGCCGTTCTTCAAAATGCACCAGATGCGGCGAGGTATAGACCCCGGTGCGGTAGCCCGCCTGCAGCAGAATGGATTCCAGCATGACGCAGGTCGAGCCCTTGCCGTTGGTGCCGGCAACGGTGATTACGGGGCAATCAAAGCGGATACCCATGCGCCGTGCCACGGTGTGCACACGCTCCAGGCCCAGATCAATCGCGGAGGGATGCAAGCGCTCGCAGTAGTCGAGCCAGTCTTGAAGAGTGTGAAGCGTTGATGTCGTCATAGCCTGAATTGTCCACCAGACGACCCGGCAGACGGCAGCACTGCAGTTTTAAATCCTGCCCATGGCATGATGGCGGGTATGAAGACCTCCACTCCCACACTTTACGGCATTCCCAACTGCAACACCGTCAAAACCGCCCGCACCTGGCTGACCGAGCAGGGGCTTGCGTATGTTTTCCACGATTTCAAGAAACAGGGTGTGCCCGCTGACCTGCTGCCCGGCTGGATTGCCACCGTGGGCTGGGAACAGCTGGTCAACCGCAAAGGCACCACCTGGCGCAAGCTCGATGAAGCCACGCGTCTGGCCGTGGTGGACGCGCCATCGGCCACCGCGCTGATGTTGGCCCAGCCCAGCGTGATCAAGCGCCCGGTGGTGGCGTGGCCCGACGGACAGGTGAGCGTGGGCTTTGATGCGGCCAACTTTGCCGCCCATCGGGTCACCTAAAATCAGCAACTTTCCAACCAGTTGCAAACCCCCATGACCACCACCCACATTGACGGTGTTTCCGTCACCACGACAGCCAGCGTTTACTTTGACGGCAAGTGCATCAGCCATGGCATCACGCTGGCCGACGGCAGCAAAAAATCGGTCGGCGTCATCCTGCCCGCCACATTGACCTTCAACACCGGCGCGCCCGAAACCATGGAGTGCGTGGCCGGCAGTTGCGACTACAAGCTGCCCGGCAGCGAGGTCTGGCTGACTTCCCGCGCCGGCGAGCGTTTCAGCATTCCCGGCAACGCCAAGTTCGACATTCGCGTCACTGAACCCTACCACTACATCTGCCACTTTGGTTGAACCCCATGAGCGCCACCATCCTTCAAAACATTCCCGCTGGCCAAAAGGTCGGCATTGCTTTTTCTGGCGGCCTGGACACCAGCGCCGCGCTGCACTGGATGAAGCTCAAGGGCGCCCTGCCCTACGCCTACACCGCCAACCTGGGCCAACCCGACGAGACCGATTACGACGAAATCCCGCGCAAGGCGATGGAATACGGCGCTGAAAAAGCGCGCCTGATCGACTGCCGCAGCCAGCTCGCCGCCGAGGGACTTGCCGCGCTGCAAAGCGGTGCCTTCCACATCAGCACTGCGGGCGTGACCTACTTCAACACCACGCCCATAGGCCGCGCCGTCACCGGCACCATGCTGGTGGCCGCCATGAAGCAGGACGACGTCAACATCTGGGGCGACGGCAGCACCTTCAAGGGCAACGACATCGAGCGCTTTTACCGCTACGGCCTGCTGACCAACCCGTCGCTCAAGATCTACAAGCCCTGGCTCGACCAGGCGTTCATCGACGAACTCGGTGGCCGCGCCGAAATGTCGGCGTTCATGACCGCGCATGGTTTTGGCTACAAGATGAGCGCCGAAAAAGCCTATTCGACCGACTCCAACATGCTGGGTGCCACGCACGAGGCCAAGGACCTGGAAAACCTCAACACCGGCATCAAAATCGTCAACCCGATCATGGGTGTGCCGTTCTGGAAAGACGACTGTGTGGTGAAGGCAGAAGAAGTGTCGGTGCGCTTTGAAGAAGGCCGCCCGGTGGCCCTGAACGGCGTCGAATACCCCGACCTGGTGAGCCTGATCCTGGAAGCCAACCGCATTGGCGGGCGCCACGGCCTGGGCATGAGCGACCAGATCGAGAACCGCATCATCGAAGCCAAAAGCCGTGGCATCTACGAAGCCCCCGGTCTGGCGCTGCTGTTCATCGCCTACGAACGACTGGTCACCGGCATCCACAATGAAGACACCATCGAGCAGTACCGCGACAACGGCCGCAAACTGGGCCGCCTGCTGTACCAGGGCCGCTGGTTCGACTCGCAAGCCATCATGCTGCGCGAAACCGCGCAACGCTGGGTGGCGCGCGCCGTGACCGGCGAAGTGACGCTGGAGCTGCGCCGGGGCAATGATTATTCGTTGCTCAACACCGAATCAAGCAATCTGACCTATGCGCCCGAGCGCCTGAGCATGGAAAAGGTGGAAGACGCGCCATTCAGCCCGGCTGACCGCATTGGCCAGCTCACCATGCGCAACCTCGACATTGTCGATACCCGTGCCAAACTGGGCATTTACGCCAAGTCGGGCCTGTTGTCGCTCGGTGGTGTGGGCGACCTGCTCAGTCTCACGGGTGAGAGCAAGCGCTAATAATTCATATCAGAGAGGACCGTCATTGCGAGCGTAGCGCGGCAATCCATGTAGTCTGGATTGCCGCGTCGCTGGCGCTCCTCGCAATGACAATATTGTTATTGGTTTCTCAGTGGCTTCAATGCCACCGAGAATTAACACCGACCGAGGTACTGCTTGGCAATCGGCCGCAGGGCCGAGGCCGTGATACCCAGGGAATCCAGGCCGGGCTGCTTGCCACTGGCCACGTTATCAACCTTCATCGAATCCAGGTTGTCCACGCTCATCAGCGGCTCGCCTGGGGCCATGCCCATGAGTGTGGCTTGCAGCCGCCCGGCCCATGCGGGCAAGGGAATCACCAGCCGGCCCATGCCGCCGCCCACGCCACTGAGCTGGGCAGAAACTTGCACCAGTTCCTTTAAGGTGAAAACCTCCGGGCCAAAGGCCTCGATGACGCGGGGAGATGATTGGGCACTGGCCCCAGCCAGGCATCGCACCACCGCTGTGGCCACGTCTTGCACCCACACCGGCTGAAAGCGCGCCGCCGCGCCCGCCAGGGGCAGCATCGGCAACACCTGTTGCAGCTTGGCGAACAGGTTCAGAAATTTGTCGCCTTCACCAAAAATCACACTGGGGCGCAGAATGCTCAGATCGAACCCTGCCTGCGCTACGTCCCCCGCGCTTCCGCCCATGGCAGCTTGCACCAGCACGGCCTCGCCTTCGCCTTTGGTGCGCAGGTACATGGACGGTGCCAGCGTGGGTTGTAGCGAGTCAGCCCCCAGCGCACTGACATGCACCACCTGACCGACACCGGCGGCCAGGCAGGCATGGGCAATTTTTTGCGGCAAGGCCACATGCACATGCTCGAATGCTGCCTGCGTGCCATGCAGAATGGCCACCAGATTGACCAGCGCGTCATGGCCTGCGGCCACATGTGCCAAGGCGGCTTCGTTATGCACATCGAGTTCCTGCACGGTCAGGCCTGGCAAATGCATGACTGCTTTGGCGTTGGAAGCGCGTCGTGTTGGCACGGTCACCTGCCAGCCCCCGCGCACCAATTTTTCACACACATGGGTACCGACGAAGCCGGTACCACCTAAGACAATGATTTTTTTCATAGAGTTGTTGCACCAAAAAAGGACTGTCACTGCCCCAAGGTTAAACCAGGATTATCCGTGCCCTCATGAACCCTCCCGGTTAAATAATGACTGGCTCAGTCTCCAACAAAATCCCAAAACGTTCATAGACACTGGTCTGGATCGCTTTTGCAAGCAGCATGACCTCGCCGCCAGTGGCGCCTGAGCCGCCCACCAAGCCGGTGCCGCGATTGACCAGCACCAGCGCCTGTTTTTCATAGACACCCGCCTGCCCCACCGACTTGCCGCGCCAGCCGCAGGCATCAATCAGCCAGCCCGCCGCCAGTTTGACCGAGCCGTCGGCCAGCACGTAATGCACCAGCTTGGGATCGCGGGCAATGATGTCGGCACATTGCTCGGAACTCACGGTGGGGTTTTTGAAGAAACTGCCGGCGTTGCCGATCACGTCGGGGTCAGGCAGCTTGGCACGGCGAATGGCGCACACCCAGTCATACAACTGCTGCGCGTTGGGTTGGGTGCATTGGTGCTCGGCCATTTGTTTGTCGATGTCGGCATAACCCAGCACCGGTTCCCAAGGCTTGGGCAGGGCAAAGCGCACGCGCAAAATCAGGGCCCGGTCTTTCAGGCCCACGGCCCGATGACCCGCCTCAGTGTCAGACGCACTGACGTGCTTGAACACCGAGTCACGGTAGCCAAAGGCGCATTGCGCCGCATTCAGGGTAAAAAGTTGCCCGGTCTGCAAGTCGATGGCATCGAGCGAATCAAAACGGTCTTGCAGCTCGACCCCGTAGGCACCGATGTTTTGCACCGGTGAGGCACCCACCGTGCCGGGGATCAGTGCCATGTTTTCCAGCCCGGGATAGCCAGCGTCTAACGTCCAGGTGACAAAGTCATGCCAGTTTTCGCCAGCACCGGCTTCCACAATGAAGGCCTTGGCCGTTTCCCGCACCAGGCGACGGCCCATCACCTCGACCTTGAGCACCAGCGCCCTGACATCGCCGGTGAGCACAATGTTGCTGCCGCCACCGAGCACAAACTTGGGCACGGCGGCCATTTCGGGGTCGGCCAGCAGCGCCTGCACGTCGGATTCACCGGTGATGCGCACCAGCGCATGCGCCTTGGCCACGATGTGAAAGGTATTGAAGGGCTGCAGGGGAACGTTTTTCTGGACTAACATGGCGGGATTGTCGAACATTTAGCGAGAACCCTCATGCCCTCTTTTGATACCGTTTGCGAAGCCAGCATGGTCGATGTGAAACACGCCATTGAAAACACCAGCAAGGAAATCACCACCCGTTTTGACTTCAAGGGCACACCGGCTGCCATCGAGCTCAAGGACAAGGAAATCACACTGATTGGCGACGCTGATTTTCAGCTCAGCCAGATCGAAGACATCCTGCGCAACAAGCTCACCAAGCGCAATGTCGATGTGCGTTTTCTGGACAAGGGCGACGTTCAAAAAATGGGCGGCGACAAAGTCAAGCAGGTCATCAAGGTGCGCGACGGCATCGAGACCGAACTGGGCAAAAAAATCCAGCGACTCATCAAGGACAGCAAGATCAAGGTGCAGGCCGCCATCCAGGACGGCAAGTTGCGCGTGAGCGGCACCAAGCGCGACGACCTGCAGGCCGCCATGGCCCTGATGCGCAAGGAAATCATTGATATTCCGCTGAGTTTTGACAACTTTCGCGATTAACCAGCACCCCCCACGGGCCTGAGCAGGCGCTGCGCCATGAGTTTCATCCTGAAATCTGAAGACGAGTACGAAGACCTGCTGGGTCTTTGGTCGGACCTGGAATCGGGTTTGGGCATGGTCTTGAGTCACCCGCATAAGGTGCAGGAGTTTGAGGCGCGCATTCACCAGTACGACCGCTGGATGAACAACCTGATCCAGCACGATACCGACGTGGCGCTGTACCTGCTGTTTCAACTGGCCGCCCACTCACCAGTGGGGTACAGCGCCTCTCACGCGCTGGTCTGTGCCGTGTTGTGCCACTTGGTGGCCCGGGAATTTCATCTGCCTGAGCCCGAGCGCGACAGTCTGGTCCATGCAGCTCTGACCATGAACATGGCCATGACCGCGCTGCAAGACCAACTGGCCAACCAACGCGGTCGCCCAACGCCAGAGCAGGAAGTCGCCTTGCGCACCCACGGAGCGCAAGGGGCAGAGCTGCTGCGTAACCTGGGCATCAAAAATGAACTCTGGCTGCAAACGGTGCAACAGCATCATCAAGACCCAGCCTTCCAACAGGATCTGCTGACTTTGTCGGCGCCGCAGCGCCTGGTGCATATTTTGAATGTGGTTGACCGCTACGCCGCCATGATCAGCCCGCGGCAGTCGCGTGAGGGCCGTAGCGCGACGGAGTCTGCCCAAAGCATCGTCAACACCAGCAACGCGCACAACAACCAGGTGGGCCAGACACTGGTGCATGTGGTGGGTTTGTTCCCGCCCGGCACATTTGTGCAGCTTGACAACGCCACCGTGGGGGTGGTGCTGCGCCGCGGCCGCCAGGACAACCGCCCCGACGTGGCCATTGTGCTCAATGACAAAGGCCACCTGATGCGCCCCCCCAGCCTGCACTCAAGTGCCGACGGCAGTCCGGTCATCACCGCGGCCTTGCCAGCATCGACGGTACAGGAACAGGTCAACCACCACTTGATCCTGCAACTGGGCACACAGGGGCACCATTGATGAACGCCACCATCATGCGCGCCACAGCCAGACCGTCTTGGCCCTTGGCCAAGCTTTGCATGAAGGCCTGGTACTTTGCTTCGCCAAACATGGCTCGCCGTTTGTTGAGCAAAAAAGCGCTGTAGTCCTCGACAAACTCGGGATGCGGTTGCACGCAAAACACCTGGTCATCGATGCCGAATGCCGCCACCGGGCAAAAGTCGCTGGTCGCGAGCAGCCTGGTGCCGCTGGGCAAGTCAAACACCTGGTCCTGGTGGCTGGCGAGCAGCGCCACTTCGGGGCTGCCCTGAGCCTGCGCCAGCTCGGGCGCAGTCCACTGGTACTGCATGCGCCCGGCGCCCCAACCTTGCGGCGCACGACCCACTTTGGCGCCCAGACACAGCGCAATCAACTGGTGACCGAAACACACACCAATCAGCTTTTTTTTGGCTTTCAAGAGTTCTTCTACCTTACCTTTGAGCGTCAGCACCCAGGGCTCTTGTGAAAATGCATCGGCCTTGCTGCCCGTGAGCAGCACCGCGTCATAGGCATCGAACGAGGCCGGATACTCGCCTTTCACGGTGTTGAAAATATCAAAGGTGCCCTCGGCCCCGGCCTGGCGCAAGAGGCGCTCGAACATGGCGCCGTAGCCGATGTAGGTCGGCTCGACCGCGGGGTCCAGAAAGTCGTTGTCAAGAATGCAGAGCTTCATGGATGATCATTTTTTGTGCGAGGTTTTTGATCAGCGTGTGGCGGATGCCGATGGCCATGCTTGGCGTGTCCATGCGCTGGTGCATGCGCCACGGGCTCGGCGCTGGCTTTCTTTCCCAATTTTGATTCAGTGCCCTTGATCAGGCGGTTGATGTTCTCGGCATGACGATAGAGCAAAAACAGGGACATCACGGCCACACTCACGGCCACGCTTTTACTCATGATCCACAGCCCGCCATCACCCAGCACATACACCGCCGGTGCCAACAGCGCGGCGGTAATCGAGGCCAGCGACGAGTAGCGAAACACCAGCGCCATCAGCAACCAGATCAAGGCCGTGGCCAGCCCCAGCCAGCCGCTCAAGCCCAGCAACACGCCCAGGGCCGTGGCCACGCCCTTGCCCCCGGAAAACCTGAAAAACACCGGAAACACATGACCCAAAAACGCCGCCAGACCCACCAGCGCCAAGGTGCCATCACCCAGCCCATAGGCCGGGCCGTACCACCTGACCAGTACCACCGGCAACCAGCCCTTGGCCGCGTCCAGCAGCAGCGTGACGATGGCCGCCGCCTTGCTGCCAGAACGCAGTACATTGGTCGCCCCCGGGTTTTTGCTGCCAAAGGTGCGCGGGTCACTCAAGCCCATGACGCGACTGACGATGACCGCAAACGACAGCGACCCGATCAGGTAGCCGGCCAAGACTGCCAACAGCGGAAAAAAACTCTGCATGGATTCCAAATCAACTCCTGGTTGCTCAACCGTTTGAACGCAATGGGGCTATTTTGCCAGTGTGACGCGTGCAGCGTTCACCCACGCCTGTTCAGGTCAGTACGTCAGGCTGTGCACACTGGACCGGTTTGGCCCCCAGCAGCATGACACACACCTGCGGGTCGATGCCCACCAGATAGCCGCGCCGCCCGCCGTTGATCAGGATTTTTGGCTGCGCCAGAATGGTCGATTCGATGAACACCGGCATGGCGCGTCGGGTGCCAAAAGGCGAGGTGCCACCCACCAGATAACCACTGTGCCGGTTGGCGACTTCGGGCGTGCAGGGCTCGACCAACTTGGCGCCGATCTGGCGCGCCAGATTTTTTGTGGAGACCTTGCGGTTGCCGTGCATCAACACCACCAGCGGCTTGCCATCCTGGTCCTGCATGATCAGCGTCTTGACCACATGGAACGGGTCCCAGCCCAACTCAGACGCGCTGTGCAGCGCGCCACCGTGTTCCAGGTAGTCGTAAGGGTGCTCGGTAAAAGCCACCCTGTTGGCCTTGAGCAGTTGGGTGGCGGGGGTCAGGCTGACGTGTTTGGCCATGGCAAAACCCTGTGCAGTAATCAGACTATTGAACCGTCATTGCGAGGAGCGCCAGCGACGCGGCAATCCAGAACCCATGGATCGCCACGTCCTTCGTCCTCGCGATGACGGCGTAAATCATTGCGCCGGGTCGCGAATCTCCCAACGCAGCGCATCAATCTCCTTGATCAATTCCGGGGGCAGCGTGGTACCCCAGACATCCAGGCATTCATCGAGTTGCGCCACCGAGGTCACGCCAATGATGGTGCTTGCCACCTGCCATTTGGTGTAACAAAACGCCAGCGCCATCTGTAGCGGGGTTAACCCATGTTCACGCGCCAGTGCGCTGTAACGCTTGGCCGCAGCCAGTGCCTCCGGGCGGCCCCAACGTTGCTTGCGCGACGACTCGAACCTGGTCAGTCGCGCCTGTGCCGGTGCGCCGGGACCAGTCAGGCCGGTGTCGTCGTACTTGCCCGTGAGCAAGCCAAACGACAAGGGCGAATAGGCCAGCAGCGACACATTCAGGCGCTGCAGGGTTTCGTCCAGCGCGTTTTCCACGCTACGGTTGAGCAGGCTGTAGCCGTTTTGCACCGTGGCCACGCGCGGTAAACCATACTGTTCAGCCAGCCGCACGAACTCATGCACGCCATATGGTGTTTCGTTGGACAAGCCCACGGCGCGCACCTTGCCTGCCTGCACCAGCGTGTGCAAAGCTTCAAGCTGGGCATGAATGGACGTGCCCTCACCGCCACTGGCAGGCTGGTAATACATATTGCCAAACGCGGGGACTGAGCGCACCGGCCAGTGAATCTGGTACAGATCAATGACGTCGGTTTGCAGGCGTTTCAGACTGCCATCGCAGGCTTCCAAAATGTCTTTGCCGGTCAAATCCGGGCTACCGCCGCGAATCCACGGCATGTTGCGCGAAGGACCGGCCACCTTGGTGGCCAGCACCAGCTTTTGCCGTGCACCGGGGCGCTGGTTAAACCAGTTGCCGATGATTTTTTCGGTGGCGTTGAAGGTTTCGGCACGGGGTGGCACAGCGTACATCTCGGCCGTGTCGATAAAGTTGACATCGCGCTCAAGTGAGCGGTCCAAAATGTCAAAAGCAGTGGCCTCATCGACCTGCTCACCAAAGGTCATGGTGCCCAGGCAGATGGGCGTGACGTGCAGGTCGCTTTGACCCAGTTGAATGGTTTTCATGCGTTGCTTCAATAAAAAAGGCTTGGCAGCCGATGGTTCAAGTTTACGGGTTTACCAACGTGCTTTCTTGAGGCATACAGCCATGTTTATAGGCCACCATGGCTACAGTCAACTCGTCATGAACATGGCCACAACGGTCACCATCATCACGGCCGTGGCGATCCACCCCAGCCAACGCAGCCGCGCACTGATCACATGCGCACCCATGGTCTTGGCGCGTGAGGCCAGCACCATCATGACGGCCATGATGGGAACGGCAATGATGCCGTTCAACACCGCCGACCAGAACAATTCCTTGACCGGATCCATCGGCGTGAAGCACAAAATCACGCCCCCTACGGTCGCCGCAGCAACCACCGCGTAAAAGCCGCGGCCCTCGCCCTTATCCAGGCGCGAGCTCAGGCTGCCTGGCCAACCTGCCGCCTCAGCCACCGCGTAACCCGCCGAGCCCGCTAGCACCGGCACGGCCAGCAAGCCGGTGCCAATGATGCCCAGGCTAAACAGCAAAAACGTCAGGTCGCCCGCCAATGGTCGCAGCGCCTCAGCTGCCTGCGCTGAGGTCTGGATGTCGGTGACACCAGCCGCATGCAGGGTGGCTGCCGTGCTCAGGATGATGAAGAAGGCGATCAGGTTGGAGAACGCCATGCCGATGACCGTGTCAAGCTTGATGCGCCGAAGGTGACGACGCACGTCTTTGGGTGACTCAGGGGCGCTGTCACGGGTGTCCTCCATCTCCTGCGCCGCTTGCCAAAAGAACAGGTAGGGGCTGATGGTGGTGCCAAACACCGCCACCACCATCAACAGCACGTCATGCCCCTGAACGCCTTCAGGCCATTGGGGCCACACGACCTGACTGGCCACCTGCCGCCAGTCCACGTGCAGCGAGAACACCACGGCAACATACGACAGCAACGCCAGTGTCAGCCACTTCAACCACCGCACATAGGTCTTGTAGGGCAAGAACACCTGCAACACCAGGCAGAGCAGGCCAAAAGTCACCGCATAGACATGCGCCGAGCCACCTACCAGCAGCATGCCCACCACCGAAAGCAGCACCCAGCGCGGAAAACTTGCCTTGATGTTGGCGGCCAACCCGCGCCGGGTGACAAACCCGATGCGCGCGCTCACCAACTGGATGGCTACCATCAGAGGCAGGGTCAGCACCACCGTCCACAGCATGGAAAAACCAAACTGCGCGCCGGCCTGTGAATAGGTGGCAATGCCGCTGGGGTCGTCATCGGCCGCGCCGGTGATCAGCCCGGGGCCGAGCCGACTCATGCCCGATTTAAGGTTGATTTTCCTGATTTTGGCAATCATCGAACTCACCCAGTAAGAGCCAGCAAACTCTGCGGCGATACGCTTCAACTTGCGCTGAATGGGTCAAACGCAAGGTCAATCACCCCATTGCGCATCATGATTGATGGGGCTTCGGCGGGTTTTAAGCAAAATTTTGACCAGCAGTGCCGCTGCCACTGAACTTGCCAGTAGCGGCGAGGCAATGAGCAAATCAGCCAGGCCACCGATGGCCTCGCCACTGACTTGCTGGGCGTAGCTGGCCAGCGCCATGATGTCACTCACCTGGATGTTTTGCACGTCATCCACCCTGGCTTGCAGCTCGGGCCAACCGGCACGAAACCGGATTTTCGCGAACACACCATTCGCCACGGCTACCAGCGACAGGATGCCCAGCGGCTTCATCAACTGCGCAATCAAGGCACTGCGCTGCACAGGCGGGGCTTCCTGATAAATTTTGCCCACCAACTGGGTCAGGATGGCGTTTTTGACCTTGGGAGGAGCCGACGCGTACACCTCTTCAGCCCGTTGATCCATCGGAATGTCGAACTCGGTCGTGGCCAACCGCTCAGTTGCGGGGGTAACGGATTTATTGTTGCTATCCATGAACGCTTTCCTTTGCTTGCATCGCCCGCTTCAAGCCCGTGTTTTCAGGTTGAGGCAATGCATGGACGGCAGTGTGCAGTCCATGCATATCCACTTGGTTGAGAAGTATGAAGCCTGGGTAAAGCCTGAAGACGCAGACCTGCTCGCCGATTCAGGGCAACAGATTCCCGTCTCACACGGTGGTTTGAGCCCGCGCCTCTTCCTGCAGCCGCAGCACCCGGCGCTGCACCTTGCCGGTGGTGGTCATCGGCAGGGTCTCCAGAAACTCGATCTCCTTGGGGTATTCGTAGGGCGCCAGTTTGTCTTTGACGTGGGCCTGCAGTTGTTCGATCAGTTCAGCATCGAATTGCGCCTTCGATCCCGCAAAGCTGGCGCGAGCAGTTACAAAATCGGGCGACAACACCACATAGGCCTTGACCACCGCGCCGCGCACCGCATCGGGCTTGGGCACCACCGCCACATTGGCCACGGCCGGGTGCTTGACCAGGCAGTTCTCGATCTCGCCCGGGCCGATGCGGTAGCCAGCGGCCTTGAACACGTCGTCGCTGCGGCCCTGGTACCACAGATAGCCCTGGGCGTCGCGGCTGGCCAGGTCGCCGGTGCGGCACCAGTCGCCGGTGAACTTGGCCATCGTGGATGCTGCATTTTTCCAATAGCCCAAAAAGAAGATGGGGTCACTCTGGCCGTGGATGTCAAGGCGATGGACGGCCACATCACCGGCCACGCCCTCGGCGCACTCATGGCCGTTGTCGTCGATCACCGCCAGCCGGTGGCCGGGGTAGCCCATGCCCATGCTGCCGGGTTTGGCCGGCCACAGGGCGGCGCAGTTGCCGACGATGTAGTTGATTTCGGTCTGGCCAAACATTTCGTTGACTGTGACGCCCAACTGCGCCTGGCAGTAGTCAAACACCGCATCGCCCACCGCCTCGCCGGCGCTCATGATGGCTTGCAACTTCAAGCCAAACTGCTGGTTGACGCTCTGGCCGGCGCTGCCGGGGTAGGCTTTCATCATCGCCTTGAGCGCGGTGGGGAACAAAAAGCTGTGCGTGACGCCGCAGTCGCGCAGCAACTCCAGTGCGACTTGCGGGCTGAAGCGGCCATTGAACGCCACGATGGGGCGGCCAAAATAAAGCGAGGGCAACAGCGCGTCCATCAGGCCCCCGGTCCAGGCCCAGTCGGCCGGGCTCCAGAACACCGCCTTGGAACCCGTTGGCAGCTGGTCCGGGTTGGTCAACTGGCGCAAGCTCTCGACCGGCTCGCCCTGCCCTGCCATGTCGAAGCCGAACCAGTTCTGGCTGCACAAAAACCCGGTCAGGTTGCCGATCAGCGCCCGGTGCGGGATCAGCGCGCCTTTGGGATTGCCCGTGGTGCCACTGGTGTAGATCAATATCGCCGGGGCATCAGCGCGCGTGGCCACCATGGCAAACTGGTCGCTGGCAGCAGCAAGCGCCGTCGTGTAGGCCATATCGGCCAGATGTTGGGTTTCAGCGTCAAGCCCCACGCCCAGCACCTGGCGCAAACCAGGGCAGCGTGTTCGCACCGCCTGCACACTACCCAGGGTTTGCGCGTCACCAATGGCCACCACCGCGGCACTGTCCTGCAACCTGAATTCAAGCGCCTCCGGGCCAAACAGTTGCGACAGCGGCATGGCGACCGCGCCCATTTGCAGCACCGCCATGTAGGCCACGGCGGTCTCGAAGCGCTGCGGCATCACAATGGCAACCCGGTCACCCGCCTTGACGCCCAGGCCGACCAGCACATTGGCCAGCCGGTTGGCCTGGTCCTGCAACCCGGCATAGGTATGAAAAGTACTGTCAGAGGCGGTTTGAAATGCGTGGACAGCTACATTTTTAGAAGCACCTGGCTGCGCTGCCCAGCGCGCGCAACAGGCTTGCGCCATGTTGAACTGCGCGGGCACCTGCCAGGCAAAGGCGCTGTGCAGCCGGGCGTAACTGGATGGCAAATCCCATGCACGTACCACGCTGGTGGACTGTTGCCCAGCCGCTTTGTCGCTGGATTGACTGACTGACATGGTGAAGACTCCTTATGATCGGTCAAATGTACCCAATCCAAAGAATTTCCCATAGCGAGTTTGTCCCTATTCGCACACTTTGTTACCACGTGCGCTGCTGGGGCAAGCCCGGCACCGACCAAACGCCACTGGTGCTGTTGCATGGCTGGATGGACGTGGCGGCCAGCTTCCAGTTTGTGGTGGATGCCCTGGCCCAGGAGCATTTCATCATCGCCCCCGACTGGCGCGGCTTTGGTTTGACTGCATCAGGCGGCGCCGACTGTTTTTGGTTTCCCGACTACCTGGCCGACCTGGATGCCCTGCTGGACCATTACGCCCCCGACACACCGGTCAATCTGGCAGGTCACAGCATGGGTGGCAACGTGGCCATGATCTACGCGGGCGTGCGCCCCGAGCGCATTCGCCGCCTGATCAATCTGGAGGGCTTTGGCATGCCCGCCAGCCAGCCCGCACAGGCGGCGGGCCGTTATGCGCAGTGGATGAACGAGGTCAAGCAATTCAACAGCGGCAAGCTCCAGCTCAAAACCTACGCCACGCTCGATGCCGTGGCTGAGCGCCTGATGAAGACCAACCAGCGCCTGAGCGCGGACAAAGCACGCTGGCTGGCCAGCCACTGGTCGGCCGAGCTGGCGCCGGGCCAGTGGTCGATTTTGGGTGAAGCGGCGCACAAGATCACCACCGCGCATCTTTATCGGGTCGATGAGGTGCTGTCCATTTACCGCAACATCTCCGCCCCGACCCTGATGGTGGAAGCTGAAGACGACAGCATGGCACTGTGGTGGAAGGACAAATTCACCAAGGCAGAGCACCGCGAACGCCTGCAGTCCGTAGCCGATCTTGAGATTGTCCAGGTGCCCGACTGCGGCCACATGCTGCACCATGACCAGCCGCAGGCTGTGGCTGCTTTACTGGAACGCTTCACGCGATAGCTTGCCGTGAGAAAATAGCAGGTTGTTGATATACCAATAGATTAGGACCCGCACCATGGAAGCAGAACGCATCAACGCCATTGGCACAAAATTAGCCGATTTGAGCGCCCGTACCCTCGATTTACGGGGGTATCTTTGACTACGATGCCAAATTTGAACGCCTGAGAACCGTCAACGCCTCACTCGAAGACCCCACGGTCTGGAACGACCCCAAGCGCGCCCAGGAGCTGGGCCGCGAGAAAAAAGCGCTCGATGGCGTGGTGGTCACCATCAGCGACCTGGAACGCGAGCTTTCTGACAACACCGAGTTGTTCGAGATGAGCAAGGAAGACAACGACGAAGCCGGCCTGATCACGATTGAAGCCGAGGCCGCCAAGCTCGAAGAGATCGTCAAGGGCCTTGAATTCCGCCGCATGTTCAACAACCCGGCTGACCCGCTGAACTGCTTCGTGGACATTCAATCCGGCGCCGGTGGCACCGAGGCCTGCGACTGGGCCAGCATGTTGCTGCGCCAGTACCTGCGTTACTGCGAGCGCAAGGGTTTCAAAACCGAGATTGAAGACGAAACACCGGGCGACACGGCCGGCATCAAGGGTGCGTCGTTCAAGGTCGAGGGCGAATACGCCTTTGGCCTATTGCGCACCGAAACCGGCGTCCACCGCCTGGTGCGCAAGAGCCCGTTTGACTCGTCCGGCGGGCGCCACACCAGCTTTGCCAGCGTGTTTGTTTACCCCGAGATTGACGATTCGATCGAGATCAACATCAACCCATCGGACGTGCGCACCGACACCTACCGCGCCAGTGGTGCGGGCGGCCAACACATCAACAAGACTGATTCCGCCGTGCGCCTGACGCACATCCCCACCGGCATCGTGGTGCAGTGCCAGGACGGACGCAGCCAGCACGGCAACCGCGACATCGCCTGGAAGCGCTTGCGCTCCAAGCTCTATGACTTTGAGTTGCGCAAGCAGCAGGAAGAGCAGCAAAAGCTCGAAGACGGCAAGACCGACGTGGGCTGGGGCCACCAGATTCGCAGTTACGTGCTCGACAACAGCCGCATCAAGGACCTGCGCACCAACTACGAAACCTCGGCCACGCAAAAGGTGCTTGACGGCGACCTGGACCAGTTCATTGAAGCCTCTTTGAAGCAGGGTGTATGACCCATTCGCCGATCGACGAAGCCTTGAGCGCCGCCGGGCCGCCCCAAGGCGCGAAGACCCCCTCGGGGGGCAGTGCAGTACGCGAAGCGACAAACGTGGGGGCCTTTATCTTCGACATGGACGGCACCATGATCGATTCGATGGGCTATCACGCACAAAGCTGGGAACTCTTTGCCCGCCAGCACGGTTTAAGTATTGAAATTGACGACCTGATGCGCCGCACCACCGGGCGCACCGGGGCCGAGTGCATGTGTGAACTGTTTCAAAGAGACATGGCCGCTGATGAAGCCTGGGCCTTGATTGCCGAGAAAGAGCAGCTCTACCGCGACATCTTCGGGCCGATCTTTGCCGAGGTGGCAGGCTTCAGCGCTTTTTATGCAGCAACCCGCTCGCATGGGCTCAACGTCGGCGTGGGCACGGCAGGAGACATCCACAACGTGGAATTTGCGCTGGGCCACTTGAAGATGAACCCACCGCCAGATGCCATCGCGCGCGGCGACGAGGGCCTGACCGGAAAACCCACGCCCGCTATCTTTTTGGCAGCAGCCCAGCGCATGGACGTTCTACCTGCGCACTGTATTGTGTTTGAAGACGCGCCCTTTGGCATTGAAGCCGCACGCCGCGCGGGCATGCGCGCGGTGGCTGTTTGCACCGGCCACAGCCCTGAAGAGCTGTCAGGCCCGCATGTGCTGGCTGCGGTGCGCAACTACAACGAATTGTTGGAATCAAAATTTTTGGAGAGCTTGCATGTTGCAACGAAATGACTCGAACGGCGCAGCCACGGTGGTTCGCCGCGCTGACTATGCCGCCCCGGCGTACTGGATCGACACCGTGCACCTGAGCTTTGACCTCGACCCCGCCAAGACCCGCGTGCTCAACAAAATGACGCTGCGCCGCAACCCGGACGTGCCAGCGCAAGCGCTGCGCCTGGACGGCGACGAGCTCAATCTGGCGCGCGTGCTGGTCAACGGCGCCGGCACATCATTCAAGATGGATGCCGGCCAACTGGTGCTGGAAAACCTGCCTTTGGAGGGCAGTTTTGAGCTGGAAATCTTTACCACCTGCACACCCGTCAAAAACACCAAGCTGATGGGCTTGTACGTCAGCAACGACTCGTTCTTTACCCAATGCGAGGCCGAAGGTTTCAGGCGCATCACCTATTTTCTGGACCGCCCCGATGTGATGGCCAGCTTTACCGTGACGCTGCGGGCCGACAAAGCCAAATACCCGGTGTTGCTCTCCAATGGCAACCTGACAGACAGTGGCACGCTCGACGATGGCCGCCACTTTGCCACCTGGGTCGATCCGCACAAAAAACCCTGCTACCTGTTTGCCCTGGTGGCCGGCAAGCTGGTGTGCCGCGAGCAACACATCACTTCCAGAGGCGGCAAAGACCACCTGCTGCAGGTCTATGTGCGCCCTGGCGACATGGACAAAACCGAGCACGCCATGAACTCGCTGATCAACTCCGTCATTTGGGACGAAGCCCGCTTTGGCCTGCCACTGGACCTGGAGCGCTTCATGATCGTGGCCACCAGCGACTTCAATATGGGTGCCATGGAAAACAAGGGCCTGAACGTCTTCAACACCAAATACGTGCTGGCCAACCAGGCCACCGCCACCGATGTCGACTTTGCCAACATCGAGAGCGTGGTCGGTCACGAATATTTTCACAACTGGACCGGCAACCGCATCACCTGCCGCGACTGGTTTCAGTTGAGTCTGAAAGAAGGCCTGACGGTATTCCGCGACCAGGAATTCAGCATGGACCTGTGTGCCGACGCGTCAAGCCGCGCCGTCAAGCGCATCGAAGACGTGCGCGTGCTGCGCACCGCCCAGTTTCCCGAAGATGCCGGCCCCATGGCGCACCCGGTACGACCCGACAGCTACATCGAGATCAACAACTTCTACACCGTCACCATCTACGAAAAAGGGGCCGAGGTGGTTCGCATGATGCAAACCCTGGTGGGCCGCGCCGGTTTTGCCAAAGGCATGACGCTGTACTTTTCCCGCCATGATGGCAACGCTGTCACTTGTGACGACTTCGCTCAGGCCATCGCCGATGCCAACCCCGACTCCGCCCTGGCCCGCTTGCTGCCACAGTTCAAGCGCTGGTACAGCCAGGCCGGCACACCGCGACTGGCCACCTCCGCAAACTACGATGCTGCAGCACACACCTATACGCTGAACTTTGTCCAGAGCTGTCCCGCCACGCCGGGCCAGGACAGCAAGGAGCCGTTTGTGATTCCGGTCAGCCTCGGGCTGGTGGGCGCCAACAGCGGTGCCGCCCTGCCCTTGCAAGTGCAAGGCAGTCCGGTTGCAGAAAGTGACAGCCATCTGTTTGTCATGACGCAGGTGGCTGAGTCGATCACGTTCGAAAACGTGCTGGAGGAGCCTGTGCCGTCGATCCTGCGGGCTTTCAGCGCCCCGGTGATCGTGGACTTTGACTACAGCGACGCGCAATTGCTCACCCTGCTGGCCAACGACCCCGACCCGTTCAACCGCTGGGAAGCGGGCCAACGCCTGGCCTTGCGCAGCGCGATCCAATCCATCAATACGGTTGGCCAGGCAGCTAGCGGCCTCAATGCGGCCTACATGTCAGCCATGCGCGCGGTGCTGCGCCATCCCACGCTGGATGCCGCGTTCAAGGAGCTGGTGCTGACGCTGCCGTCCGAAACCTACATCGCCGAGCAGCTTGACGTGGTCGATCCGCAGCGCATCCACGCGGTGCGCGAAGCCATGCGCGAGCAACTTGCCAGCGAGCTTGCCGCAGATTGGCAATGGGCGTATGAGGCGCATTGCCAAAACGGTGGCTACCACCCCGACACCTTGTCCAGCGGCCGGCGCGCGCTGGCAGGCCTGGCGCTGAACTTTCTGTGCCTGGCCGCCCGCAGCACGGGCGACCCTTCGCCCCCTTCGACGGAGCTCAGGACAGGCAGCTCAGGGCAGGTTTCGGTCTGGCCCGGCAAGGCCTACCAGCGCTTCAAGGATGCCGACAACATGACCGACCGTTTCAATGCCCTGAGTGCAATGGTGCACAGCGGCCATGCACTGGCCACGCCCGCGCTGGCGCGTTTTCACAGCCTGTTCAAGACAGAAGAACTGGTGCTGGACAAGTGGTTTGCGCTGCAAGCTGGCACCACCGACCGCGGCGGCCAGGTGCTGCCGGCGGTGCGCCAGTTGCTCAAGCACCCCGATTTCCACATCCGCAACCCGAATCGCGCCCGCAGTGTGATCTTCAGCTACTGCAGCGCCAACCCTGGCGCATTTCACCGTGCCGATGCGGCGGGCTATGTGTTCTGGAGCGATCAGGTGCTGGCGCTCGATGCCATCAACCCGCAAGTGGCCTCGCGCCTGGCGCGCGCCATGGACCGTTGGAAAAAGCTGGCCGAACCTTATCGCAATGCGGCTTTTGAGGCCCTCAAGCGCGTGGCCGCCAAGGCCGATTTGAGCAACGACGTGCGCGAGGTGGTCAGTCGCGCATTGGCAGATTGAATAACAGGTTCACAACCCAAACAAAGAGACATCCATGCCCAAAAGAATATCCCTGACGCGTTATCTGGTGGAACAACAGCGCCTGGAGGGCCACATTCCGCCCGAGTTGCGCCTGCTGCTTGAAGTGGTGGCCCGCGCCTGCAAACGCATCAGCCAGGCCGTCAACAAAGGCGCCCTGGGTGACGTGATGGGCAGCGCCGAAAGCCAAAACGTGCAGGGCGAAATGCAGAAAAAACTCGACATCATCGCCAACGAAGTGCTGATCGAGGCCAACGAATGGGGCGGTCACCTGGCCGCCATGGCCAGCGAGGAAATGGAAGGCATCTACGTGGTGCCCAACCGCTACCCGCAAGGCGAATACCTGCTGATGTTCGACCCGCTGGACGGCTCCAGCAACATCGACGTCAACGTCAGCATTGGCACCATCTTCAGCGTACTGCTCAAACCCGAAGGCACGGGCGTCTCGGAGCAGGACTTTTTGCAACCGGGCACCCAGCAGGTTGCCGCCGGCTACTGCGTCTTTGGCCCGCAAACCACGCTGGTGCTCACCGTGGGCGATGGCGTGGCGGTGTTCACACTGGACCGTGAGCAAGGCTCATTCATCCTGACCGAAGAAGACCTGCGCATCCCTGAAGACACCCAGGAATTTGCCGTCAACATGAGCAACCAGCGCCATTGGGCCGCACCGGTGACGCGCTACATCGACGAATGCATGCAAGGCAGGGACGGCCCGCGTGGCAAGGATTTCAACATGCGCTGGGTCGGCAGCATGGTGGCCGATGTGCACCGCATCCTGAGCCGTGGCGGCATCTTTTTGTACCCATGGGACAAGCGCGAGCCAGAAAAACAGGGCAAGCTGCGCTTGATGTACGAGGCCAACCCGATGAGCTGGCTGATCGAGCAGGCTGGTGGTGTCGCCACCGACGGCAAGCGCCGCATCATGGACATCACACCCACAAAACTGCACGAGCGTGTGAGCGTTTTCATGGGCTCCAAAAACGAGGTCGAACGCGTCACCCGCTACCACAGCGAGGCTTGATGCGGCCGCTATAATTGCGCTCTTTCCAAGCCGGTGTAGCTCAGTCGGTAGAGCAGCTCATTCGTAATGAGAAGGTCGGGTGTTCGATTCATCTCTCCGGCACCAACAAAATCAAAAAAAATCCGCTACTTAAACCGTAGCGGATTTTTTTCGGCTAGCACCGGGCTAGCACCAGACTCAAAACAAACAGGGGGGAGGTACCTACGGCTTACTCCGTTTGCGTCATCCGACTGAAGACGACCGTCCTTCAGGTGAATAAGTTTGCCAAAGCCAACCCCATTCCCTACAAGCCTTGCGTTTACGTCGGACCGCGCTCACACCAGAGGAACGGTACAAACGACAGACATGGCGACCAAACTGGATAATGCGCTGCACCAAGATGCGCGGGATGCGCCGCTAAAAGCGTTGGTAGATTAACGAGCCTGCGACCAAAGCTGACAAGTTCCTGGCTTGCGGTCAAAAAAAGATTAGCAAACAACATGTCTGAACTTCAACTTATCGCTGGTCCCCGTCTTGTGCGCAAGCGAACTGTTGCACCTACCGGTCCGTGTCAATAGTGAAGTGCTCGTCTGTGAGGCCGACATGGATGCAAAGCAGTACGCCAACACGCTGCAAGTCGTCAAAAGTGAGCGCATCACCTTGGGCAACTTTATCCGGGAGATTTTGTGGGAGCTGTCATGGCATGGCTCGCCCGAAGACAGTGAAAAAATCGGCCAGGGTTTGAAAGAGCAAGTGACTGAAATTGACGCTGGCACTGCCAAGACCGTACCGCATGAGGATGTCATGGAGAGTTTGGGATTCGTTTCGACGAGCGCCGTCTATGCCCAGTTTTATGTTGGCAGCGAGGACGTTGGGCGTGACGAGGTTTACCGCGCGCTGCATGCCTTGGAAGACGATGAGTTGGCGCAAGACGGCCTGCAACGGTAGCTTGCCGGCAAGCTACCGGTCCGCCCGCAGTTCTCGGCACTTACTGGGCATGCATTGCGTAAGGCTGTGCGCGAAGCACAGTACGGTGGTGATGACCAGGTCGCCTCAGAATAGGGCGGCATTCGTAGCGCTTTACCTCTCGGCTTTTGGCTTTTCTCAAACTGATGATGCGACAGGGACACAAGGTCTCAGGCAGCCTCCTCCCCCAGCCGGCCATCGCGAAAATCGCTCAGCGCCTGGTAAATCTCATCCTGCGAGTTCATCACGAATGGGCCATACTGAACAATGGGTTCCTTCAAGGGCTGGCCTGACACCAGCAGCAGTTTGGCGTCAACGCTGGCCTCGATCACCACGCCATCGGCCTGCGCGTCATTGGCCAAAATGGCCATGCGCTGCGCTGGCACGGCTTTATCCGCAATGCTGACCTCGCCGCGATAGACATAGACAAAAGCGGTGTGGCCTGCGGGCAGCGGCTGCGCGAAGTGGCTGCCCGCGGGAAGGTGCAGGTCCAGGTAGTTGGGCTGCGTGGCGTCGCGTGTCACGGCACCGCTGGTGCCATGGCTTGAACCGGCTATCACCGTCACGGCCACGCCTTCTTCGGTTTCAAACCTGGGCAGTTCATCGGCTTTGAAGTCACGGTACCAGGGCGTGATCATCTTGTCGCGTTTGGGCAGGTTCAGCCAGAGCTGAAAGCCCTCCATCACGCCTTCTTCCTGTTGCGGAATCTCGGAGTGGATCACGCCTTTTCCGGCTGTCATCCACTGCACGCCACCGTTTTCCAGCAGCCCCTCGTGGCCGGCGCTGTCACGGTGCAACATGCGCCCGGAAATCATGTAGGTGATGGTCTCGAAACCGCGGTGCGGGTGGTCGGGAAAGCCGGCAATGTAGTCGTCGGGCTGGTCGCTGCCAAAGGCATCGAGCATCAGAAACGGGTCCAGCCGGTGCTGCAGGTTGTGCGTCAGCACGCGGGTCAGTTTGACGCCCGCGCCGTCAGACGTGGCCTGGCCGGCAATCAGTTGCTCAACCGTGCGCGTCTGCGCCACGGTCTGCTGGGCAAGTGGTGTGTTCATGCTGAGTCCTTTTTTAATTTTGGCAAATAATAAAAAACTAGTTTAATGAACCACAATCACTTTGAGAATCGCTTCGTCCGGATGTTGCAAGGCAATGGCGAGGCCGCCTGACATGTTGCCAACCTCCCTGGCGCCGGGGCAGGCGTTGATCTTGGCCACACAGCGCTCAGCGCAAGGTCTGAACAGCTTCGAACGCTCCGGGGGCCGAGGCCGATTGCACAAGCACGCTGGGGCCATTCTCCAGAACCAGGTCGTTGCGGCCATCGCCATTCATGTCGCCGATGGCGATGAAGCTCCCTGGAACGGTGCCTGCGTAATCGCCTGCAACCGTGAACAGGCCCCGGCTCGCAGACGACTGCAGCAACACAGAGATGCGCGATGGCGAATAGATGTTTTGGTAGACCATGGACACCACCGCCACATCCGGCACGCCATCCTGGTTGAGGTCGCCAATGGCCACGCGGCGCGCACCGTCGGCCACTGGAATATTTGTGGCAACGAAATTACCGGGGCTTTTCTGAAGCAGAAATGTGACGCTGGAGCCGCCCGTGCCGCCCACCGGCGCACTGCCCGCGTTGGCGGCCACAATGTCGGCACGACCATCGCCATCCATATCCGCCACCGCAACGCCCTGGACACGCAAACCCGCATCCAGCAAAACGACCTGCTCAAAGCCGCCTGTCGATTTCCGGTAGAAGACGGCGACTCTGTCACTGGCTGCCAGCACGATGTCGGCGCGACCGTCTCCATTGAGATCAGCCACAGCCACATCATCGGAACCCCGGCCGCTGCCAGTGAGCAATGACACGGGTGCCGAAAACGCGCCAGGCGGCTGCGCCAGCTGCGGCAGCAACAAGGCGCGGCCATTGACGCTGACACCGTCCGCAACAATCAGGTCCGCCAGTGCATCGTCATTCAGATGCGCTATGGCGGCATCTTCGGCCATGCCGCCGGTGGCCACCCACTGCGACGCCAGAAAACTTCCCGGATGGGCAACATCCTGGCGCAAAAGCGAAATGCCGCCGCTGTCACTGATCGTATTGACCTGAATCGGCAGCGCATTCGGTGTGGCGATGACCAGGTCCAGATGACCATCGCCATTCACGTCACCCGCCGACATGCCCCATGGGTCGGGGCCGATCGGGTACCGAACTGGGGCAGCAAAGACGCCCGCGGCACTTTGCATATAAATCTCCACGTAGCCGGGATGGGGCGGTGGGCCGTCTATGTAGGCGGCTGCCACGGCAAGGTCATCACGCCCGTCAGTGTTGAAGTCGGCCACCACAATCCCGCTGCGGCTCCAGAACGGTGGTATGACAACATCGCCGCTGCTGCCGCCACCACCGCCACACGCCGCAAGGGCCAGCGCCGTCAACCAGACCCCGCGATAAACCAGTCTTTTGAAACTTGACATTTGCATGTACCTCCTGCTGAGTGACCAGTGCTAGCGCACCGGCCGCTCCGGCCCCTGCGTGCCATCGGCGCGCGCCGAGAGGTAGGCGTAGAGGTCTGCAATATGGGCACTCACGCGGGGTTCGCCCTGCCACACGGGCATGGTGAGCGCACCTTGCTTGCGCTGCAGGATTTGTTCGATCAAGTCCGCGCGCGCGGCGCTGTCGCCGCCGGCCTGGGCCACCGGCAGATTCCAGTCGTAGCGTGTGAGCACCAGACTCACAAACTGGCGCGAGCTCAATTCACGAACTTTGGGCAACAGGTCGGGCGCA
>PHCO01000503.1 GCA_002842265.1 Betaproteobacteria bacterium HGW-Betaproteobacteria-18 | reverse complement strand
CGGGCATCGGCCAGCGAAACCTCGGGATATACCCCCAGGGCCAGCAGCTTTTCTCTACCCCCAAAACGATATTTCAGCCTCCAATATTTGGAGCCATTGGAATGCACCAGCAGAAACAGCCCCTTTTCGTCAGCCAGCTTGCGCGGCTTTGCCTCGGGCTTTGCGTTCAATACGGCGGTATTTGTCAGGGCCATTTGGGGGTATCTCCATACGGGGGTACACGATGTACCCCACATTTATACCCCCATTAACTGCCGGATGCAATGGGATAAGATAGGACGCACTAGGACAAGAAACCAAAGAAAAAGCCCGCTGGTAGCGGGCTTTAGGGACTTCTTGGTACTTGGTAATACAGGTAAATGGTGGTGGAACACGGAACCGAACCCGCGTCCGCATCCCGACAAGGATAGCAACGTTTTGACCTTGAGGGCGTGGTTTCGATGATTTGTCCGGACTGACCACTTGCTCAGACTCAAGCAGTGGCGCATAATGTCATCACTTTGATGATATTAATGGTCGTGCAATGAGCAATCAATCCGCGTTTTTCGGTCTTACCGTCGCTTCTTGTGGATGAGGAGCGCTTGAGCATGCACCCCCAGCGTGTCGAGAGTTTGAGCCACGCCCAGCGGGAGCGTCTGGCCTACGTTGAGTTCCGTCTCTACTTTATGGGCGAGATCGGGCGGCCTGATCTGGCTGGCCGATTTGGCGTTGCCCCGGCTGGTGCAACCCGGGATTTGGCGTTGTATCGGGAGATCGCCCCACACAACATTGAGTTCGACGGAAGCAGCAAGGTTTACCGCATCGGCAAAGCCTTCTCCCCAATTTTTGAACACGCGCCACAGCGCGTATTGTCGGCGCTGTCGCTGGGTTTTGGTGACGGGGTAGATGGCGAGACGAAGCCATTGCTTCCCTGTGAATCTCCTGCCGCCTTGAGCAACCCGCAAATGGAAGTCTTGGCCCCCATCTGCCGGGCCATCCATGCCAAGCGCCCGGTGGCGATTCATTACCACTCAATGAGCAGTGGCGAGTCCGAACGCGTCATCGT
>PHCO01000502.1 GCA_002842265.1 Betaproteobacteria bacterium HGW-Betaproteobacteria-18 | reverse complement strand
CCAGCGGTACTCTCCCTTTTTTAAAGATTCCCGCGCCCGCGCCAGAACGGCCTGTGATCCGCCCATGAAGTCCACGTATTTGCGGCCCGCCTCCTCGGGGGGAAGCCCATGGAGGTGGGCGGGATTGGCATCGAACCAGCCCAGGTAGCGCTGGTACACGGCCTTCACATTGAAATTAACCGTCCCGTAAAAATCGCGATTGTACCACTGGCCGGCAAGGCTTTGCGGAAGCTTGATCTTTTCAGCACACTCGGTCATCGTATAGCCCTGATTCATCAGACGGATGGTTTGATCATGAATGTACTTGTAGAGATCGCGCTGATTTCCGAGATAGCGGAGGATGGCTTCATTGCCGAAGCGAGGCCAGTTATGCGTGGTGAACAATACGTCCGCCTGCCCGCCGAAGAGGTCGATCGTTTCGTCAATGGACCGAAACCAGGCCTGGCCATCGCGAACCTGGGCGCCGCGGGGCGTGAGCAGGTTATGCAGACTGGCGGTGGTATTCTCGGCCACGCACAGCGCCTTTAAGTCGGGCAGATAGAAATTCATTTCAACGGGTGCCTCCGTTTGGGGCGCCTGCTGGAAAACAAAGCGCACCCCGTCGATTACGACTTCCTCGACCGGTTTTACGATTTCCTGCGTCGGCGGGATATAGCTGATGGTCCCGCTGGAGCTCGCCTTTCCCATACCCGCATCCACCTGGCCCTGCGGCCCCTTGGGCAGAGTCGTACCGAACATGTACATGGCGCGGCGCATCATGGCGGTCCCCGCCATCAGGTTTTCGCTGATGATTTCCTTCCCGATCCCCTGGGGGGCAATGATCCGGACTTTTCGGGCCTGCACGTCCCCCTCGGAAACAATTCCTTTCACCCCGCCCCAGTGGTCAACATGGCTGTGCGTGTAAATCACGGCCACCACGGGATGTTTGGGAAGCTTTTGGTAGAAGAGATTGAGCGCCGCCCGGGCCGCCTCCACCGAAACCAGCGGGTCGACAACGATGTACCCTGTTTTCCCCTCGATAAATGTAATGTTGGAGATATCATATCCCC
>PHCO01000501.1 GCA_002842265.1 Betaproteobacteria bacterium HGW-Betaproteobacteria-18 | reverse complement strand
TCGGCATGGACGTGGTGAAACGCAATATCCAGGAAATGGGTGGTCATGTCGAGATTTCCTCCGTCCATGGCAAGGGCTCGACCATCAAGATCGTTCTGCCCCTGACGCTGGCCATTCTCAATGGCATGTCGGTCAAGGTGGGCCATGAGGTTTACATTTTGCCTCTGAATTACGTCATCGAATCGTTGCAGCCGCTCGCCAAAGATATCCATGCCATCACCGGCGATGAGCAGGTCATGCATGTGCGGGGCGAGTACCTGGCGCTGGTCGAGTTGCATAAATTCTTCGAGATCGCCGATGCCGTGAGCAACCCGACGCAGGGCATTGCGGTGATTGTGCAGGCCGAAGGAACACGGTTTGCGCTGCTGGTTGATCAACTGGTCGGGCAGCATCAGGTCGTGGTGAAAAATCTTGAGACCAACTACCGCAAAGTGCCAGGTATTTCTGCTGCGACGATTCTGGGGGATGGCAATGTCGCGCTGATTATTGATGTGGCCGCGATGCAGAGGGCCAATCGCGAGAAAGCCCAGTGAACCCGGTGCACACATGGAAGTGTGCCGCCCCGGAATTGACCGGGGTGTATCACGCTCCTGCTGAGTTTTTCAGCAGAAGGAAAACAAAGGTGATCACCATGGACATGATTGGCAAAGTCAGGCGCATGAAGATGCGTGACCGGCTCACGATCCGTGGAATTCCGAGGAAAACGGGGCTGTCGAGGAACACCGTCAAGGCCACCGGCTGCGCCCTCGCGATGACGAACGTGTGGTTGTTGCATGCGCAGGGGCTGCGTCGTCGCGATGGCGGCACCCCGTCATGGCGAGCCCGCAGGGTGCGGCCATCCACCGCCTCTTGTGAGCCGCGCAGCGGCTCGTCCTTCAGGCGTTCGTCCTGAGCCAGTCGTGCAGTTCACGCACAGAATGGGCGATATGCAGTGGCTTCAGGGCTTCAAAGGCGTCGGGCTCGTGGGCGCCGTAGCTCACGCCAACGCTGGCACAGCCAGCGTTGAGCGCCATCTGCAGGTCGTGCGTGGTGTCGCCGATCATCAGGGTG
>PHCO01000500.1 GCA_002842265.1 Betaproteobacteria bacterium HGW-Betaproteobacteria-18 | reverse complement strand
CTCGCGCACCTCACGGGCGCACCTGAAGCCGATGTGCGCGCTCACAGGATCGAGCTCGGGGTGCGCGCGACGTTCAAGTCCGTCGACACGTGCGCCGCGGAGTTCGCCGCAGGCACGCCGTACTACTACAAGACCTACGAGACCGAAGACGAAGTCGCCCCGAGCGATCGGCCCAAGGCCATGATCTTGGGCGCTGGTCCCAACCGCATCGGCCAGGGTATCGAATTCGATTACTGCTGCGTGCACGCAGCCTACGAGCTGCACGATCAGGGCTACGAGACCATCATGGTCAACTGCAACCCCGAGACGGTCTCCACTGACTACGACACGAGCGATCGACTGTACTTTGAGCCGCTCACGTTCGAGGACGTCATGGACATCTGCGACGCGGAGAAGCCCGAAGGCGTAGTCGTCACCTTCGGCGGCCAAACGCCGCTCAAGCTCGCGCGCGCGCTCGAGGCCGCCGGTGTGCCCATCATGGGCACCAAGCCTGAGGCAATCGATCTTGCCGAGGACCGCCGTCGTTTCTCAGACGTGCTCGATCGCCTCGACATTGCCTACCCGGCGGCCGGTACGGCCTTCACGCACGCTGAGGCGCTGGAAGTGGCTCGCCGCATCGGATTCCCGCTGCTCGTGCGTCCCAGCTACGTTCTGGGTGGTCGCGGCATGGTCATCGCGTATGACGAGCAGTATCTCGAGAAGTACATGGCAGAGGCCGCGAGCATCAGCCCGGATCACCCCGTGCTGCTCGACAGGTTTCTTGAGGGTGCCATCGAGGTCGACGTCGAATTCGTGCGGCGTCAGCAGGAACTGGCCGCTGGCACTAGTAAAAGCGTACAGCTCGACTTCCATCATTGGCTGATTGCTCATGCGGCGTACTCCCCATAGGTTTCTCGGTCATTGCCACGCGGTTCAGGCAACTGGCGCGCGGTCAGCGTGATTTCCATGAGCTGCGGGCTGTGCCAGTACAAATCGATGGCGTCGTGGTCGAGACGGCAGCGCACGAGGCGAAACACCCCACTACCCGCAGGCACAAATTCATCGATGCCGG
>PHCO01000499.1 GCA_002842265.1 Betaproteobacteria bacterium HGW-Betaproteobacteria-18 | reverse complement strand
TCCCGCCGGTAAAGAAAATGGGAAAGAATCAAACGGTTGACAGCCTGATGGCCTACAATCATAATGTTGTGCGCGCGGCGGTTCAGAAAAAACGACTTTTTGATTCCCTCTTCAATTCTCGGTTTCATCATCGCGTAACTTTCGCCCTCGGGATAAACATAGGCATATTTATTTGTTTCACGTGCTCTGAAGACTTTCGGCATCTCTTTTTCAATTTCAGCGTAAGTCATGCCTTCGCAGACGCCGGCATGGATTTCATTAAACTCTTTCAGCGCAATGATCCGGCAGGCGTCCTGTCTTGCAGCAATTGCCTCTGCCGTGCGTTTCGTGCGAAGCAGGCTGCTGGTAAAGATGTAGGAAATTTTTCTGCCGGCAAAAAACTGCCCCAGTGCTTCGGCCTGCTCGCCCAGCCACTGGCGGTCATGGGCGAAGAAGGCCTGCGCCTGGGGCGGCATGTGTTCGCGTTGCGTCACGCGCTGGCCCGGCTTGTGGCCCCGGGGGTGGGTGGTCACGAGCCGGAAATCCTCGTACAGAGCCACGCAACCATCGGTGGCGCGCAGCCACAGCACCTTGCCGGCCAGGGCAAACGGGGCCGAGTACAGGATGTGGTCGAACTTGATGTGGCAGTCGCGGTGCACCGTCACACGGCTCCAGACCCCCAGATCGGGCGCCTGCGCGGGCAGCGGCTGCAACAAGGCGCGCTCGGCCTCGAACAAGGCCAGCGGCGTGCGCCGGGTGGTGCCATGCAGGCGCACACCGGCCTCCTGCATGACCCAGGCGCGGGCCTGGGCGTTCAAATCGGCCAGATCGCGGAAACTGCGCAGCGGCAGGAAGTTGCCCTTGAGGTACTTGACGCCGGACTCCACGATGCCCTTCTTCTGCGGGTCGTGGGGTGGGCAGGGATCGATCTTGAAGCCATAGCCCTCGGCACACCCGGCGTAGCCGCGTTGGACGACGGGGTCGTGGATGCAGGCGCGGATGATGGCGCACTTGGCGTTGTCGATGATGAGCCGTTTGGGCACGCCGGCAAACCACTCGAAGGCGCGGCGGTGGC
>PHCO01000498.1 GCA_002842265.1 Betaproteobacteria bacterium HGW-Betaproteobacteria-18 | reverse complement strand
CCATGGATCGCGCCGGTTCCCCCTCAAAGTCGATGATAATGAAATCGTTGTTGCTCACCAGAACCTGGCCCAGGTGATAATCGCCGTGGTAGCGTGTTTTGAGGTACGGCCCGGCCGGCATGTCACAGGATTCGATCCGTGCGAGCAACCGGTGCCGCTGCTCCAACAATATGTTTGCATTCTTCAGCGCCGCTGGTGGAAACCGGGTCAGGTGCTGTTCCAGCAAGGCAAGCGTGGCCAGGGCATCGTCGTGCACTCGCTGTTTCCAGCCGTCGAATTCGCCGGGTGCCAGCGTTTCGGGATCGAAAGCCGGGTCGCCCGTGCGCGTTGCCAGCGCCTTGTGCAGCTCCGCGGTTCGCGTGCCGAGGGTATGCACCAGTGACAGATAGGCGCCGTGGACATCCGCTGGTGGCTCGGCCGTTGCGGCGAGCTGGCTTCCGAAATAGCGTTCCAGATAGTCGAGCGTATTTGTCCAGCCGTCTCCCTGGTTCGCTACATAACCTTGCAGCAAAGCCAGGCACGTCGATGTTCCGTCATCGGCAATATATTCGATTGCGCCCGCTACAGGCACACAGTTGGCAAACCGCGCTACCTCGGTCAGAAAGCGCCCCAGCTCGAACTCGGGATTCACGCCGGACCTCAGATTACGGTAGCCCTTGAGAAACAGACTATCGCCCAACATCACCACGGTATTGCTGCTTAGAAACTTTGAGCGCACCAAAGGCAATTTGGCAATCGCGTCGCCAGCCAGTCTGGCGAAGGCTGAAGTCTGGATGAAACAGAGTTTGCCGTGCGCGCAGGCCATCACGCTTCCGGCACCTATCGACTCCACCATCGCACGGCAAAATGCTTCGTCGGAAAATGCGTCCGCCAGCACACCGACTTGAGACTGCTGGCGCACCCGCGCCAAGGTTGCAGCGCCAATCGCACGAATCTGTTCTTCATCGCTGTCCCCCCATTCCAGGGTCATGGGAAGGAAATACATGCTCTGACCCGATGCCGTATCGACCTGCAAGAGAGCCATCAGCCAGGAAGATTGGTTCGGACCCCACAA
>PHCO01000497.1 GCA_002842265.1 Betaproteobacteria bacterium HGW-Betaproteobacteria-18 | reverse complement strand
ACGCCATCGACCGCGTGCATGACGGCTGTTTTGGTCGGAAATTTGACCGACAGGTTTTCTATTTCAAGGAGCGCCATAAAACGTCTTTGTTAGCGTTTGAGTTTGGGGTCAAACGCATCGCGCAGGCCGTCACCCAGCAGGTTGAAGGCCAGCACGGTGATCAAAATGGCCAGGCCCGGAAAGGTGACGACCCACCAGGCGCGCAGCACAAATTCACGCGCATCGGCCAGCATGGTGCCCCATTCGGGGGAGGGTGGCTGTGCCCCCAGACCCAAAAAGCCCAATGCCGCTGCATCCAGGATGGCCGATGAAATACCCAGCGAGGCTTGCACAATCAGTGGCGCGGTGCAGTTGGGCAGCACCTCGTTGAACATCAGGCGCAAGTGGCCTGCGCCGTTCATGCGCGCTGCCGTGACATAGTCGCGACTCATTTCGGTGATGACGGCCGCCCGCGTGATGCGCACGTAATGCGGCAATACAACCACTGCCACGGCCAGCATGGCGTTCATGAGCCCAGGGCCCAGAATGGCCACAATCACAATCGCCAACAGCAGGCTGGGCAGGGTCAGGATGATGTCCATCAGCCGCATCACCGCCACTTCAAAGATGCCGCGGAAATAACCCGCCGTGAGGCCCAGCACGGTACCAATCACCACCGACAGCGCCACCACCGCCAGGCCAATTGCCAGCGAAAGCCGCGCACCATGGATCAGGCGCGACAGGATGTCGCGGCCAATGGCGTCGGTGCCCAGCCAGTGCGCGCTGGAGCCGCCGGTTTGCCAAGCGGGGGGCGTCAGAAAGACGCTGGGGTCGGTGTCGTTGGGGGCGTAGGGCGCAATCCAGGGCGCAAACGCCGCCATCAGCAGTACCAGCAGCACAATCACCAGGCCCGCCACTGCGCCCTTGTTGGTGCTGAAATAGTCCCAAAATTCGCGCAAGCGGTGCGGCGGCTCGATCAGGGCAGGGGTGTCGGCAAGCGTGGACATGGTTCAGAGCCGTTAATGTCGAATACGTGGGTTGATGATGCCGTAGGTCACGTCCACCAACAGGTTGACCAT
>PHCO01000138.1 GCA_002842265.1 Betaproteobacteria bacterium HGW-Betaproteobacteria-18 | reverse complement strand
GGCCCGGTGCGGCGGTCGATGCCCGCGCCCATGTGGCCAGCGCCTTGGAGGCGGGCGCGCAGGTCTGTCTGGTGGAACATGACGGTGTGCAGGCCTTCGCTTTCTCCGATGCCCGGATCGCCACTTATCAAGGTTTGAAATCGGCCAGTGGTCTCGTGGCTGATGCCTGGTTTGGCGCGCCGAGCCAAAGCCTGGCCGTGCTGGCGGTCACTGGCACCAACGGCAAGACCTCGACCACCTGGTGGCTGGCGCAAGCGCTGTCGGATCTGGAATCGGCCGAAGCCGTGCCCTGCGGCCTGATCGGTACCCTGGGCGTGGGCGTGCCGCCGCACCTGGTGAGCACCGGTTTGACCACGCCCGACCCGGTGGCGCTACAGGCGGCCCTGGCAGATTTCGTCAAGCAAGGCATGCGCGCCTGCGCCATCGAGGCTTCGTCGATCGGCATCGCAGAGCAGCGGCTGGCCGGTACCCGCATTCACACCGCGGTGTTGACCAACGTGACCCAGGACCATCTGGACTACCACGGCGACATGGACCGCTATTGGCAGGCCAAGGCCGGCCTGTTTGCCTGGCCAGCTTTGCGCGCGGCGGTGATCAATGTCGATGACCCTTTCGGTGCCGAGCTGGCCGGGCAGTTGGCCGGCGGCGCGCTGGATGTCTGGACGCTGTCGATCACCCCGGGCCTTGCCAATCGCGCCCGTCTGCAGGCGCAGGACATCCGTTATGAAAACCAGGGCGTGGCGTTCGACGTGGTCGAGGGTCAGCAACAACTGCGCCTGACCACGCAACTCATCGGCGGCTACAACGTGAGCAATGTGCTGGGCGTCATCGCCACCATGCGCACGCTGGGTATTTCTTTGGCGGCCGCGGTGCAAGCCTGCGCGCATTTGACGCCGGTGCCGGGTCGCATGGAATGCGTCAGCGCGCCGGGTCGGCCGCTGGTGGCGGTCGATTACGCCCACACGCCCGATGCGCTGGCCAAGGCGCTCGATGCCTTGCGCCCCATGGCGCTGTCACGGGGTGGCCAGTTGTGGTGTGTGTTTGGCTGTGGTGGCAGCCGTGACAGCGCCAAGCGCCCGCTGATGGGCGCGGTGGCGGGGGCGCGCGCCGACCGTGTGGTGGTCACCAGCGACAACCCGCGCGCCGAGGCCATGGACGCCATCATCAGCCAGATTTTGCTGGGCCTGACGGGCGTGGCTGACGTGCAGGTGGAGCCTGACCGGGCCTGCGCCATTGCGCAAACCCTGGCGCAGGCAAGCCCGGCCGACGTGGTGCTGCTGGCCGGCAAGGGCCATGAGGACTATCAGGAAATAGCCGGCAAGCGCCTGCCTTTCTCGGACCTGGTGCAAGTGAAAAAGGCTTTTGCGCAATTGGCCCTCCCTTCGGCGCAAGGGAAATCTGCATGAGCGCCATGATGAACCTGCAGCAAGCTGCCGCCTGGCTGGAGTCGGTGCAATGGGTCGTTGATGGGCTGGAGGACTCACGTATTGAGATTCAACGGGTGCACACCGACACGCGCACGCTGGCGCCGGGCGACCTGTTCGTGGCGTTGCGTGGCGAGCGCTTTGACGGCAACGACTTTTTGGCAGAGGCCCGTGCCAGGGGCGCGGTGGCGGCGATTTGCCAGGGCGACGGCGCATTCGAAAAGCTGCGCCAGGCCGGTTTGCCGGGTTTGGTGGTGCCCGATGCCAAACAGGCATTGGCGCAATTGGCCACGCACTGGCGCGCGCAATTTTCCTTGCCACTGATCGCAGTCACTGGTTCCAACGGCAAGACCACGGTGACGCAAATGATCGCCAGCATCCTGCGCGCTGCCCAGCCGCAGGCCTGTCTTGCCACGCAAGGCAATCTGAACAACGACATTGGTGTGCCGCTGACCGTGTTGGGCTTGCGCGCCCACCACAAAGTAGCGGTGGTCGAGCTTGGCATGAACCACCCTGGCGAGATTGCCCAGTTGGCGGCCATTGCCCGGCCTACGGTAGCGTTGGTCAACAACGCCCAGCGTGAACATCTGGAATTCATGGAAACGGTGACAGCCGTGGCGCAGGAAAACGGCGCGGTGATCGATGCCCTGCCTGCTGACGGGGTGGCCGTGTTTCCGGTCGATGACGCCTACAGTGCGTTGTGGGCGGCCAAAGCCGGCGCGCGTGCCTGCGTTTGTTTTGGTCAGCCGTCCGTCATTGCGAGCTGTCCGAATCCGGTGCAGATGTCGCACACGGACATTGAGTCCTGTGGGGCGGACTTCAGTCCGCCATGGTCGACTGAAGTCGACCCCACAAAAGACGCGGTGCGCGCCACGCAAGCGGTGTGGTCAGGCGCGGCCTGGCGGGTCAGTGCCATGACGCCGCAAGGTGAATTGCATTACGCCCTGCACATCGCGGGCGCCCATAACGTCAAGAATTCGCTGGCGGCAGTGGCTTGCGCGCTGGCCGCAGGTGTGCCGCTGGTAGCCATTGCGGCCGGGCTGGCAGCGTTCGAGCCGGTCAAGGGCCGTTCGCGTGCATTGCTGGTGCAGCAAAGCGGCCGTGCCATCACGCTGGTCGATGACACCTACAACGCCAACCCTGACTCGGTGCGTGCCGCCATTGAGGTATTGGCAGCGCTACCAAAACCGCGCCTGCTGGTGCTGGGCGACATGGGCGAGGTGGGCAACCAGGGGCCGCAGTTTCATGCCGAAGCCTTGCAATTGGCACTGGCAAGGCAGATCGAAAAAATCATCGTCACAGGCAGCGCCTGTGCGCAAGCTGCTGTTCCCTTCAAGGCGATCGAAGTGCATGCGCAGATGGCCGATGTGCAGGCCGCCGTGCTGGCCGCTCTGCCAAGTGTGGCCAGCGTGCTGGTCAAGGGTTCGCGTTTCATGAAGATGGAGCGGGTGGTGGAGGCGATCGTGCAGGCCTCTCAACCAGTCAAGGAGGCCGCACCATGCTGATCTGGCTCGCCCAATGGTTGCAAACCCTGTCGCCCGAGATGGGTTTCCTGCGCGTCTTCCAGTACCAGACGTTTCGCGCCGTGATGGCCGCGCTGACCGCGCTGCTGATGGGGCTGGCCGCCGGTCCCTGGGTGATCCGGCGTCTGACCGAGCTCAAGATTGGCCAGCCGATTCGTGGCTACGGCATGGACACGCACCACGTCAAAAGCGGCACACCCACCATGGGCGGCGTGCTGATTCTGCTGTGCATTGCGATTTCGACGCTGCTCTGGTTTGACTGGAGCAACCGCTTTGTCTGGATCGTGCTGCTGGTCACGCTGGGTTTTGGCGCGATTGGCTGGTCGGACGACTGGCGCAAGGTGGTCAACAAAGACCCCGAGGGCATGCCCTCGCGCGAGAAATACCTGTGGCAATCGCTGATTGGCTTGCTGGCGGCGCTGTACCTGGTGTTCAGCATTTCAGAGAACACCAACTACCGCGTGCTGGAGCTGTTTTTTACCTGGGTTCAGTCCGGCTTTGATTTGAGCTTGCCACCCAAGGCGGGCTTGATGGTGCCGTTTTTCAAGGAAATCAGTTACCCGCTGGGCGTGCTCGGTTTTGTGCTGCTCACCTACCTGGTGATCGTGGGATCGAGCAATGCGGTGAACCTGACCGACGGCCTGGACGGCCTGGCCATCATGCCGGTGGTGCTGGTGGGGGCTTGCCTGGGCATATTTGCCTATGTCACCGGCAACTCGGTGTTTGCCCGCTACCTGTTTTTGCCGCACATTCCCGGGGCTGGTGAATTGATGATTTTTTGTTCCGCCATGGCCGGCGCTGGCCTGGCGTTTTTGTGGTTCAACACGCACCCGGCGCAGGTCTTCATGGGCGACGTGGGCGCGCTGGCCCTGGGCGCCGCGCTGGGCACCATCGCCGTGATCGTGCGCCAGGAAATTGTGCTGGCCATCATGGGCGGCGTGTTTGTGGCTGAGGCCTTGTCGGTGATGCTGCAGGTGGTGTATTTCAAATACACCAAAAAGCGTTTCGGCGAAGGCCGGCGCATTTTGAAGATGGCGCCGCTGCACCACCACTTCGAGAAAAGCGGCTGGAAAGAAACGCAGGTGGTGGTGCGCTTCTGGATCATCACCATGCTGTTGTGCCTGGTGGGGCTTTCCACATTGAAGCTGCGCTGATGATGAAGTATCTGCAACACCAACATGTGCTGATCCTGGGCCTGGGTGCGTCCGGCTTGGCCATGGCGCGCTGGTGCGCACGCTGCGGCGCGCAGGTCACGGTGGCCGACACCCGCAACGCGCCGCCGCAATGGGCCGCGCTCCAACGCGACGTGCCGACCGCACGTTTTGTGGGTGGCGCATTTGCAGCCGCGTTGCTGCAGGGCGGCATCACGGCGGTGTTCAAAAGCCCGGGTTTGAGTCCGGCTGACGTTGCGACGGTTGCAGAAGCTGCCAAAGCCATGGGCATCGCCCTTGCCGGTGAACTGGCCTTGTTTGCGCAAGCGCTCGCCGACCTCAAGGCCAGCCGCGACTACGCGCCCAAGGTGCTGGCCATCACCGGCACCAACGGCAAGACCACCGTGACCGCGCTCACCGGGCAACTGGTCGAGCGCTCGGGCAAAACCGTGGCGGTGGCGGGCAATATTGGTCCGACGCTGCTCGACACGCTGATGGCCCGGATTGATGCCGAGACCTTGCCTGAGGTCTGGGTGCTGGAGTTGTCGAGCTTCCAGCTCGACGGCGTGCGCAGCTTCGAGCCCAGCGCCGGCGCGGTGCTCAACATCAGCCAGGACCATCTCGACTGGCATGGTTCCATGGCTGCTTATGTGCAAGCCAAAACGGCCGTGTTCGGCCAGCAGGGCTTGATGATTTTGAACCGCGATGACGCGCAGGTCATGGCGATGCTGCCCGCGCCAACGCGCGTGAAATTGCAGAAGCCCCGGCAGCGCGACTGCGTCACCTTTGGGGGCGACATGCCGCAGCGCCCCGGCGACTTCGGCATCGAGACGGTCAACGGCATGGCCTGGCTCGTGCGCGCGCTGGAAGCCGACGAAACCATCAAATCGCGCAAGGGCGAAGCGCCCGAGCTGTTCATCCAGCGCCTGATGCCTGCCGATGCGTTGCGCATTCGCGGTCGCCACAACGCCATCAATGCCCTCGCAAGCCTGGCGCTGGCCTGCGCCGCCGGTTGCGCACTGGGTCCCATGCTTTATGGTCTGCGCGACTACCGGGGCGAGCCGCACCGGGTGCAACCGGTGGGCACGGTCCATGACGTCGAATTTTTTGACGACAGCAAAGGCACCAACGTGGGCGCCACCGTGGCTGCGCTGCAGGGCCTGGGCGCCGAGCGCCGGGTGGTTGTGATTTTGGGCGGCGAGGGCAAGGGCCAGGACTTCAGCCCACTGGCCGATCCGGTGCGCCGTTTTTGCCGCGCCGTGGTGCTGATCGGGCGCGATGCACCGCTGCTGCGTGCTGCGCTGGTGGCTACAGGCGTGCCGCTGTTCGATGCGGACTCGATGATGGATGCCGTGGCTCAGGCCAGTGCGCAAGCTCACGCCGGTGACGCGGTGCTGATGTCGCCGGCCTGCGCCAGTTTTGACATGTTCGATAACTACGAACACCGTGCCCGCCAGTTTGTGCAGGCAGTGGAAAACCTGGCAGTAGATGCCGGTGTCATGCTGGAGGGTGGCCTGTGAGCGCGGTCGCAGCACGCTTCAATGGTCTGCGGGGCTGGTTCGAGCGGCTGGGTGTTGCCCGGGCCCCCGTGGCCGATGTCTTGCCAGTGCGTCTGGGTGGCTCGCGCCTGTCGTCCACAGGCGCCACGCCGTCGCATGCCCAGGGCTTTGACCAGCCGCTGGTGTGGGTCACTGTGGCGCTGTTGCTGTGGGGGCTGGTGATGGTGTATTCGGCCTCGATCGCCATGCCCGAAAACCCGCGCTTTGCCAGATACACCCACACCTATTTTCTGCTGCGCCATGCGATGTGGCTGGTGATTGCCCTGATGGCCGCCCTGATGGCCTACCAGGTGCCGCTGTCGACCTGGGAAAAGGCCGCGCGGCCCTTGTTTGTGCTGTCGCTGCTGTTGCTGGCGCTGGTGCTGATTCCGCATGTGGGCAAGGTGGTCTATGGTGCGCGGCGCTGGATCAGCCTGGGGCCATTGAGCTTTCAGCCGTCCGAGCTGGCCAAGTTCACCGTGCTGTTGTACGCGGCCGATTACATGGTGCGCAAGATGGATGTCAAGGAACGCTTTTTCCGTGCCGTGCTGCCGATGGGCGCCGCCGTGGCGGTGGTCGGCGTGCTGCTGCTGGCCGAGCCCGACATGGGGGCCTTCATGGTGATCGCCGTGATTGCCATGGGTATTTTGTTTTTGGGCGGCGTCAACGCCCGCATGTTCTTTTTGATTGCCACCGTGCTGGTGGTGGCTTTTGGTTTGATGATCGCGGCCAGTGAGTGGCGGCGGGAGCGCATTTTTGCCTACCTGGATCCGTGGAGCGAACAAAACGCGCTGGCCAAGGGCTACCAGCTCACCCACTCGCTGATCGCCATTGGTCGCGGCGAAATTTTTGGCGTGGGACTGGGCGGCAGCGTGGAAAAGCTCAACTGGCTGCCCGAGGCGCACACCGACTTTTTGCTCGCGGTGATTGGCGAAGAGTTTGGCCTGATTGGCGTGGTCACCTTGATTTGCCTGTTTTTCTGGCTGGTGCGCCGCATGATGTACATCGGCCGCCAGGCGATTGCGCTGGAGCGGGTTTTTGCCGGCCTGGTGGCGCAAGGCGTGGCGATCTGGATGGGCTTTCAGGCCTTCATCAACATGGGCGTGAACCTGGGTGCGCTGCCGACCAAAGGGTTGACGCTGCCGTTGATGAGCTACGGCGGCTCCGCCATTCTGGTCAACCTGGTCGCCATTGCGGTGGTGCTGCGCATCGACCAGGAAAACAGAACCCTCATGCAAGGGGGCAGGGTATGAACATGTGCGCATCTGCCGCAGCGCCGGGCCGCCCCAAGCAAGGCATGGCCCCCTCGGGGGGCAGCGCAGTACACGAAGTGACAAGCGTGGGGGTTGCATTGATCATGGCGGGGGGCACGGGCGGGCACATTTTCCCCGGCCTGGCGGTGGCGCATGCCCTGCGTGACAAAGGCTGGCGCGTGCACTGGTTCGGCGGCAGCGGCACGGCGGGGCAGCCCAGCATGGAAAGCCAGCTGGTGCCGCCGCAGGGATTTGCCTTCGAGGCCATCGACTTTGGCGGCGTGCGCGGCAAGGGCGTGATGACCGTGGCCTTGTTGCCACTGCGCTTGCTCAAAGCCTTTTGGCAGAGCATCCGGGTGCTGCGCCGCGTCAAGCCCGACGTGGTGCTGGGTCTCGGCGGTTACATCACGTTTCCGGGCGGCATGATGAGCGTGCTGCTGGGCAAACCGCTGCTGCTGCACGAGCAAAACTCGGTGGCCGGTCTGGCCAACAAGGTGCTGGCGGGCGTGGCGGACCGGGTGTTTACCGCGTTCCCGGGTGTGCTCAAGGGCGCACGGTGGGTGGGCAACCCCTTGCGCGCGGCGTTTTTGCAGCAGCCCGAGCCGGCGCAGCGCTTTGCGGGCCGTACCGGGCCGCTCAAATTGCTGGTGGTGGGTGGCAGTCTGGGCGCCAAAGCGCTCAACGACATCGTGCCGCAAGCGTTGGCGCTGCTGCCTGAGACGGAGCGCCCCGAGGTGATTCACCAAAGCGGCGCCAGACAAATCGAGGCCCTGCGCGCCAACTATGCCGCCGCTGGTGTTCAAGCGCAGCTCACGCCGTTCATCGACGACACGGCGCAGGCCTTTGCCAGAGCCGACCTGGTGATTTGCCGCGCTGGTGCCAGCACCGTCACCGAGATTGCGGCGGTCGGTGCCGCCGCGCTGTTTGTGCCTTTTCCCTCGGCCGTGGACGACCACCAGACCAGCAATGCCCGCTTTCTGGTGGATCAGGGCGCCGGCTGGCTGGTGCCGCAGGGTCAATTGACGCCTGCAACTCTGGCTGAGCTGTTGCAAGGCATGGATCGTGCAACCCTGTTGGAAAAAGCTCAGGCGGCTAAAAAAATGCAAAAACTGGAAGCCACCCAAAACATCGTGGCGGCCTGTGAGGAGCTTGGTCAATGAAACATGCCATAAAGCACATTCACTTCGTTGGCATTGGCGGCGTCGGCATGTCCGGCATTGCCGAGGTCTTGTTCAACCTGGGCTACACCATCTCGGGCTCGGATCAGTCCGGGAGCGCCACGCTGCAACGCCTGCAGGCGCTGGGTATCCAGACCTTTATCGGCCACGCGGCCGGTAATGTCAGCGGCGCCGACGCCGTAGTGATCTCGACCGCGGTGAAGGCCGACAACGCCGAGGTGCTGGCGGCGCGCGAGATGCACATCCCGGTGGTGCCGCGTGCCCTCATGCTGGCCGAGTTGATGCGCCTGAAAAGAGGCATCGCCATCGCCGGTACCCATGGCAAAACCACCACCACCAGCCTGGTCGCCAGCGTGCTGGCCGAAGCGGGGCTGGACCCGACCTTTGTGATCGGTGGTCGCCTCAACAGTGCCGGTGCCAATGCCCGACTCGGGCAGGGCGACTACATCGTGGTGGAAGCCGATGAGTCGGATGCCTCGTTCCTGAATTTGTTGCCGGTGATGGCGGTGGTGACCAACATCGATGCCGACCACATGGAAACTTGCGGCCATGATTTTGAGAACCTGAAAAAAGCCTTTGTGGACTTTTTACA
>PHCO01000137.1 GCA_002842265.1 Betaproteobacteria bacterium HGW-Betaproteobacteria-18 | reverse complement strand
GACGCTCTTGCCACTGCCGGATTCTCCCACGATGGCCAGGGTCTTCTGCTCCTCCAAGTCGAAGCTGATATGCTCGACCGCGAAGAACATGCCCTCCTCGGTCCGGAATTTCACACTCAAGTCCTTCACCTGCAGCAAGGGTTTCTTGTTTCTCGGGAGGGTGGATCCGGGTGTGGTGTTTGATGGTTTCATGGGGTTCAGCTCCTATTGCTTTGGATCGAAGGCATCGCGCAGGCCCTGGCTGGCCACGAGTGGCGCGTCAGCGGCGTGCGCCAGGGCGTTGGCGGTTTGCCAGGCGCGCAGCAAATCGCTGGTGTAAATGGCATGAATGGACTCGCCACTCAAAGCACTGGCCACTTGTTTGGCTTGCCAGAGGCCCTTGCTGTTAAGTGCAATATCCAGATGGCCCTGCAGGCGTGTAGCCACGTTCCAGGCGGTTTCCCCGTGACGGATGGCAATGATGCGGGTGGCTTGCATTACCGGGGAATTTCAATGTTGACGCGACGCACACCGGGCGGCGGTGTTGGAAAACCTTGCAGCGCGGCATCGAGCATGGCGGCCAGCACGGCATCGCCGTCGGCCCAGATGCCGTCGTGGCTGGCGTGGCTCTCAAACACCACGTCACCAGCGGCATTGCGCATGATCAAACTGACCTGGCGCCAATAGCTGGTTTGCGTCTCCAGCAAGGGAAACATCGCACCACGGTTGCCGACGCTGATGCTGCCATTGCCAAACGCCCAGCCCAGGCCCCAGCCGATACCCACGCCACCTTGATTGACCGTGTTTTCCTGGCGCTGCACGGCGCTGACTTGCACGCGCACGGCGGCGTTGTTTTGACGCTTGAGGCCCACTTTGCCCAGCGCCAGCTCGGTCAGTTTTTCAAGTTTCGCCTGATTTACCGGGTCAGCCAGTTGCGAGGGCAGCCGCTCAAACTGGTAGCTGGCCCCAGGTGCCACCGCTTGCGGCGCAAAGCTGTTGACCTGGCTGTCGATGAGCCGCATGCCGGTGCAGCCCGAGAGCAGCAGCGCCAACAGGATCAAGGCTGATCGCAGCATTTTGCCAAGCACCAAAGACATGGTTTTTCTCCCCAGTTCAGAGCTGCACCACCTGCACACCCGCCACGCCGGGCAGCGGAAATTCTTCCTCGTCGAAGACCTTGTCGCCGTCAACATCGGCCTGGCCCGTGATTTTGATGTTTTTGAAGTCGTAGCGATTGACATCCATCAAATGCGAGGGCACCACGTTTTGCAGCGCGGTGAACATGGTCTCGGTGCGCCCCGGGTATTGTTTTTCCCAATCGCGCAGCATCTGGCCGATCAACTGGCGCTGCAGGTTCTCCTGGCTGCCGCACAGGCTGCACGGAATGATCGGAAACTGGCGGTGCGTGGCCCAGCGCATCAGGTCTTTTTCGGCCACGTTGGCCAGCGGCCGGATCACGATATGGCCGCCGTCGTCGCTCACCAGCTTGGGCGGCATGCCCTTGAGCTTGCCGCCAAAAAACATGTTAAGAAAGAAGGTGGCCAGCATGTCGTCGCGGTGGTGGCCGAGCGCGATTTTGGTGATCTTGAGCTCGTCAGCCACCCGGTACAAAATGCCGCGGCGCAGGCGACTGCACAGGCTGCACATGGTCTTGCCCTCGGGCACCACTTTCTTGACGATGCTGTAGGTGTCCTGGGTTTCGATGTGGTATTCGATGCCCAGCTTGGCCAGGTACTCGGGCAGGATGTGCGCCGGAAAACCGGGCTGTTTCTGGTCGAGGTTGACAGCGATGATGTCGAAGTGAATGGGGGCGCGCTTTTGCAGTTTGAGCAAAATGTCCAGCAGGCCATAGCTGTCCTTGCCACCGCTCACGCACACCATGACGCGGTCGCCCTCTTCGATCATGTTGAAGTCAATGATGGCCTGGCCCACCTGGCGGCACAAGCGTTTTTCGAGCTTGTGGGTTTCGCGCTCGATTTTTGGCTGATGCACCGTCTCAGGGTTGTCAGCATTTTGTAGGTCAGACTTCAGTCTGACATGTCGGGTTAAAACCCGACCCACAGAGTCAGAGTCAACGCAAGGGTCGGTATCGGTCCAATTGGCATCCATGGGCTCAATCCTTGTTCCAATTGCCAGCCTCAATCCGGATGGCCACTTCGCAATCCACAAAAATCTCCAGCTTGGCAATCTTGACGCGCACGCCCTTCACACCAGGCAACTGCATCAATCGGTTGGCCAGCTTGCCAATCAGGGTTTCCAGCAGGTTGACGTGCTCGGCAGTGCACTCGTCGATGATGATTTTGCGAACTTTGCGGTAGTCCAGCACGTGCATGATGTCATCGTCCTGGGGCAGCAGGGGCTGGTGGCCTAGGCTCAGTTCAGCATCGACCTGAATCGGTTGCGGCGCGGTCTTTTCGGTTTCAAGAATGCCCAGGTTGGCATCAAAGCGCAAACCCGTGAGCGTCAGGGTTTGCTGGCCCAGCATGTGCTTGCTTGTATAGGTGGTCATGATCGTTTTATTGTGACTTGAAAGGACGTCGTCATTGCGAGCGAAGCGCGGCAATCCATGCAACCCTGAAGACATGGACTGCCACGCTTCGCAGTGATAGCCATCTTTCATGCTTCTGAGTGGCTTGGTTGCGATGCAAATTACAGCAGCGAAAAATCGCGCTCGAACTTCATCAGGTGCTGGCCACCATCGACCAGCAGCGTGGTGCCGGTGATGGACTGGTTTTCCAGGGCAAAGGCCACCGTGGCCGCCACATCCGCAGCCGTCGAGGAGCGCCCCAGCGGCGACAGCTTGTGCAGCGCTTCAAATTTTTCCGGCGTCAGCATGTGACTGGTCAGCGTCAGGCCCGGGGCCACGCCCACCACGCGCACGCGCGGCGCCAGTGCCAGCGCCAGCATGGTGTTGGCCGACTCCAGCGCGGCCTTGGAGAGCGTGTAGCTGATGAAGTCGGGGTTGGGATTCCACAGCTTTTGATCCAGCAGGTTCACCACCGCGCCCAGGGCCTCACCCCTGGTGAGCAAATGCGCATACAGCGCCTGACTCAGCAAAATGGCCGCCCCGGCGTTCGAGCGCATGTGTTTTTCCATGGCCGCAAAGCTGAAGGTTTCGGGCGTGTCGTGCTCAAACGTGGAAGCGCTGTTGACAATGGCATCGACCTGTCCCAGTTTTTCAATCACGCCAGGCAGCAGGTTGCGCACCGCGGTCTCATTGGCCAGGTTGGCGCGAAAAGAGGCGCTGGCGCCGGCCAATTTGGCGCAGTCCGCGACCGTTTTACGCGCCTCTTCGACCGAATCGCGGTAATGAACGGCCACCCGCCAGCCCTCACGGGCCAGGGTCAGGGCGATCTCGCGGCCCAGCCGTTTGGCCGCACCGGTCACCAAAACGGTACGCTGCGCCGGTGCTGGGAAGAGGGGTGACGTAACGGGGACAGACATTCGGGGACAATTCCAGGCTATGACAACATCCCACAGTTTAACGAGCGAGCTCACACGCCACATCACCCGGACGATTCTGGGGGCTGGTGGCTGGATCGGTTTTGATGTGTTCATGGACCAGGCCCTGTACACCCCCGGCCTGGGTTACTACGCCCACGGCAGCACCAAATTCGGCACCTTGCCCTACACCGTACAGGATGGTGCGCGCGTGGCAGGCAGCGACTTTGTCACCTCGCCCGAAATCACGCCGCTGTTTGGCTGGACGCTGGCGCAGCAGGTGGCGCAGGCCTTGCAGGTGACGGACACACGGGAGGTGTGGGAGTTTGGTGCCGGTTCGGGCGCGCTGGCGTTGCAAATTTTGCAAGCCTTGCAGGCCCAGGGCAAGCCTTTGCCGCGCTACACCATCGTCGATATTTCCAGCAGTTTGCGCGCACGCCAGCAAGCCACTTTGGTCGATTTTTCTGAACACGTGCGCTGGGTCGATGCGCTGCCCGACGACCTGCAGGGCGTGGTGCTGGGCAATGAGGTGCTGGATGCCATGCCGGTGAAATTGCTGGCGCGGGTGAACGGCGTTTGGCATGAGCGCGGCGTGGTGCTGGGCACGGCCGACGCCGATAACACGCCCACGTTTGCCTGGGCCGACCGCGCCACCGATCTGCACCCGCCGCTGGCGATCGATGGCCCGCATGATTACCTGACCGAAATCCACCCGCAAGGTGAATCTTTTGTGCGCACCCTCGGCAGCAAACTCATGCGCGGCGCGGTGTTTCTGATCGACTATGGTTTCCCCGAGGCCGAGTACTACCACCCGCAGCGCCACATGGGCACCGTGATGTGCCACCAGGCGCACCGGATGGACGCCAACCCGCTGGCCCGGGTCGGCCAGAAAGACATCACCGCCCATGTCAACTTTACCGGCATCGCGCTGGCGGGCAATGAGGCCGGCCTGGGTGTGCTGGGCTATTGCAACCAGGGCCGGTTCCTGATCAACTGCGGCCTGCTCCAGCAGATGGAAAGCGCCGACCTGCCGACCCGGGTGATGGCGCAAAAACTGATCATGGAGCACGAAATGGGCGAACTCTTCAAGGTGATCGGTTTTTACAAGGGCGAGCCCTGGCAGGCGCTGGGCTTCGAGCTGGGCGACAAGACGCACACCCTTTAATCGTTATGTAACTCAACAGATATACCTAATGCACATCGTCATTGCGAGGAGCGCAGCGACGCGGCAATCCAGACAACATGGATTGCCGCGCTACGCTCGCAATAACAACTTTCTTTTACTTACAAAAAGATCAACAAAATGTTCCGCTGGCTGATCGTTGTCTTTCTGGCCCTGGTGTTGATCAATGGCTTCACGCCCTGGCTGCAACGCCTGGGCTTTGGCAAGTTGCCGGGTGACTTCCGTTTCAAAGTTTTTGGCAAGGAATTCTTTATCCCGCTCACCACCACCATTATTTTGAGCATGGTGGCAGCGGCGATTGCCAAATTCGTATAAAGCCAGCGCTTGAATTCATGACAAGGGTAGCCATTTAGGAAGTCTGAAAGGATTTGCCATGACCGACCCCCTGCACCTTGTTTGCCCCCACTGCCATACCACCAACCGCGTCAGCCGCGCCCATTTGGGCCAGGCGCCAGACTGCGGCAGTTGCCATAAGCCGCTGTTTACCGCCCATCCAGTGATGCTCGATGAAGCCAGCTTTGCGCGCCACCTCCAGCGCAACCAGATCCCGGTGCTGGTCGATTTCTGGGCGCCCTGGTGCGGCCCCTGTCGCCAGATGGCACCCGCCTTCGAGCAGGCTGCGGCCCAGTTGGAGCCCGCAGTGCGCCTGGCCAAGGTGGACACCGAGACCGAGCAAAACCTGGGCGCGCGTTTCAACATCCGCAGCATCCCCACGCTGGCCCTGTTTGTCGGCGGGCGCGAGGTGGCGCGCCAGGCCGGCGCCATGGGCGCAGCCGACATCGTGCGCTGGACGCAGCAGCATTTGCCACGCTGATCCAGTGCCTGTGGGTCGTCCGCCTGCAAGGTTTGCGTAATCAGGCGGTAACCCGCTTGCGGCGTTGGGTTTAGCATCTGGGCATCACAATCCGATCCCAAACCCACCATGCAAACCGCCCCGCAAACTGTTCAACGCATCGAACGCACGCCGCGTCCCTGGGGCTGGTATGAAACGGTGTCTGAATCGGCCAACCACAAGATCAAACGCATCTGCGTGCTGCAGGGGCAGCGCATCAGCCTGCAAAAACACAGCCAGCGCACTGAGCACTGGGTGGTGGTGCAGGGCACGGCCCGCGTCACGCTGGATGCGGACACTTTTGACCTCACGGTAGGCCAGCATTGCGACATTGCGCTGGGCCAGGTGCACCGGCTGAGCAATGTCACCTCTGAGTCGGTAGAAATTATTGAAGTACAGTTTGGCGCTTACCTGGGCGAAGACGACATCGTGCGCCTGGGCGACGACTACGGCCGTGCCTGATGCCTTTTCATTTTTTGAAATCATTTTTATGACTACCAACGTTTTAACCGAAGGGTTCCGCCTGCCCGCCAACAGCAAACCAGTGGCTTGTGTCGACATCGGCGGCACCAAGGTGGCGGTCAATATCGTCGATGCGCAGGGCAGTCGCGGCAAGCTCACCGAGCCCACGGCCACGCGGGGACAAAACGATGCGCTGGCGCAGCAGATCATCCGGCTGATTGGCCAGAGCTGCGCGCTGGCCGGGGTTCAAACTTCAGACATTGCGCGCGTGGGCGTATCCTCCTGCGGCCCGTTTGTACTGAACCAGGGCCTGGTCGAACTGGCCGCGCCCAACATCTGCGGCGGTCTGGCGGGCAAGGCGCGTGGTTTGCCCAACGACTGGCAAACCGCCCTGCTCGAAGCGCCCTTGCGCGCTGTTTTTCCCCAGGTTCGGGTCGAGAACGACGGCATTGGCGCGCTGGAGGCCGAGCGCCGCTGGGGCGCCTTGCAAGCCGACGGCGTGCCGCTGGCCAACTGCGCCTATGTGACCTGGAGCACCGGCATTGGCACCGGCCTGTGCATCGATGGCCAGGTGCTGCGCGGCAAGAACGGCAACGCCGGCCACGCCGGCCACCTGTTTGTGAGCGACAACAACGACGCCCTGTGCGGCTGCGGCAACGTGGGCGATGTCGAAGGCCTGGTGGCGGGCAATTCCATCGCCCGGCGCTTTCAGGCCCAGGGTTACGCCGATGCCGCACTGCTTTTCCAGGCCGCTTATGCCGGGGACCGCCAGGCGATTGGCCTGATTGACGACTTGTGCCGGGTGATGGGGCGCATGCTCTACAACCTGATCGCCACGCTCGACCTGCAACGCATCAGCATTGGCGGCAGCGTCTATTGGCACCACCGGGACTACCTGTTGCCACGCCTGCGCGCCGTGGTGCAAGGCAAGCTGCCCGCCCTGACCGATGGCTGCGAACTGGTCAGCGCCGGCCTGGGCGAACGGGTGGGTGACTTTGGCGCGCTGGCGCTGGTGGTGTAGTTTCCACACGAGCCCCAGGCTCCTCACCCCGACGAGTGCGTCGGGGAAAAACCAGCCTCAGGGTAAATACCCCTTGCAGATTGTTCAAAATTAATTAACAATTAATTAATTCTTGCAACACGGTGTCTGCACGAATCAACCCACGCCTCCCAATCCATTCCGACTGCCGGGGCTGACTAACTGGAGATGACATGATCAAACTTTCAAAATTGGCTACGGCCGTGGCATTGGTGGTGGCTGGTAATGCAGCGATGGCTGGTGAAGTGGAAGTGCTGCACTGGTGGACTTCCGGTGGCGAAGCCAAGTCGGTCGGCGAGCTGAAAAAAATCATGCAAAGCAAGGGCAACACCTGGAAAGACTTTGCGGTGGCGGGCGGCGGCGGTGACAACGCCATGACCGTGCTCAAGAGCCGAGTGGTGGCAGGCAACCCCCCCGCTGCTGCGCAAATCAAGGGTCCCGCCATTCAGGAGTGGGCTTCTGAAGGTGTTCTGGCCAACCTGGACGCGACTGCCAAAGCCGAAAAATGGGATGAATTGTTGCCTAAAGTGGTGGCCGATGTCATGAAGTACAAAGGCAACTACGTGGCGGCCCCCGTCAACGTGCACCGCGTCAACTGGATGTGGGCCAACGCCGCCGTGCTGAAAAAAGCCGGTGTGGCGGGCGCACCCAAAACCTGGGACGAATTTTTTGCGGCCGCTGAAAAGGTCAAAAAAGCTGGCTTGATTCCCGTGGCGCACGGTGGCCAAAACTGGCAGGATTTCACCACTTTTGAATCTGTGGTACTGGGTGTGGGCGGGGCCAAGTTCTACCAGGATGCACTGGTCAAGCTGGACCCGAAAGCCTTGACCAGCGCGACCATGACCAAGTCTCTGGAAACTTTCCGCAAGGTCAAGGGTTACACCGACGCAGCAGCCCCTGGGCGCGACTGGAACCTGGCCACCGCCATGGTGATTCAGGAAAAGGCCGCCTTCCAGTTCATGGGTGACTGGGCCAAGGGTGAGTTCACTGCGGCAGGCAAGGTGCCGGGCAAAGACTACATCTGCGCTGCCGCCCCCGGCACCGCCAACGCCTTCACCTTCAACGTCGATTCGTTTGCCATGTTCAAGCTGAAAGACCCGACAGCTCAAAAAGCGCAGGCTGACCTGGCTGCGGCCATCATGGGCTCGGAATTTCAGGAAGTTTTCAACCTGAACAAGGGTTCGATCCCGGTGCGCCTGAACATGGACATGGCCAAGTTTGACGACTGCGCCAAGCTGTCTTCCAAAGACTTCGTAGCCACCTCCAAAACGGGTGGTCTGGTGCCTTCCGTGGCGCACGGCATGGCTGTGAAGCCAGCCGCTGAAGGGGCCATCAAAGACGCGGTGAGTCAGTTCTGGAACAACGACAAGATGAGTGTGGCAGACGGTGTGAAGAGCATCGCCAAGGCAGCCGCGACCAAATAAAGCTGGGGCTCTCAAGAGACTGTTAAACGTATCAGCAGCAGGGCTGGGGTACGTGTCGCCGCTCATGTCCCCCGCCCTGCGGGCTCCTCCTTTGCTTCGCTATGACACATACCCCAACCCTTCTGCTTGAATGGTGAGTTTGCTGGCGGATTTGCAAAACACGGCAAGGATCAAACGGGTTGGGTGTTTCGCGTAGTGAGGTAAAGGAGGAGACCCTATAGATTCGGCCCGATGATGTTTTAAGTTCCGTTCGGGCTGAGCCTGTCGAAGCCCTTCGACGAGCTCAGGGCGAACGGTTCATACTTCATCGGGCC
>PHCO01000136.1 GCA_002842265.1 Betaproteobacteria bacterium HGW-Betaproteobacteria-18 | reverse complement strand
TGGGCTTGCCACGCACCAGGCAGTTGACGTAAGGGGTTGTCGCTTTGTCAGTCGTTTTCAGCGTGATACCCGCCTCAAGCGCGGCAATTTGCGCCGCCTTGAATTGGGTGAGCTTGTAGGCGCTGTCTTTGAGGAGGTCTGAGAGGTTCATGGTTTTCAATTCAGTTTTGGTGCAGTTTATTGCAGTCAAGCTGTTGGGGCAGCACCTGCGTCAACCAGCCAAAGCGGATCCGTTCTTGCTCTAGCCGAATGCCATGTCCGGCTGGCCAGCCATCAGGCACATCGGCCAGACGAATAAATAGAGCTTGTTCAGACGGGGTCAGTCGCGTGAGTGTCCTGCGCGCCTCCACCTCGCGAAAATCAGTCAGCAGTTCGCGCGCCAGCGCGGTAAAGTGCATGAAGCGCTCGCGCAGGGCGGTGTCGTCCAGCAGCGGCATGTTGCCCGTAAGTACGCGCGCAATCTCGTCGTCAATCGCAGCACGGCGTTTGTGCAGCTCGCGTACACGGGCTTCTGGATCAGTCTCGCTGCCCTGGCGCATTTGCTGCAACAGGTCAAACAAGGTCAGCAAGCGCGACTCGGTGCCGACAAAGGCGCGGTCGGTCAGGCCAGCCAGCCAACTCAAGGCGCGCTCGGTGGCCGGGGTCAAATCAAAGTGGACTTCATCACTGCCCGGCGGATAAAACTTGCGCAGCCAGCCGCGCTCCGGGGCGGCCCAGTCGTTGAGATAGTCGGACGCGCCCTTCGGGAACGCCTGCTCGCCTAGTTGTTCACGCAGCCCATACAGCGTATCTTCCAACGCCTCGACCAGCGTCGACTGCGCCATCACGCGCACGTTGGGTTCAACAAAGGTGCGCTGCAAAAAGCTGGCGATCAAGGGCGCATGGTCGGCCACCAGCAAGCGCCAGGCCGGGTGCTGGCGGCGCAGGGCGTCCAGGGTGGGGTAGTCGAGCTTAATGCGCTGCTCCACGCTGGGCTGAGCCCAACTGTCGTGCTTGACGCGCCCGATCCAGGGTCAGAAACAGCACCAACGGTCGGTCCGGGAAACGCTCGAATCCGTGGCGCACATACAAACCGGCTACCGCTTCATTTTTGGCATCGACCACCACGGCGTACAAGCCAATGCGCTCTGACAGCATCAGCGCCAAATTGACGGCATGACTCAGCAACACCGATCCAATCCCCTGGCCTTGTGACCGGCTGTCCACCCCCAAGCGGCCGATACGCGCCACTGGCACCGGATAACGCGGTAAACGCAGGGCCTGCGGCCAATTGGCAAAATCAATCGCACCTGAACTGATGGTGTAAAACCCCAAAATTTGCACGCTATCGGGCTGCGTTGCCACATACGTTTTACTGAAATCCCGCGCTGACTGCTGGCGTGCCAAACGTTGTAGAAACTGGTTAAGCGCTGGCTCGCCACAGTCAAAGTCTGAGCGATCATGGTGCGCCGCCAACTCGGCGATGGCGAACTTCATGCGCTCAGTTTCATCAGATCGATCAAGACTTGTGTGGGTTTTGCCGGGTTTTCCAGCGCGTTCAAAAAGGCATCGCGGTCACGGTCCGACAAGGTCAGCGTGTCCTGCTCCGCCACCACACGCTGCGATGTCTCGTACATGGTTTGCGAGATATAGCTTGACACGGTGGAGCCCATCAGCGCCGCGGCGCGCTCGATGAGTGCCTTGACCTCCGGACTGGTGCGCAAGTTGATGCGCGCTGAGTCAGTGCTTGGGCTTGGTGTTGATATGGATGGCATGGCGAACTCCTTTGATCGTAAATTGTACGTCAATTTGACTCACAAAATTTCAATCAAAGACTGTGCATCGTGGGGTTATTTTGGCAACGCCACCCACTGCCCGGCCAGCGCATGAATGGCAATGCGGCCTTCAAACACCATCTCAAGTGCCCGGTGTGTGGCAGCATCACCACAAGCCCCCTGATGCGTGATGCGGCCCTGCGCCATGATGAGCATGTCATCGGCGTGCAGCGCCATCGAAATTTCGTGCAGCACACTGACCACGGTTTTGCCCTGGGCAATCAAACCACGCACCATGTGCAGCCAATCAGCCTGGTGCGGCGGGTCGAGGTTGGCCAGTGGCTCATCCATCAGTAGCACCTGCGCCTGCACGGCCAGGGCGCGCGCCAGCAGCACGCGCTGGCGCTCTCCGCCCGAGAGCTGCCCCAGCGTGCGACCGCGCCAGTCCCAGGCCTGGGTGGCGCGCAAGGCTTGTTCGACGGCGGCGTGATCCGCAGCGCTGGGCGCGGCCAGCCAGGCCTGGTGCGGCAAGCGGCCCAGCATGGCGACGTCCCACACGGTCAGATCATCGCCAGTGACCTCATTCTGACCTAACCACGCCATTTGTTGTGCCCGCCTTTTGGCAGGCAGCTTGGCGAGCGGCTGGCCCAGCAAGGTGATGCTGCCCGTGTGCGGCAACAGATGGGCCAGTACCTTGAGTAGTGTCGATTTGCCGGCACCGTTGGGGCCGACGATGCTGGTCCAGCGCCCGCCTGGCAGGGCCAGGTCAATGTCTTTGAGGATGTGGGCATGGCCCAGGCTGGCGTTGATGCCACTGGCCTGAATGGCAATGAGAGGCGTCAGCTTACTCATAAGCCGGTGCCCGCTGTGGATCGTGTGCTGCGCTGCATCAGCCACAGCAGATAGCCGCCGCCCAGCACCGCGGTCAGCACACCCACCGGCAATTCCTGCGGCGCAAGCAAACCGCGGGCCAGCACGTCGGCGGCCATCAGCAGCACGCCGCCCATCAGGCTGGAGAGAAAGATCAAACGGCGATGCGTGGTCTTGGTCACCGAGCGCACCAGGTGCGGCGCGGCCAGACCGACAAAGGCAATCAAGCCGGTTTGCGCCACCGCGGCCCCGGTGGCCAAGGCCAGCACTGCCACCAGCGCGGCGCGCATTTGCGCCAGCGGCAAACCCAGGCTGGCAGCGGTGGCCTCACCCAGCGAAAGACCATCCAACACCGGGCTGAGCATCCAGGCCACCGCCATGCAGGCCAGCCAGACACACACCATCAAGACCCAGGCACTCCAGCCGACAAAGCCGGTGCTGCCCAGCATGAAAGCCTGCATCGATTGCATTACCTCCGGGCTCATCAGCATGACCAGCGAGGTCATGGCGCCCAGCACCACGCCCACAATGACACCGGCCAGCAACAAGCGCAGCGTGTGCTGCACGCCCTGCGCCAGCACCAGCGTGAGAAAGACCGCGCCCACCGCACCGGCAAACGCCGCACTGGTCAGCCCCAGGCGTACCAGCCACTCTGTGGCAAAGGGTGAGGCGCCAAACAGAATCAACGCCAGTGCCACCCCGAGCGAGGCGCCGGAGGCACTGCCCAACAAATACGGGTCGGCCAGCGGGTTGCGAAACAGGCCCTGCGCCAGTGCGCCAGCCAGCCCCAGCAAGGCGCCGGCGGCCCAGGCGCCGAGCGTGCGCGGCAGCCGGATGTCCCACACAATTTGCAGCGCCAACGGGTCGCTCCAGGCCTGGAGCACGCTCTCAAAGCCGGTGCTGCCGACACTGGCGCCCAGCAGCAGCAGCAGCAGGCCGGCCAGCAGCAAACCCAGCTCCAGCCGGGAGGCGAGGCGCAGTTGCCGGCCCACATCGGTCATGGCAACACCCGCAGCAAACATTGCGCCATCAAATGTGCCCCCTCGGCCATGCGCGGGCCCGGGCGCACCAGCATGTCGGCCTGCGCCGGGGTGAAGATGCACACCTGCTGACGCTCAATGGCGCGAATACTGCCCCACCCAGGGCGCCCCATACCCGTAAAGTTCATGTCGCCCACCATGATCACATCCGGGTTGGCGCGTACCACAAACTCGGGATTCAGCAGTGGAAACGGCCCCAGACTGGCGGGTACGATATTATTGACACCCAGACGCGTCAGGGTCTCGCCGATGGACGACGACTCACTGGCCGCATAGGGCGCACGGTTGACCTCAAAATAAACCCTGGTAGTCTTGATGCGCTCAGGCAACGACTGCGCAGCAGCCAACAAGCTGGTCTCAATGGCCTGCCAGACCTGTTGTGCTGCGTTTGACCCCAGCAACACGCCAACCGTGCCCAGAACACGCTTGACATCGGCGTGGGTTTGCGGTTCCAGCGCCACCACCTTGATCCCCAATGCCTCCAATCGCTCACCAACACGGGACGAGGTGGCCATCAGCACCAGATCAGGCTTGAGTGCGACGATGGCCTCGATGTTGGGGTCCAGGCCGCCGCCCACTTGCTGCAGTTTCTTGACGCTGTCCGGGTAATTGGAATAACGGTCCACGCCCACCAGCCGCTGGCATTGACCCAATGCGCATACCGTCTCGGTCAAGGACGGCAGCAGGCTGACAATGCGCTGCGGTGACTGCGAAAAATTGACGCTGATGCCACGGTCGTCGGTGATCTGGAAGGCATGGGCAGGATGTAGAAAAGCCAGCCATAACAAAACCAGGACGCGCATCATTGTTTGTCTTTCAAAGTGAGCGGCAAACCCGCTGCCATCAACGTTACGCGCTGGCAAATTTGCGCCACGCTTTGATTGAACAGGCCCAGCGCATCAACAAAAGCGCGCACCTCGCGACCCAACGGAATCACACCCAAACCAATCTCGTTACCGACCAGCACCAGCGGGCCGGGCGTTGTCTTGATCACGTCAAACAACATGGCTTGTTGCGCCTGATACGCACGCTCTGGCGACTGGCTTGCTGCGAGTTCACTGGTTTCACGGACGGTGGCCAACTCGACCGGCATCAACCAGTTGGTCAACCACAGCGTGAGGCAATCGACCACGATCAGTGTGTCCGGCCGACTGTGCCGCGTCAGAGCCTGAGCCAAGTGCAGCGGCTCTTCCACCGTGGTCATGCCGGGCACACGCTGGGCACGGTCAGATTGGTGGTGGGCAATGCGCTGGCGCATCTCGTCATCCCCGGCGTACGCGGTGGCGATCAGCACCGCGCGGTGGCTGCCAGACTGCTTCAGCCAACTTTGCGCCAGCGCTTCGGCGCGGCGCGACTTGCCGCTTTTCTGGCCGCCCAGAATCAGTTCGCTGCGCGTCGGCCTTGATGCATTGGCTGTCATTGCGAGCCGCCCGAATCGGGTCCGATACCGCACACAGACCTTGAACCCTGTGGGGCGGACTTCAGTCCGCCATGGTCGACTGAAGTCGCCCCCACAACAAGCCCAAACGCTGTGTTCATGGAAAGATGCGCAGCACCGTGGCAATCCATGTAGTCTGGACGCATGGATTGCGTCACTTCGTTGGCAATGACGGGCTCGTTCACATTAACCATGAACACGGCTCCAATCCATGATGATGCGGTGCAGTTGCGCTACACCATCGGTCAGGGCGGCCGGACCGGGCTGCAGGATGTCAGCGGACTTGATCTCGAAAATTTGCCCGGTTTTAACGGCGGCCAAATCTGCCCAGCCAGGCCGCGCTGCCACCAGCTCCGAGCGAAACTTCTTGCCGCACCAGGAGCCGATGATGATGTCCGGGTTGCACCGGATGATCTCGCTGTCATCGGCAATGATCCGGTTCTTGCCCAGCGACTGCGCTGCCAGTTCAGGAAAGCAGTCGTCGCCACCGGCAATGCCGATCAGCTCCGAGACCCAGCGGATAGCGCTGATATGCGGCAGATCCCACTCTTCAAAATAGATTTTTGGGCGACGCCGCAAGGCTGCCGCCGCCTTTGAGATGTCCGCCAGCTGGCGCTGGATATCAGCAATCAAGGCCAGCCCCTGCTCGCACTGCCCCACCATTGCCGCCACCTGGAACAGCGTTGAGAAAATCTCGGCCACACTGCGCTGGTTAAACACCGTCACCTGCACCCCGGCACGAATCAGCGCGCTGGCAATGTCAGCCTGCATGTCGGAAAAACCCAGCACACAGTCGGGCTGCAGCGCCAGAATCTTGTCGATCCTGGCGCTGGTGAACGCGCTGACCCGCGGCTTTTCATCACGCGCCCGCCGTGGCCTGACCGTGTACCCCGAGATGCCCACAATCCGGCTCTCCTGCCCCAGCAGGTACAGCCACTCGGTGGTTTCCTCAGTCAGGCAGACGATGCGCTGCGGGCCTTGGGCTTGAATGCAGGTGACGTCCATGGCTTACTGTTTCCGGATCAATGCCGCCGTAAAAATCAAAGTTTGGGCGTCCAGGTCACACCCATGTACAGGCTGCGGGGCTGCTGGTTGTACCCATATACCGTCTGGTACTTCTGATCTGTCACGTTGTCCAACTTCGCCTTGAACTGTACTGTGGGGGACATCTTGTACGACAAAGACAAGTCGAGCACCGAATAAGCGTCCAGCGTGGTGTTGACGGTCGGGTAACTATAGGCATCAGGTCGGCTACCGCTGTACTGCAAGTCAGCGCCCAAACGCCAAGGCCCCAGCGGGTGCGAAATACCCAATGACAGCAGAGTTGCTGCACGGCGCGACAAACGTTGGCTTGTAATCTCATCCACCGGGTCCTGGACAGTCAGGCTAGCGCGCAAATCGCTGTCACCCACACTGCCCCGGTACGAAAGTTCTAAACCGGAATTTCGAGTACGACCAATATTTTCAAATTTCCAGGTATTGGTGTCGTAGTTCAGTTGATCCTGAATGTGCGTGTCGAAATAGGTGACACGCAGCCACTGGCTGCCTTGTTCATACTGAACACCCAGTTCGTGGCTGCGGGCGCGCTCCGGCTTGAGCAAAGGGTTACCGTAACCGGGCGCGAACAAATAACCCAGCGGCGGTGCATTGAAAGCGCTTGACGTACTTGCCGTCAATTTGATGTGCTCCGTCACCGGGTAACCGTAGCCCAGGAAGCCCGTACTTTGGCTCAAATCGCCAACTTTGTCGTGACGCACATTGAGCTGAACATTACCCTTGCCCAATGCGCCTTCCAAGCCGGCAAACACAGCTGTGGCAGCACGCTCCTGGCGATACGGCGTTACCCAGACTGAGTCGCTACTTGTGTCCACATGCTGGCGCTGCTGCTCCAGCCCGGCGCTAATCAGCCAGTCGCCACCCAGAGACACGGTATTGACCCAACTCAACACGGTGGCTCGCGTGGTAAAGCCATCGTTTGAACTGCCACTGTCGTGGGTGGTACTTTTATCAGACTGCTCACTGAGCGACAAACGGCTGCGCCAGTTGTCCCAGGTGTTGTCGGTGAACAGCGCGGCCTGGCTCAAGCGGGTCGTCGATGTCTGGAGGTCAACGGGTGCACCAAAGGCGTTGTCATAAGCGGTGTCAGCGTCAGCCTGCATCAGGCGAACGCCAAATTTGTGGGCAGCAGAGAGCCTGTGTACTACTGACAGATTGCTGCTGGTGTTGCGGTAGCCATCGGCATCCGGGTTGGCACCTGGCAACTGTGTGATGTCGATGGCAGAAAAACCGTCGGTGGTCACGCGCGCCAGGCCCGCGCTGATCGACGTGTCACCCAGACTGGTACTCACACTACCTGAAATTTTGCGCGTGGCGCGTGGCCCCACTTCAAGCGACACGTTAGCCGCTGGTTCCTTGCTGCCCGTTCTGGTAAATATCTGGATAACGCCGCCAATCGCGCCCGAACCGTAGATGGCCGACACATTGCCACGAACAATCTCGACCCGCTCGATGTTGTCTAGCATTAAATGCTCCAGACTGATCGCACCAGAGGCATCCTGTTTATTTTGCGGTACACCATCTATCAGCACCAAGGTTTGAAGCGACGGAGCGCCGCGCATGAACACACTTGAAACCGTTCCCATGCCACCATTTTGAGTGCGCTGCAAACCGGCTTCGCGTTGCAGTAGTGTTACCAGATCACTGGCTTGAGAGCGTTCAATGTCCTGGCGGCTGATCACGCTGGTGTGCGGCAAAGTCGAGCCAAGCAACTGTTCGTTGCGACTGGCAGTTACAACCACTTCGTTGAGGGTTGCTGTTTGCGCCAGCGCCGGAAACGCAGCAAAAACAGCCACGACAGACGCGCAAAAGCGCACGGGAGCGCGACCGCGCCTGGAAGATTTAAGATTTTTCATAGTTAGGAAAAGGACCATCAAAAGCTCTCACCGTCGTCCCCGACGGTGCTTGAGCGTCACGGTTGCACGCTCGCACGCGCAACCACCGTGTTGGCCGGTATCCGGGCTGGTGGAATCAACCTCCATCGCCTTCCCAAGCGCGTGTTCAGAACGCTCAGTGACAATGATGAAAGCGGAGTCTTGCGACTCGTCCACTTACCGTTGCGGGGGCAGCGCAGGTTAGGTTTGGCTACATTGAGCTTCTCCCTCCTGCTTCCCGTTGAACTGCGGCGTGTGAACCACGACGCGAGCACCAACATGTGGAATTTTAGTGTCGTATTTCGCGATTACTATTTTTACCAGAGGCAAATATAAAAACTGGCATCAATAAAATCTTTTGGCAGTACGATCAACACCCTATGCGCTCAGCCAGTCCTGACATGAATCAAAAGCTTGCCACCCGGTTTGGCAGCTTGGCTGTGTTTCGCAAAATTTAGAGGTATGGCATGAAAGTCAAATTCTGGGGAGTCCGTGGTTCCATTGCCTCGCCTGGCCCCAATACCGTGCGTTATGGCGGCAACACCACCTGTATTGAAATCCGCACGGACAACAACGGACTCATCATCATCGATGCGGGCACCGGCATTTTTCCGCTGTCGCAAACCTTGCTCAATGAATTGCCTGTCACCG
>PHCO01000135.1 GCA_002842265.1 Betaproteobacteria bacterium HGW-Betaproteobacteria-18 | reverse complement strand
CGTCCTCGCCGGCCGAGGTGTGCGCCGTGACCCGCACCGGAAAACCAAAACGGTAGTCGCCCAGGTCGATCTGCGTCAGGCCGTTGATCTGGCCGGTTTTTTCTCCTTGCAGGCTGATCAGCCGCTCGCCGTCGGTGATGGTCTCCTGCATGCGCTGGTCGGGGTAGTTGTGGCGCAACTGGCGCGCCTGCAGCGCGGCGCTCACATCAGCGCCGTCCACTTTTGTGCCACCGCGCGCCTGGCAGACGGCGGCCGCTTCCATCACCAGCGCTTCCATGCGGGCAAAGGTGGCGCTCTGACGCGTCTGGTCATCGACTTCGCGGTGCGCGTCTTGCAGCAATTGCGCCACGGCGGCGGCTGTGAAATGGGGCAGACCCAGGCGCTGGCAGGTGTGCGACACAAACACGCTTGAGGCCGCATAGGTTTGTGCACTGGCGGCAAAACTCTCGGCAAAATCCACCTTGACCCGAAAGCGCCGGGCAAACTCCGGGTCGGCCTCCTGCAGCAGGTAGTACTCCTCAGTGGCGCCAATCAGCACGATCTTGACGCTCAGGTCCAGCGCCTCTGGCGTCAGCGACACGGTGGCCATGGGGGCCATCATTTGCATCGGTTCTTCAATCTGCAAGCGACCCGTGCGTGAAAAACGGCGCAACTTTTCCCACACCAACTCGTCGGCCAGCAGGTCGCGCACATGCAGCATCAAAAAACCGCCATGCGCCTTGAGCAGGCTGCCGGCGCGGATGCGCGAAAAGTCGGTGAGCAGCACGTCCTCTTCGGCCTGGTACTCGATGCTGCCAAACAGGCTGTGGTAGGAGGGGTTGTCTTCAATGATCACCGGTGCGCCGGTCAACCCATCGTTGTCCACCACCAGGTTCACCCGCAAGCGCGACAGCACCGCGGCCAGTTCTTCCAGGCGCAGTTCGTCATCGGCATCGACGTCGGCCACGCGGAACACATCCAGGTTGTCGAGCACGTCGTGCATCACCTGATCGAGGTAATTGCCGAGCTTGACCGAGTCCTTGATCTGCTTTTTGAGCCCGAGCCGGATCCCCTGCAGTTCATGCTCCAGTAGCGGCTTGATGATCTGGCGCCGCAGCGCTGCCAGGCCCTCGTTCATGACGCGCTCGATGGGCCGGGTCTTGTCGAGGAAGCGGGTAATTTCAGCATGCAGCTCCTGCTCGGCCTGGTCGATTTGCGCCCGCTTCTCCTTGGGCAGCGAGCGCGCCTCGCTCTCGGTCAGGGCGTTGCCTTTGGCACCCAGCAAGGTAAAGACCAGATGCCCGTTTTCGCGGTAAAGGGCAAAGTTGCGGGCCTCGGCAAAGGCGTCTAGTTCGGCGTAGGCCTTGGCTTCTTCGAGCTTGTAGGTTTTCTCGATATGCGCGCTCTCGGCCTTGAAGTCCGGGCCGACCAGACGCTGTGGAATTTCCTTTTGCAGCGTTTTGCTCATTTGTGCCATGAGCTGACGCAGCAGCTTGCCCTGGCCGGGTGGCAGGCGCAGCGCACGCGGTTTTTCGGGGGCGTCAAAGTTGTGCAGGTAGCACAGGTCAGGCGGCACCTGCCGGGTGGCAGCCACCTCGCGCATCACCTGCTGCAGCAGCGTCGAGCGGCCGCTGCCGACCTCGCCGAGCACAAACAGGTTGTAGTCGGGCTGGTCCATGGTCAGGCCAAAACGCGCCGCCGTTTCGGCCCGCTCCTGCCCGATCCAGGGCAGCGGCTGCTGCAACAGCTCGAACGTGTCCGCGAAGCCGAGCGCTTCGGGGGCAATGGTGAGGGCCAAGTCAGTCGGGGCCAGGTTGGCAAGGGTCATGGTGAGGGTAAAGGTTGTGACCAAGCTTTCAGTTTTACCAAATTTATGAGCCATGCGTTGATATGTCGCATGAACCCATCAACTTTCATGCCGCTCGGGCTAAGTGCGATAGCGCACAGATCAGCCGTGCCGGGCCATGCACCATGGTTACTTTGGCAAATACTGTTCCAATCAAAGCCAGACAACAAGGAAAAGACCATGCCCATGACCATTGATATTCTCAAGGCCCGCATCCTGATCGTGGACGATCAGGCGGCCAATGTGCAATTGCTGGAGCAATTGCTGCATGACGTGGGCTATACCCAGGTGACATCGACCATGAAGCCCGAGGAAGTGTGCGCGCTGCATCGCAAAAACGCCTTCGATGTGATTCTGTTGGACTTGCAAATGCCGGTGATGGACGGCTTTCAGGTGATGGAAGGGCTCAAGACCAGCATCGCCGACGACTACCTGCCGGTGATCGTGCTGACCGCCCAACCCGGCCACAAGCTGCGCGCCCTGGCGGCAGGCGCCAAAGACTTCATCAGCAAGCCGTTTGACCTGGTCGAGGTGAAAACGCGTATTCACAACATGCTCGAAGTGCGCCTGCTGTACCGCAAGCTCGCTGACTACAACAAGGAACTCGAAGCCACGGTGGCCGAGCGCACGGCCGAGCTGCGCGAGAGCGAGGCGCGCTACCGCAGCCTGACCGAGTTGGCCTCGGACTGGTACTGGGAGCAGGACGAGAACGGTCACTTCACCAAGGTCTCGGGCCCGGTGCTGGAGATGCTGGGCATCCAGGTGGAACCGCTCCGTGGCGAGGTCGCTGCAACGCCAGGTGGCGACTGGAACGAGGCTGAGCGTGCCAAGTTGCGCGCCACCATTGCCAACCGCGAGCCGTTTCTTGATTTTGTCTTTCACCGTGTGGCGGAGGACGGCAGCAAGCAAACTTTTCAGGTCAGCGGTGAGCCCATGTTCAACAGCCGTAGCCGTTTTGTCGGCTACCGTGGCATCGGTGTGGAACTGACTTCCAACGCATAAAAATTATTCATCGGAAATCCGACCATGCCATCACTTCACAACCCCAGTCAAAACCACCTGTTGGCCGCCTTGCCGACGGCAGACTTCGAAGCGCTGGCCGCGCACCTGGAACTGGTGCCGCTGCCGCTGGGCCAGATGCTGTACGACCCCGGCACGCAAATGCGCCATGCCTACTTTCCCACCACGTCGATCGTGTCACTGCACTATGTGACCGAATCGGGTGCTTCAGCAGAAACTGCCGGTGTGGGCAATGAAGGCGTGGTGGGTATTTCGTTGTTCATGGGCGGCGGCACCACTTCCAGCTCGGCCGTGGTGCAAACCGCCGGCCAAGCCTACCGGCTGGAACGCCATATTTTGAAGCAGGAATTTGACCGGGCGGGCGCCTTGCAGCGCCTGCTGCTGCGCTATACCCAGGCCCTGATGACGCAAATGGCCCAAACCGCCGCCTGCAACCGCCACCATTCGGTCGAGCAGCAACTGTGTCGCTGGCTGTTGCTGACGCAAGACCGCCTGCCCGAGCGTGAACTGGTCATGACGCAAGAGTTGGTGGCCAGCATGCTGGGTGTGCGCCGCGAAAGCGTGACCGAAGCTGCTGGAAATTTGCAAAGCCAGGGCTACATCCGCTACCGCCGTGGCCACATTGGCGTGCTCGACCGCGCCGGGCTGGAAAAACACGCCTGCGAATGCTACGGCGTGGTCAAGAAGGAACTCAACCGCCTGCTCAGCGACGTGAAACTCTAATCAGTTGGGGTCAGAGCACGTCGCTGCGCGAGTGGTCTGATTAGTAGCGTTGCGCGACGCCGTTGTCGATGCGCACACTGTCACCCACCCGGATGTCGTTGGTGGTGGTTTGGGTGATGGTCTGGTAGCTGCCATTGTTCAGGCGGATCGTCAATTGGTAGGCATTGGCTTGCTGGGCCTGATTGCGTTTTTCAAGCTCATGACCGGCGTAAGCACCGCCTGCCGCACCGAGCACGGTGGCAGCCGTGTTGCCCGTGCCACCGCCCACTTGGTGACCCAGAATGCCACCCACCACGGCGCCCGCGATAGTACCCGCGCCAATGGGGCTGCTTGGGGTGTCCTGGCGCACCAGGGCGATCGACTGCACCACGCCATATTGCGTGTAGGCACTGGTGTTTTGCTGTGGATAGGCATTGCCGGCGCTGTTGTAATTGTTGGGGCTGTTCATGTCGGCGCAGGCGCCGAGCATCAAGGTGCCCACCACAGCGGCAACCGCTGTCAATGTGTTCAATGTTTTCATTTTCATACTCCGGTTAGTGTTTGATGGTCATCTCGTTGTTGACACGGATCACGCCCTTGATACTGCCCGCCACGGCGAGGGCGCGGTCAATTTGCGGCTGGTTGTTGACAAAGCCGCTAAGCTGAACCACACCGTCACGGGTCACGGCGGCAATGTCGGCGCTTTTGACGCTGTCGTCCGCCATCAGGGCGGCCTTGACCTGGGCGGTGATGACGGCGTCGTCAATCTTGGTGCCGATCGTGGTGGGCGCGCCCTTCAGGCTGACACCGTTGTTGACCGAGACCACACCTGGCACGGTGCGGGCAATGGCCAGCGCATGGTCGATTTGGGTCTGGTTATCGACAAAACCGCTCAGCATCACTTCGCCCTTGCGGGTTTCGACCTTGAGGTCAAGGCTCTTGATGTCGATGTTGTCCAGCAGCGCCGCCTTGACCCGGGTGGTGAGCAGGCTGTCGTCAATTTCAGTGCCGATGGTGGTTTCGGCTGCCGGGGCGCGGGCGGGCTCTTCAACCTTGCTGCAGCCCGCCATGTAGATTGTCATCACCCCGGCCAAAGTGGTGCATGCAATGCGCAGGCCAAGAGGGTTTTTTGTCATATGTACTCCAGTGGATAAGTCGTTGAAACAAATGCCACTGTCGCTGGATGGCGAGTATTTTTCTGTGCGATAGCGAACGCTTGCTTGGAAAAGATAAAAACCTTATCCAGTCTTGAGATATCCATGAGCGCTGAACCCATAATAGGCATTCAGTCAGCCGATATAAAAGGGAGTCGAAAGTGAGCACAAAACAGCTAGCACCGGTGACCGCCGGCTTCGAGTCACTGAAGCAAACCAACGAGCACAACGCCGAATACTGGCGCGCCCGTGACTTGCAGCCGCTGCTGGGCTACGCCCAATGGCGACGTTTTGAGCAGGCTATTGAGCATGCAATGGCGTCATGTGAGACCTCGGGTAACAACCCAGGGAACCATTTTGCCAACGCCGGCAAAATGGTCACCTTGGGCTCTGGCAGCCAACGCCCAGTTGACGACTACCACCTCTCCCGCTTTGCCTGCTACCTGATCGCCCAGAACGGTGATCCACGCAAACCCGAAATTGCCCAAGCACAGCAATACTTCGCCATCCAGACCCGGCGCCAGGAGCTGAGCGACCAAGCCGCAGCAGACGTGGAACGGCTTGGGCTATGCAAACAGACGGCGGAAGAATTCAAGGCCCTGTCCGGTGCTGCACAAGACGCCGGTGTGCAAAACAAGATGTTTGGTGTCTTTCATGATACGGGTTACAAAGGCCTGTATGGCGGTTTGGGGCGCGACGCCATCAAACAGCGCAAGACCATCCCCGACAAGGACAACCTGCTTGACCGCATGAATGCCACCGAACTGGCCGCCAACCAGTTTCGCATGACGCAAACTTGCTGAAAGAAAAGAAAACCCCATGACCGAATCCACCATCATCTGCCCCAACTGCAGAACAGAAATCAAGCTCACCGAGTCGCTGGCCGCGCCGCTGATAGCTGCTACCCGCCAGCAGTTTGAAAAGCAACTGGCCCAAAAAGACAGCGACATTGCCCAGCGCGAAACCGCCATGCGCGACAAAGAAAAAGCGCTGACGGATGCCAAACGTGATCTGGACGAACAGGTGGCCGACCAGGTTGCCAGCCAGCTCAAACTGGAGCGCACGCGCGTCGCTGCGGAAGAAGCCAAAAAAGCCAAGGCAGCATCGGCTAACGAGCTGGACGCCAAAGCCCGCGAACTCGAAGAATTGCAAGACGTGCTCAAGGCCCGCGACATCAAACTGGCTGAAGCCCAAAAGGCCCAGGCCGAGCTGATCAAAAAGCAGCGCGAGCTGGACGACGCCAAACGCGAGCTGGACCTGACCATTGAAAAGCGCGTGCAAGACGGCCTGACCGAAGTGCGCAACCTGGCCAAGCGCGAAGCCGAAGACGGCATGAAGCTGCGGGTAGCCGAGAAAGACCAGACCATCGCCTCCATGCAGCAGAAGATTGAAGAACTCAAGCAAAAAGCCGAGCAGGGTTCACAGCAACTGCAGGGCGAGGTGCAAGAGCTCGAACTGGAGAACCTGCTGAGAGCCAAGTTTCCGTTCGACCTGATTGAGCCGGTGCCAAAAGGCGAGTTTGGCGGTGACGCCCTGCACCGCGTCAACAGCCAGGGCGGCACGGCCTGCGGCAGCATCTTGTGGGAATCCAAACGCACCCGCAACTGGAGCGACGGCTGGCTGCCCAAGCTGCGTGAAGACCAGCGTTGCGCCAAGGCCGAGGTCTGCGTGCTGGTCAGCCAGGTGTTGCCCAAAGGCGTGGAAACGTTTGACCTGGTGGACGGCGTATGGATCACCTCCCCGCGCGTGGCGATACCCGTGGCCATCATGCTGCGCCAGGCGCTGCTGCAAATCAGCCAGACCCGCGCATTGAGCGAAGGCCAGCAAACCAAGACCGAGATGGTTTACCAGTACCTCACCGGACCGCGCTTCCGGCACCGCATGGAGGCGATTGTGGAAGCCTTCTCCTCCATGCAGGACGACCTGGACAAAGAGCGCAAGGTCATCATGAAACAATGGGCCAAGCGCCAGGGTCAAATTGAGAGTGTGATGAACTCTACCGTTGGTATGTATGGGGACTTGCAAGGGATTGCGGGACAATCGCTGCAGGAGATTGAGGGGTTGGAGTTGCCTGCCCTGGAAATGAAGCTGTGATGACCAACACTCCGATTCCATTTTTTATCAGCTTTGATCGGATTTTTTATGTATGTCAACAAAATAGAGCTTAAAAATATTCGAGGTTTTGAAGATCTGAAGTTCAACCTTGCAAGGCCTGATGGAAGCTATGCCGGATGGACGGTTTTCACCGGTGACAACGGCTCTGGAAAGAGTAGTTTGCTTAAAGCTGTTGCTGTAGCACTGACCGGTAAAGATACGGCGCGTGCCTTACAACCAAGCTTTCATCGTTGGATACGTGAGGGTGCCGCAGAACAAGAAGGACGAATTGAATTGACGATTGCACCCGAGAAAGGTGCGGATGTTTTTTCTGGCGGCGGCAAAACAGCTTACAAAAATTTCCCAGCGACGATCATTTTGAAGAACGCGGGCAAGGAGACTACAACTGAAGTCATTGACTCACAGAAAACAGCCCGACGCGGTCTTTGGTCTACCGATGCGCACGGCTGGTTTTCGTGTGGATATGGCCCATTTCGACGTGTTTTTGGAGCATCCCCGGAGGCGACGCGCTTGATGGTAGGTGCGACAACAGAGCGCTTCGTCACGATGTTTCAGGAAGCCGCTTCGCTGTTTGAGGTGGATCAGTGGTTGCGCAACCTTAGCCACAAGAAATTGGAAGGCAAGACCACTGAAAGCGCCCATCTAGAGCTACTGCTCGAAATTCTGCGCGACGACTTGATGCCCAACCAGATTACGGTAGATCGCGTGGATTCGGATGGCTTGTGGCTCAAGGACCGTCATGGCCTGCAACTGGCCTGGAGCGACATGAGCGATGGCTATCGGGCGGCCTTGGCGCTATTGGCTGACATCCTTCGGCACCTCATCGGTGCTTATGGCATAGAGGGGCTTGCGGAAAAAGACGCTGACGGCAAACTTCGGATCGTCAAGGGTGGCGTGGTCATGATCGACGAGATTGACGCCCACTTGCACCCCGAATGGCAGCGCGAAATAGGTTTCTGGTTGAAGCAACATTTTCCAAATATTCAGTTTCTCGTGACGACCCACAGCCCCATCATTTGTCAGGCTGCGGACGAAAACGGCCTATTTGTCTTGCCTGAGCCTGGCGGTGATGAGAAGCCCAGAGCGCTGACGCAGCAAGAGTACAAAACAGTCATTAGCTCCAGGCCAGATACGATTTTGCTGACAGCAGCATTTGGTTTGCAAAATACGCGATCTCCCCGTGCTGTGCAAGGGCGCGCGGAATATGCCAAGTTGATGGCCAAAGAGCGTGCAGGTGCCAAGCTCAGTAAGGAAGAGCAGGCCAAGGCTAAACAGCTCCAGCTGTTCGCCGCTACTGACGAGGAACTCTGAACCATGCGGCGCATTCAGCGGGCCGCCTTGCCCAAGGTGGTGCAGAACTATTTGAGAAAACGGCAATTGGCCGCCAGTGACAAACACAAAAATGGTGATCTGAACATCGAACGCGACTGGAAAAGCGCCAGGCAAACCAAACCATTGAAAGCCGTGGTCGCCACGCTGCAAACCATGATGGGGCCGCGGCAGCGCTGCATGTACTGCCTGGACTCGCACGGTGCGGACATTGAGCATTTTCGCCCCAAAGCCGTCTATCCCAAACGCATGTATGAATGGCCGAACCTCTTGCTGTGCTGCACCGAATGCGGGCGGTTCAAGGGCAACAAATTTCCGATGTCCGGCAGGCACGCCCTGCTGATAGACCCCACGCGTGAAGACCCGTGGAAACATCTGGACTTTGATCCTGTCACCGGCAATATCAGTGCGCGTTTTGATTTGCAGTTGAATGATTGGTCGGCCAAAGGCGCCGCCACGGTTGATGTACTCAAGCTGGATCGACGTGAAGCCCTATCCGCCGGCTACTTGAAGACCCTGCGCCACCTCTCTGATATTGTTGAGCGGGCTTTATTGGGTGG
>PHCO01000496.1 GCA_002842265.1 Betaproteobacteria bacterium HGW-Betaproteobacteria-18 | reverse complement strand
GGCCAATTGTCATAGCCGATGACCGAGCGTAAGCCTAGCGCTGACATCTGCAGTTGCCAAGTAGTGCTATTATAGGCGTCGCGGTTACCTGGGACAGATGCGACCCCTTCCGCGGGCTTCCGCTTAGCGATGATCCCGCGGCTCCCCAAAAGATCATTTCGTTGTTTCAGAGGGTGTCAGTGACGTCGTGCCGGATCAGTCCGGTCTTCCCGCAGCGTAGGGGGAGGTCCGTTCGGCCACGAAAACTTCAATATCGGAATTGATACCCGTCTCCCACGCGCCTGACCGGACTCCTGCTGTTTCTGCGACCATCGCCACCGGATCATAGAACTCGATGAAAGGCACCGTTCCCCTGATCCATTCTGTAAGGTGGCAGATGACTGAATTAAATGCATTCCTTTTCGCAGACATCCTGGTTGCGCATTCCCATATGACGCACACGCGCCATCCGGAGTGTGTCAGGGCGATGATGTCCCGTGCGTCGCGTTCTCTGTTGTGCCCTATTTTTCCGGTCCAGAATTCCGCATTGCTGCCCGGAACCCTGTAATAGCGGCAGTCATGGCCATGCCAGAAACAGCCGTGAACAAGGATGACGGCCCGGTACTTTGTAAGCTTGATATCCGGCTTGCCAGGCAGGTCTTTGCAGTTCTTCCGATACCGGAACCCTTTGGCGAAGAGGGCCGAACGTACCATCCGCTCGGGCTTGGTGTCTGCTCCGCGGATTCCTGCCATCATCCGGCTGCGTGTCTGCCGTGAAACGGTGTCCATAACTCCAAGTATCCACCACAGAGGAGGATTAATCGAGCATGATTTGTGGCTTCATGAAGCTTGCGACAGCTGAATAGACCGGTACGGCCACGGAATTGCCAAATTGCTTGTATGCACGAGTGTCGGATACCGGGATGATGAATTTGTCTGGAAAGCCCATCAACCGTGCGCATTCCCGGGGTGTCAGCCTTCTTGGGTTTTTATCTTTCTGTGCAATAAGAATCTCCGAACCATCTTTGTAGTAGCGAGCAGAACGTGTCCTTGCTACCGAGATTTCGGTACAGAGTCCGTATCCG
>PHCO01000495.1 GCA_002842265.1 Betaproteobacteria bacterium HGW-Betaproteobacteria-18 | reverse complement strand
GAGCTTGGCCTGTCCTGAACTTGACGAAGGGTCGAAGGGCGGGCTTCGACTGGCTCAGCCCAAACGGGAGGCTCTGGCAGCACGAGTTTGGCATCGAGGATGTCGAGGCTGCGGCCGCGAAACACGGCGAGCGCCCGGTGCGAGGGCACACGGCTGATGGGCTCGTCGTAATCAAAATAGTCTCGGAACTTGGCCACGTCAGCATGGTTTTCGTCCTTGCCAGCCATCAGCCGGGATTGCAGCAGGCCCTCGACCCAGAGCCATTCGCGCAGGTCCTGCACCAGCGCCGGAGTTTCGGCCCAGCGCTCGCTAAGCACATCGCGCACGCCATCCAGCACGGCGGGCACCGTGGAAAAGTCGGGTTGTTTGTCTTCGCCCTCGACCACCGGGCGCGTCGGAATCACGTAGGCCAGCGCCTCGTCGGCCGGCACCAACGCCGGGTTGGCCAACAGCGCATCGGCCAGCGGCTCCAGCCCGGCTTCACGCGCCAGTTGCCCTTTGGTGCGGCGCTTGAGCTTGAACGGCAGGTAGAGGTCTTCGAGTTCCTGCTTGGTCGCCGCAGCATGCAGCGCCGCCAGCAGCGCGGGGGTGAGCTTGCCCTGCTCATCGATCGCCTTGATGACGGTTTGCAGCCGGTCGCGCAGCTCGCGCAGGTAGCCCAGGCGCGCTTCGAGTTCGCGCAATTGAATGTCGTCCAGGCCGCCGGTCACTTCTTTGCGATAGCGGGCAATAAAGGGCACGGTGGCGCCGCCGTCGAGCAATTCCACAGCAGCCGTGACCTGGCGCGCCTGCACCCTGATTTCCTGCGCAATTTGGGCAATAATTTTTTGCATGGGTCAGGCGTCGCGCAGCATTTCCAGGTGCGGGATGCCGTCTTCGGTGTAGGGTTTGCCGACATCCTTAAAACCATGCTTGACATAAAACCCGGCCAGTTGCTCCTGGGCGCCGATCCGGATGGCCTGCGGTCCCCAAACCTGGTAGATGGCAGCCACCGCCTGCTCCATCAACGCGTACCCCAAGCCCGCGCCGCGGGCGTCCTGGCGCGTCAGCACCCGGCCAATGCT
>PHCO01000494.1 GCA_002842265.1 Betaproteobacteria bacterium HGW-Betaproteobacteria-18 | reverse complement strand
GGAAAAGAAGGATGCTAGCGAGGATGTTTGGGTTGCTGTCATCGCTGCTTCTCCTCATTGTGTTTACAGGGCAGGTGCTTTCTGGTGCCGGCCTATGCTGTTCCGACAAACACATCAAGACGGGGCTTCGCTGCGAAAGCTGCCATGGGGCGGCGAAACCAGATGCGGGAGCAACGGTCGGCATGGCCAGGTGTCTGAGCTGTCACGGCCCGTACAAAGAACTGGCAAAGAGGACGGAGATAATGTTCCGCAACCCGCATGCGGATCCGCACAGCGGAGATCTCCCCTGTGATATGTGCCATCACGGACACCGCGCCGACGAAAACTATTGCAGCAGTTGTCACAAGGAGTGAGGTTCAGGCGTCAAAAATCATGCCGGAACTCGGTTTCCCTTTTCCCCGCTGCGGTGCTGAAAAAGACCGCGGAGAAGCGGTGGGGTCAGACCTTAAAGGTCGGACCCCGTTATTCACGTTATTGTGAGGGAAGCTGTCAACCTGTGGCCGGATCCGCGATCCCCCAACAGCCCAGGGGATCCGAGGGAACCAGGTTGCGCTCCAGAAACATCCGGGTCAGCGCACGAGCGCGAGTGAAGCCGAGACGAGCCGCCCGACACGGTTTTCCCTGAATCGCTGATCGATGATATAGAGCCATTCGGTGATCGCCGAAATGGATCCACTTGCTGCTCACCGAAATGAGGCCACCCTGTGATCGGCGAAATCGAGCCACCTGTAGACCTTTAGCATGAAGGAGATTGATGTAAATTATGTGGAGTGGGACATCCCTTCACTTTCTTGTCGGACGGATTGTAACTTGAGGGTGTGTTTAAAGGCACTCAGCTGTTTCCTTGTTGACTTCCGAGAGATTGTCGCCCCCTCTGTTGAGTGGTTCCCGAACCGGAGGAAAGCCTTGGGTGCAGAGCGAAGGACTGGGAGGTAACATAATGGTGATCCATTCCGGAACGATTCTCTCGAAAGCGATCCTATGGATTCCCAAGTAATCTCTTCATAGCCTTTTGTCCGGCTTCTATCCTTTTAATCCAGCCTGGACCCCTTCCGCGGGCGTCCT
>PHCO01000493.1 GCA_002842265.1 Betaproteobacteria bacterium HGW-Betaproteobacteria-18 | reverse complement strand
CCGGCCCTGGCCGGCACCGTGGTGCTGACCACCGTCACCGATGTGATCGGGTTTCTCGCATTTCTCGGCCTTGGGACGTTGCTGCTGTTGGGGTGATTGTCAGCCACAACACGTCACTACGCAGCCGGCGTGACATGCTGTCTAAAATATCGATGATGTTGCAGATAATCGATCGACTGATCCGCCAACAAATAGGCCTTCCCACCGCGCCTTCCGACCTGCAGACAGGGTAGCTCATGCAATGCATCTGGGTTGTTGGTGTAATGCACGGGGTACTTGTCGCGAAACGGCGCAAGAAGTTTGGCATCACATTTCACGCCTTTGTACTCGTCATAACCGAACCGTGGATGGCCGATATCAAAGTCGTCAACACAAATAATGCCACGCTTGATCAGGCTTAACTCACGCTCCAGCGGCCACGGTTCTTACCAGTGCGCATCAAGGAAAAAAAGCGGGCAACGAAAAACATCTGCGTACTTGGCGATCATTTCGGGGGAGTCTGCCTTTAGCACGGTGCAGTGCGGCAGGTGGCCGACGCGACGACGGGTGATTTCAACATATTTGTCAACCACATCACAGGTAATAATCGATAGGTGCGGGTAGACGCGCGCGAAATATTCGGTGCTATCACCGCAATTACTGCCTGTCTCGATGATGGCATCACACTGGTAACGCTGGATGATGTAATCAAACTCCAGTGCGGTGGTGATGTCGAACCCCAGCGGGCCGCCGCCATCACTCAACTCCGATGCGCCGATGCGGGCGATACGGTAAAACACGTCATATAACTTCTCAGTAGACACAGGGCTCTCCGCCAGGCATGCCGCCCGGTTGTTGGCGTGCGTAACGCACCGAATAAACAGTCCATAGACTATCGCAGGGTTCTGCTTTCTTGCAGTGCCGCTTGCATTGTTTGTTCTGATTAGCGCCCCTGTATGCTGTCCTGGGGCGTTCATTGTGCGAAAAAAAGGGCCGCAGCTTGCGCTGCGGCCCTCAATTATCGCTCTATCAAGCAACGATCCCGTTTAGCTGAGGATCAGAAGTCTTGACGGTACTGCACAAACCA
>PHCO01000492.1 GCA_002842265.1 Betaproteobacteria bacterium HGW-Betaproteobacteria-18 | reverse complement strand
TTCCACACGCCGGATTGGCAAAATGCTTACATTTTGAAAGCCGAAATAAGGATCTCCCTATCGGCGTATTTGCCCGTACTCGTATTCCACCAACCGGTGACTATCACGGTTCTATTACCAGCCGTGTCGTAAGCGGCATACAGCGGGGTATAACCCGTCCCGGAGGTGTCGCCAATTCCGCTATTTCGAAAATTGTTTATTAGGACACCATCGATGGTCAGGGTGGCCCCTGTGTATGCGCCCTGATGCCCCAAGGCGTTGATCACCAGTCGCCATGTACCAGCTGACAACGTGACCGGACAACTTGTCCAGTCTTGGGTTGTCGGGGTGGCTTGTTCTAGAGACGAGCATCGGGTCACCACGGGGGCAGCAACGACATTCGTTTTCCAAGCACCGGATTGGCAAGCTGGTTATGGCAGGCAGGCCGCGTATATGGTGCCGCTGGCAGGCGCGCACCACCCGGCACCAGAAGCGGTTGCATACCAGTCTGCACCAGATTTATAAACCCGCGACCCCGTGTTGACTGAACAATCCGACATTCCAAGTGACCAGCAAACCTTCTTAGGTCCCAGATTCACGGTGCCGTTCGTGACCGTGAAAAATTGCAGCGAATTCCAGTTCTCTCCACCTTGCTTCTGCCAGCTACCGGATTGGCAAGAAAGTAGCAAGCCTGTCCCATCCCTTCCGACAAGACCATTTGGGGAACACGCGGTGCCTTCGGTGGCCGTGCCGTTGATCTGGACATACTCATTCGTTGTCAACCGACCATTCGCCACCACATTGCCACTCTGATCGACGGAGAAAATTTCTGCGGACCACGGGCTATTCACCAAGCGGAATTTTCCGTTGTTACTTTCAAGGTACATGCTGGTGCCGTTTGCCCCGACAAGTTGCAACACCCCTCCCTCGCCGACGGCATTCCACGCAATCACCTTCCCGCCAGCTGCGGTTAGTGTTCCTGGCACGGTAAGATTTCCGTTCTGATCAACAGCAAGCGCGCTCCAGGCGCCACCGGTCCACATAAATGCTCGGCCGTTGTCCAGCGTCATCCGTACTGCTCCAACGGG
>PHCO01000134.1 GCA_002842265.1 Betaproteobacteria bacterium HGW-Betaproteobacteria-18 | reverse complement strand
ACCCAGGCCTGGTAGCGCGCCCGAACAGGCGCACCCGCTCCCAGCGACTGGCCGACACGGGTCAGCAGCGCCAGGCCCAGGCTCAAAGGCACCATGAACACAAGTGACGCAAAGTTGAGCGCAATCTGGTGCGCCGCCATTTGCGTGCTGCCAAATTCGGCAATCAGCAGTGCAATCAGGCTGAAGGCGCTGGTTTCGGCAAAATAGGTGATGCCAATGGGCAGGCCCAGCTTGAGCAGGCTTTTGATTTGCGGCCAGTGCGGTGGCTCAAAGTGGCCCAGCGGCCAGGTGCTGTGGTAGGCGCTTGAGCGGTGCATCCACCAGATCAGCGCTACCAAATTGAATGCCACGGTGAGCAGTGTGGCCCAGGCGCAGCCCACGCCGCCCAGTCTGGGAAACCCCAGGTTGCCAAACACCAGCAGCCAGTTGACCACGATGTTGAGCAGCAGCGAGCCCAGCGCAATCACCATCAGCGGCTTGGTCTGGTTGATGCTGGTGCTGTAGCCGTAAAGCACGCGGTAGCAGGCAAACAGCGGCAGCGCTACGCTGGTAACCAGCACAAAATCCTTGGCCAGGTCGCGTACGATGGGTTCCAGCGTCATGTGGTCAAACAGCAGCGCCGACAGGTTGGCCAAACCGCAGCCGATCAGCCCCACGCCCAGGGCTTTCCACAACGCCTGGCGCACCACATGGGGTACCTGGCTGAATTCGCCCGCGCCCACATGGTGCGCCACGATGGGGTTGATGGCCATCACCACGCCCATGATGGCCAACATCAGCATGTTCCAGATGGACACGCCCAGCGACACACCCGCCAAATCCTGCGCAGACGAATGCCCTGCCATGGCCACATCGACCACGGCCATGCCGACATAGGCCAGCTGTCCCACCAGGATCGGCCAGGCCAGCAGCCACAGACCGCGCAGTTCAGCGCCCAGCCGGGTGCGTGAGGCCGGGTGGTGGAACAGGTGTTTTAAAGGGCTGATCAAAATAGACAGTTGGCTCAACGCCCACGCATGAACAATGCATCCAATTCACGCAAACTGATTTGGCGCCAGGTGGGGCGGCCGTGGTTGCACTGGTCACTGCGTTCGGTGGCTTCCATCTGGCGAAGGAGCGCGTTCATTTCCTCCAGCGTTAAATGCCGGTTGGCGCGCACGGCACCGTGGCAGGCCATGGTGCCCAGCAGCTCGTTGTGGGCGCGCTGCACCACGGTGCTGGCCTCGTGTTGGGCCAGTTCTGCCAGCACGCTGCGCGCCAGCTCCACCGCGTCACCTTGCGCCAGCGTGGTCGGCACCGCGCGTACGGCGAGGGTTTTGCCGGAAAACGGCGTGATGTCCAGCCCCAGCAGGTGCAGCGTGGTGGCGTTGGCCTCTGCCGTAGCAACCTCCAACGGTGTGGCGGCAAAGGTGGCGGGGATCAGCAGCGGCTGGCTGGCTAGCCCGGTTGCACTTTGTCCCCCAGACCATTGCGCCTTGAGTCGCTCATAGACGATGCGTTCGTGCGCTGCGTGCATATCGACAATCACCAGGCCCGGCGCGTTTTCTGCCAGGATGTAAACCCCCTTGAGCTGCGCCAGGGCCCGGCCCAGTGGCCAGTCTTTTGCGGGCAGGGTCGTGGCTGCTGGTGGACGTTGCCACAGCGCGCCCATATCGCTGACCCGGTGCTCAGCGGGTGCTTCAAAATGCATTGCAGCCTGGGCATAGGAATAAGGGGAATGCGGCTTGTTTGAGTTGTCGTTATCAGGCGGCAACGCCTGACCCCCATCCGCGACCTGGCCAGACGGTGCCGGCGCAGTCGCCGCAGAGGCCGCGCCATCCAGCGTCGCATGCCCGGCACGCGGTGCCGCCAGTGCGCTTTCGACCGCATGGCGCACCGCCTGATGCACCTCGCGGCTGTCGCGAAAGCGCACCTCGATCTTGGTCGGGTGCACATTCACATCGACCCGGGTCGGGTCAAGCTCGACATACAGCGCATAGACCGGCTGGCGCTGACCGTGCAGCACGTCCTCAAAGGCGCTGCGGGCTCCGTGGGTAATGACCTTGTCGCGCACAAAGCGACCATTCACATAACAAAACTGCTGGTCAGCGCGGGAGCGGGCGGCATCCGGAATGCCGGCGCGGCCCCAGACTTTGATGACCGGGGCGTAATCGTGTCTGCCTGGCGTGGTGCTGCTTGAAAAATCCACCCACACCGAGCGCTCGACAAAGTCGCTGCCCAGCACGTCGGCCAGGCGCTGCTCCAGCGCAGGCAAGCTATTCAACTCGCCGCAGCGCCGCCATTGCTCGACCAGTTTGCCCTCGTGCCAGATGGCAAAGCCGACATCGGGGCGCGCCAGCGCGTGACGGCGCACGGCTTCGACGCAATGCGCCAGTTCGGTGGCATCGGTTTTAAGGAATTTGCGTCGGGCTGGCGTACTGAAAAATAGCTCCTTGACCTCGACCGTGGTGCCCATGGCGCGCGCTACCGGCGTGATCTCGCCGGTCTGTCCCTCCAGCAGGTAAGCGTGGGCCTGGCCGCTCACCCTTGACAGCAGGGCGCAGTCAGCTATTGAGTTAATGGCGGCCAAGGCTTCACCGCGAAAACCCATGGTACCGACCGATTCCAAATCAGCCAGGCTGCCAATCTTGCTGGTGGCGTGGCGCTTGAGCGCAATCGGGAGTTCTTCGGGCAAGATGCCCGAACCGTCGTCTTCCACGCTGATCAGGCGCACGCCACCGGCCAGCAGCCGCACCGTGATCTGGCTGGCCCCGGCATCAAGCGCGTTGTCCACCAGCTCGCGCACCACCGAGGCGGGCCGTTCCACCACTTCGCCTGCGGCAATCTGGCTGATCAGCGCGTCGGGGAGTTCGCGGATGGGGTGACGGGAGGTGTTGTTAAGGGATGTTGGATCGATGTTCACCCAGGCATTTTAGGTGCCTGGCGCTTGACAGATTTTGCCAGACAGCCACGACAACGTCTCTTGCTGGCACGGCCTCGAGCCACCCGAAATATGAAAGATCGCCGTCGTTGCAAGGAGCGTCAGCGACTCGGCAACCCATAACTCAAGTGGCAATGGATTGCCGCGCTACGCTTTCCATGAACCGGCTTGTCATTGCGAACCCTTCGACGGGCTCAGGATAGGCTGAAGTGAAGCAATCGATGACTGCAAAATGCATGGATCGCCACGCTTCGCTCGCGATGACGGTTCAAGGTCATTGTGCGGTATTGGGCCGAATACAGGGAGCTCGTAATGACGGGGTTCTTTCGTTAAATCAAGCCGCTGGCAGAGGCCAGCAGGTAGCCGATGAGGCACGAGGTGCCAACGCCAATCAGCCCCGGGATGATGAAGCTGTGGTTGATCACATATTTGCCGATGCGGGTGGTGCCCGAGCGGTCAAACTGGATGGCAGCCAGGTCGCTGGGGTAGGTGGGCAGGATGTAATAACCATAGGAGGCGGCGGCAAACGCCACGATGTAGCCGGGCGGCACGCCGATGGCCAGGCCCACCGGCACCATGGCGCTGATGGCGGCAGCTTGCGAATTGACCAGCTTGGACACCAGCAGCAAGGCGATGGCGTAAGTCCAGGGTTGGGTCTGGACCAGTTCAGAAAGCGCGGCCTTCAACTCGGGCAGATGGGCTTCAAACACGGTGTCGGCCATCTAGGCAATGCCGAACACGGCCACCACGGCAATCATGCCGGCGCGGAACACTTCGGTCTTGCCAATGGTGGCAGGGTCGGTTTTGGTGAACATGATCATCAGTGCACCCGCCAGCAGCATGAACATCTGGATGGTGAGTACCATCGACAGCGGCTTGCCATCGAAGGCTGGCCGCAGGCTGGGGTAGGCGCCCAAAAAGGCCACCACCGCAATCGCACCGAGGAAAATCCACATGGCGGTCCACTGGCCGCTGGACAGTGTCTTGCCCATCAGCGTGGTGCTATCGCCATAGACGATCTGGCGTTGTTCCGGATCGGCAATGCGTTTTTGAAACGCTTCGTCCTTGTCCAGGTCTTTGCCGCGGAACCAGCTGAAAATGCCAATGATCAGCACCCCGGCCAGGGTCGAGGGGATGGTGATGGAGAGCACCTGGATAAAGTCGATCACATGGCCATCGACGGGCACTTTGGCCAAAAAGGCCACCAGCGACACCACGGCCACCGATACCGGGCTGGCCAGAATACCCATCTGGCTGGCAATGGACGAGGCCGCCATGGGCCGCTCGGGGCGAATGTTGTTCTTGATGGCGATGTCGTAAATGATCGGCAGCATGGTGTAGACCACGTGGCCGGTGCCACACAAAATGGTCAGGAAACAGGTCACGAACGGGGCCAGGATCGAGATATATTTGGGGTTGCGGCGCAGCACTTTTTCTGCGCCTTTGAGCATCACCTCCAGCCCACCCGAGGCTTGCAGCGTGGCAGAAGCGGCTACGACCGCGATGATGGTCAGCATCACATCGACCGGTGGCTTGCCGGGCTTGAGGCCAAACACAAAGGTCATGATGACAATGCCGATGCCACCCAGCAGCCCCAGGGCCACGCCGCCTTTTCTGGCGCCGTAAAACAGGCAGACCAGAATCACAATCAGTTGTAGAAAAATGTCCACTTTCAACTCCTTCAAAAGAAGGCCCTACTTTAATAAAAATTAGGGTAAACCCTAGGTTTTGAGAGGTACTTTGCTTGATTTGAATCAATCAAGCTGCACATTTTGTAATAAATCGTTAATTATTCTGGGTGGGCTGGTATCCCGGTTGAAAGCGGGGAGTGGCGTGAACTTGCCGGGGATAATCCAGCCCCATGGAAATCATCTCTTTTCTTCTTGACTTCATCCTCCACGTGGACAAACACCTGGAAGCGTTTGTTCAAAGCTATGGCGTGTGGGTCTATGCGCTGCTGTTTTTGATCATTTTTGTTGAAACCGGCCTGGTCGTGATGCCGTTTCTGCCGGGCGATTCGCTGTTGTTTGTGGTGGGGGCCATGTGCGGTGTCGGGCTGATGAGTTACCCGCTCTCGGTGGGCCTGTTGCTGGCGGCGGCCATTCTGGGCAACCAGTCCAACTACACCATCGGCCATTATTTCGGACCCAAGGTGTTTGGCTGGGAAGACTCGCGCTGGTTCAATAAAAAAGCGTTCGAGCAAGCCCACGCGTTTTATGAGAAATATGGCGGTATCACCATTGTGGCGGCGCGTTTCATGCCTTTTCTGCGCACCTTTGCGCCGTTTGTGGCCGGTGTGGCGCACATGACGCGCAGCCGCTTCACGTTTTTCGATGTGCTGGGTGGTGCGCTTTGGGTGGGTGGCATCGTCACCGTGGGTTATTTCTTTGGCAACATCCCCTGGGTCAAGCTGCATCTGGACAAGATCATCTGGGCGATGATCCTGATTCCCGGTCTGGTGGTGCTGTATGGTGCCTGGAAGAGCCGGACAAAAGCGGTTTGATTGGAACTCAGGTGCCCGTTTTCAGAAACAAATCCTGATCCGGGGCAAAGTTGGCGTGCAAGGGCATCAGCGCGCCGCCCAGTGCCCGGGCATCGGGGCCGACGTTGCCCGCGATCACGTTGGCTTGCCAAAGGCCCTCCCAGTTGTAGCGTTTGAGCGCTTGCTGGGTTTCTGCGATCAGGAGGGTCAGCAGCGGGCGACAAAACGAGCCGTCGATAACCACCGCTTCAATGTCCAGAAAAGCGGTGCCGCTGACCACCGCATGGGCTAACGCGTTGGCCGCCTGTTTGACCCAGGCGCCGGTCTCCAGCGCAAAGGGTGCCGTCAACGCACGTTCGTCGTAAGCGCCATGGGGGTCAAGTCCCTTGGCCATCAGGCGCTGTTCCAGCTCCCATAAAGAAGCGTGATGAATCAGTTGCGTGGGCGGCATGTCACCCTGCGCCATTGCAGAGGGTAGGGATGCCACCGCCCCGGCATTGCCGTGCACGCCATTGTGCAGGTGCGAGTTGATGACCAGGCCGCCACCCACAAAGGTGTCCACAAACAGATACAAAAAGTTTTTCAGGTCGCGCCCGCGCCCGGCGACCAATTCTGCAATGCAGGCTGCCGAAGTGTCTTTGGCAAAACTGACGGACACATCCGTCATGGCCTGCACCCGGGCCCGCAGGTCGATCTGGTTCCAGGCTTGCGACTGGGTCTCCGACAAGCCCAACATCTTGTGCCAGCCACCCAACTGAAAAGGTGCAGCCACGCCCACGCCGACCAGGCGATCCTTCAAAGGCCCTAGTTGCGCACCCATGGCGTTGAGCCGTTTGCTGATGTCGGGCAGCAGCGTGCTGGCTTCAGGAAAGGCGTAATCCAGGCTTTGCCGCTGACGCACCTGGCCACAGAAGTCCACTAGTAGCCAGTCCGCGCTGCGTCGTCCAATCTTGATGCCAATGGCAAACGCGCCGTCCGGATTCAGCGACAGCGGCACCGAGGGCTGGCCAATGCGGCCACGCACGCGCGCTTGCTTGAGGATCAGGCCGTCTTCTTCGAGCCGGGTGGTGATCAGCCCGATGGTTTGGGCCGTCAGGCCAGTCAGGCGTGCCAGGTCTGCCTTGGGCAGACTGCCGTTGAGGCGAATGGCCTGCAGCACCACGCGTTCATTGAACTGGCGCATGCCCACGTGGTTGGAGCCGCGCGGACGCAGCAGTGTCGGGCTTGCAGCCGGTGGGACAGGGCGGGGTGGGGTCATGGACGCAGATTTTCGCCGATGACCCCTTTGCGCAAAATAAAGTTGCCAAAAGGCTGTTTTTCACCCGTGACCACGATGGCATAGGCGCCGCGGGCACGCTCGTAAAACGCAAAGCGCTCGACCGGCTCGGCACTTTGATCGGGCAACAATTCGGGTGTGATGAACGCAATGACGTCACGTTGCAGCGCCGAGCGGTAGCTGTCAGGCTCGTCACTCACCGCCATGAAGGCCACCGGATGCGGCACGTCTGCGGCCAGTGGCAGCAGTGAACTGACTGCTTGCACTGCTTGCAGCATTGATGCGCCTGGCAGCCGGATCACCGGTTTGCCGGCCGCAAGGCGCATGGCAGTAAAGTTGGCGTCGCTGAGCACCAGCGCGTCGTCATGACCCATTTCCATCATGATTTTGAGCAACTCGGGGGTGAGTAGGGGGTTGATTCCTTTGAGCATGTTGGTCTTCAGGCGTGGCGTTCAGGCATGGGCGTTGGCGGGCAGTTCGTCCACCGTCTTGGCCCCGGTCATCACCGCCACGGTGTCGCTCATGCTGATGGTCTTGGGGTTGACCACGGCCGCGCGCTTGCCCAGGCGCTGGATGTGGATGCGGTCGGCCACCTCAAACACATGCGGCATGTTGTGGCTGATCAAAATCACCGGCAGGCCCTTGTCGCGCACCCGGCGGATCAGCTCCAGCACCATGTTGCCTTCTTTGACACCCAAAGCGGCGGTGGGCTCATCCATGATCACCACGTGTTGCGCAAAAGCGGCGGCACGGGCCACCGCCACGCACTGGCGCTGTCCGCCTGAGAGGGTTTCAACGGCTTGCGTCATGGAGCGAATGCCGACCTTGAGGTCGTTCATGCGGGCGATGGCCTGGTTGAGCATCTCTTTTTTGTCCAGCAGGCGCAGCAGTTGGCCGATGAAGCCGGGCCTGAGAATTTCCCGGCCCAGAAACAGGTTTTCGGCAATGCTCATGGCGGGGGCCACCGCCAGATCCTGGTACACCGTCTCGATGCCCGCTTTGCGCGCATCAATGGGGGATTTGAAGTGCACTTGTTTGCCGTCGAGATAGATTTCGCCTTCGTCTGGCACCGAGGCACCCGACAAGGTCTTGATCAGGGACGATTTGCCGGCGCCGTTGTCGCCAATGATGGCCATGATTTCACCGGCGCGCAGTTCAAAGTCGGTGCCGTCCAGCGCCGTGACCTGGCCATAACGCTTGACGATGCCCTTGGCCTGCATGATCAATGGTTGGGTGGTGGTGTTCATCAACGTACTCCCTTGCGCGACATCTGGTCGGCAGCCACCGCCAGAATCACCAGAATGCCGGTGATCAAGGTCTGGTAAACAGAGGCCACACCCATCAGCGTCAGGCCGTTGCGGAACACACCCACAATCACGGCACCCACCAACGAGCCCAAAATAATGCCGCGCCCGCCAAACAGGCTGGTGCCGCCCAGCACCACGGCGGTGATCGCATCCAGGTTTTCGGTTTGCCCGGCGTTGGGATCGCCCACGCCTGTGCGGGCGACGGACAGCAGGGCTGCAATGCCATAAAACAGCCCTGCCAGGGCGTACACCGTGATCAGCACGCGGTCCACGTTAATGCCGGTCAGGCGTGCTGCTTCGGGGTTGTTGCCCACCGCGTAAAGATGGCGGCCCGGCGCAGTTTCGCGCAGCACAAACCAGGCCAGCGCATACAAAAACAGCATGGTCACGGTGCCCAGGCTGACTTCGGTGCTGCCCAGGTTGAAGGTCTCGCCCAGTGCCGTCATGACACTGGGCAGGTTGGTGATGGTTTGTGACTCGGAATAAATCTGGGTGATGGCAAAGGCAATGTTCAAGGTGCCAAGCGTCACAATAAAAGGCGGCAGTTTGATGCGGGTCACCAACAAGCCGTTGATCAGGCCAAAACCGGTGGTCACAGCCAGTCCGCAAAGGATGGCCGCATACGGGTCCATGCCGTAATTGACGGCAAATTTGGTCATGACCACGCCGCCCAAGGCCATCACCATGCCGCACGATAGGTCAATGCCGGCGGTCAAAATAATCAGCGACTGGCCGATGGCCAGCACACCCACCACCATCACCTGCTGCAAGACCAAA
>PHCO01000491.1 GCA_002842265.1 Betaproteobacteria bacterium HGW-Betaproteobacteria-18 | reverse complement strand
TATTGTGGATGTTACTGAAGGCAAACTTCAGCTTGCCCTTGAGTTCCTTGGGCACGTCCGGATGTATGGCCAGAGGCGGCTGGGGAATTGGATCGCTTTTTGCGACAACCTTGATCTTGCTTGGGTCAATGGCTTTCGCGTTGACGGCCTTTTCGTAGGAATCAAAGGAGGCGCCGCCGGCATCCACCAGCCCTTCGGACAAAGCCTTGAGAACGTTGGCATGACTACCGGCCATATTGATCTTGCCGGCATCCTTTGCCGGATCAACGCCGTTGGACAGCATCATGGCAACCGGCACGTTGAAGCTGGAGGTCGAGTTCACATCGCCCAGCGCGATGCGCTTGCCTTTCAGACCGGCGATATCATTGATACTCGCATCCTTGCGGGCGAAAATACCGGAGTAATACACCGAGCTTCCATGCTTCACCGCCATGGCCAGCAGTTCCGCACAGCCGCGGTTGCGCGCCTGCAGGTATGAGGCCGGGCCAAACCAGGCGATTTCCGCATTGCCGTTGCACATGGCCTCTACCACGGCGCCATAACTCTGGCCGACCTTGATGTCGAACTTGAGGCCGGTATGCTGGGAAATAGCGTCGAACACCGGCTGAAAATCCTTCTTGGTGCCGTCCTCGGTGCCGCCATCGGCCGGTATCAACACCACGCGCAAAGGCTTGGCCGCGCTGCCGTCGTTGGGCGCGGCATACAAAAGTCCAGGGGCTGCGAACGATGCAGCCAGTGCGCTGGTAGAAAGCATGGATATCAGTTTTTTCTTGAACATATGAATCTCCTTGAAAATTTGAAAGAGCAGCAAAGTGGAAGTACCGCTTAAGGACAAACGCGCAACTGAATGCGGTCCGCTCGGAAGCGGGTAAGTGAATATTCGACCGGCACGTCATTTTCCGTGTGGACATTGACGCTTTTCACACGAAGAACAGCTTGATGTTGAGGCATGTGAAGCAAGGTGGCATCGTCACCCAGCGGCAATGATGCTGTCACCAGACTTTGTATTCGACGCGGTAATACACCATAATGAGTAAGCAAGTGATCATGCAGAGGGCCCCCGTTATAGTCGC
>PHCO01000490.1 GCA_002842265.1 Betaproteobacteria bacterium HGW-Betaproteobacteria-18 | reverse complement strand
CGCTACTGGGAGCGACTGTTGCTTGTTGCCTTTTCTGGCGACGCGGACAGTCCACCGTTTGCCGTCGTGCTGGAAATCTTTCATGGCCAGCCTGGCGATTTCTGATCGGCGTCCCCAGAGCCCAAAGAGCAGGCTGGCCACCCACCGGTCGCGGGCGAGGTATGCCTGCGCCTGAGGGTCTTCCACTTCGAGCTCCATGCGCATCTCGATGCAATCGAACATGGCCTGAAGTGCTTCGATCGGGAAGTTGCGGGCCGTCTGCCGCTGCATCCGATTGGATGATGACTTCACCCGTTTGACTGGGTTAGCGCCAACGTATGCGACCTTCGTTGTCGGGTCTGGGCGCATCCAGTATTGGTAGAGCGCATGAAGGATGGAGAGGGCCTGATTGACGCTGGCCGGTTTGAGCTGGCGAGGAGACCAGGTGATCAGTCCGTGTGATTGCACCTCTGTCACGAAAGGCTGCTCTTTTCTCCCGAAGCGATGCAGGATCGCCGTAGGCACGCGCAGCGGAGCGAGTTCCTCACCGCTCTTGTACCTGCCGAGCAAATGCGCTTCGTACAGGGCAACGTCCGTCTCGGTTGCATCGCGGAGGATGTGGTCCGGATTTCTGTCGGGGGAGTTGGCGTGGAGTGCCAGGAGGAAGATTCGAAACCGGATGGACTCCGCCTTGTAGGAGCGATAGGTCTGGAGATTTCTGATGCTGGCGAATCCCAGCCAGCCGGTCAGCGCCTGGTCGTCGTTCAGTTGTCCGCTCGCTGGTAAAGAGAGCAGGGCGGAGAGCGTTTGGGGGCTTGTTGGCAACAGCGTGCTCATGGGACTCCTGCCTTGCTTCCCGCGCGTGGAAACCACTGCCGAATGTCCGCCCATTCACCTTCGCCAGCGATGTGCATGGAGACAAAGGCGAACGCTCGTGTGTCGGCGTATGGCACTGGAATGTCCAGGCCAGGGACAAGCCGGCACAGGAGGTCGTCCCTGTCCATGTTCATGTGTGTTCGGCAGACGGCCGGCCGATTCACATACACGGTGCAGTGGCCGGCCTCCAGGAACGTGCAGGGCGACATCGGGGCCTGGT
>PHCO01000489.1 GCA_002842265.1 Betaproteobacteria bacterium HGW-Betaproteobacteria-18 | reverse complement strand
CAGGCCGATGCCATCGTGCTGTTCGCGCGCACCGGCAAGCCCGAGGAGGGCGCGCGCGGCGTCACCGCGCTGCTGGTGGAGTTGAACCAACCCGGCGTGTCGCGCACCCGTTTCGATGACGTGGGCAGCAAGATCATCGGCCGTGGCTCGGTGTTTTTCGACGACGTGCGGGTGCCGGTCGCCAACCGGCTGGGCGCGGAGGGCAAGGGCTTCACGCAGGTGATGCAGGGTTTCGACTTCAGCCGCATCCTGATCGCGCTGCAATGCGTGGCCGCTGCGCAGGCCTCGATCGACGAAACCTGGGCGTACGTGAAGGAGCGCCACACCTTTGGTGCGCCGCTGGCGCAGTACCAGGGCGTGAGTTTTCCGATTGTCGAATTCGAGACCCTGATTGCCGCCTGCCGCCAGCTCTGCTACCACGGCCTGGCCTTGCGCGACGCCGGCCAGCCGCACACCGCAGAAGCGGCGATGGTCAAGTGGATGGGCCCCAAGACCGCTTTCGACGCGATCCATCAGTGCATCCTGACCTTCGGCCACTACGGCTGGTCGATGGACCTGCCGCACCAGCAGCGCCTGCGCGATGTGATGGGCCTGGAAATCGGCGATGGCACGGCGCAAATCATGAAACTGATCGTGGCCCGCGAGCGCGTGGGCCGTGCTGCTGTTCAATATGCCAAGGAGAATAAATAATGAGCCAAGCATCCCCTGTAGTCGTCAGCCGCGCCGGCGCCGTTGGCGTGATCGAGTTGGCACGCCCCGAAAAATTCAATTGCCTGTCGCTGTCCGTTCATGCGGGCATCGAGGCGGCGATTGATGAATTCGAGCAGCCCGGCTCCGGTGTGCGCGCCATCCTGATCCGCTCGCAGGGCAAGCATTTCTGCACCGGCGCCGACCTGGATGAGGTGAAGTCGCTGCGCGGCGACCCTGCCAGGCTCAAGCACTTCATCAGCTACGGCCACGGCGTGCTCAAGCGCCTGGAGCGCAGTGATCTGCCGGTGGTGGCGGCCTGCCAGGGCCTGACCCTGGCCGGGGGCAGCGAACTGATGCTGGCCTGCGACGTCATCTTTGCCGCCAGGGA
>PHCO01000488.1 GCA_002842265.1 Betaproteobacteria bacterium HGW-Betaproteobacteria-18 | reverse complement strand
AATCGACCTCTGAAATCGTGTCCGCGATCTCTTCCTGTTTGCGTAAAGGTGGCAACGGAATCTCAGTAGTGAATCGCCCCGGGATTCGCGGAGGCTGTTTGGTTTAAGTCAGGCCACCACCTCGGTGTTCTGACTGGCGAGTTGCCGGTAGTAGTTTGCCTCAGCTTCTGCTGGTGGGATATACCCGATGGGTTCGAGTAGGCGATGGTGGTTGAACCACGCCACCCATTCGAGCGTTGCGAACTCCACGGCTTCCTTGGTTTTCCAGGGTGCTCGGCGATGAATGAGCTCGGCCTTGTAGAGCCCGTTGATTGTCTCGGCCAAAGCGTTGTCATAGCTGTCGCCCTTGCTGCCGACTGAAGGCTCGATTCCAGCTTCGGCCAGTCGCTCGGTGTAGCGAATGCTGACGTACTGCGAACCTCTGTCGGAGTGACAGACCAGGCTTCCATCGCGTTCAGGCTGCCGGGCGTATAGAGCTTGCTCCAGCGCATCGAGCACGAAGTCTGTTCGCATTGAACTGCTCACTCGCCAGCCTACGATTCGCCTGGCAAACACATCGATGACAAAGGCCACGTACAGCCAGCCCTGCCAGGTCGAGACATACGTGAAATCGCTGACCCACAACTGGTTCGGCTGCTCGGCACGGAACTGCCGGTTGACCCGGTCCAACGGGCATGGCGCCTTGGCATCGCCGACCGTGGTACGCACGACCTTGCCGCGCATCACGCCGCGCAGTCCCAGCCTGCGCATCAATCGCTCGACCGTGCAGCGAGCCACGACAACGCCTTCGCGTGCCAGTTGCCGCCACACCTTGTCGGCACCGTAGACCTGCATATTGGCCTGCCAGACATGTTCAATCCGTGGCATCAGCATCTCGTCGCGACGGGCCCGAGCGCAGCGCTTGTGGGGCTCGCGCAGCAGTGCCGCATGTCGTCGATATGCCGACGGGGCGACCTGCAAGACCTTGCAGAGCGGCTCGACCCCGAAGGCATCGCGATGCTTGTCGACGAAGTCCTTCAGGACTTGAGCCGGCGGTCGAGCTCCGCCTGGGCGAAAAACGCGCTGGCCAGCTTCAATATCTC
>PHCO01000133.1 GCA_002842265.1 Betaproteobacteria bacterium HGW-Betaproteobacteria-18 | reverse complement strand
CCCCGATAGCCGTGTGCTGCAATTGCTGTTGGCCGAGTTACCCCTTAAAACCGCCGTCAAATTGGCGGCCGACATCACCGGAGAGCCGCGCAATGCCCTCTACGAGCTGGCCTTGGGCTTGAAGGGCAAGCCAGCCTGACCCACACACCCTGCTACTTGATGCAGACCGAGCGCACCATCTTCAGGTCAGTCAGACCCACCATGACTTTTTCCATGCCGTCCATCTTCAGGGTACGCATGCCGCCCTCGACGGCAGCTGCAAAAATTTCAGCCACCCGGGCGCGCTCCTGAATCAGTTTTTTAATGCCATCGTCGGCAATCAGCAATTCATGCAGGCCGACCCGGCCTTTGTAACCAGTTTGATGGCACTTGTCACAACCGGCATGGCGGTAAAACCTGAGCTGCCCGCCTTCACCGTATTGGGATTGCCAGCCAGCGATGAGTTGCTTCAATTCAGCGTCGTAATGGTCTTTCCATTTGGCGGAATGCCGCAACTCGTCGGCGTATTCGACGGCAAACAGACGCAATTCTTCAGCATCGGGGATATACGCCTCTTTGCAGACACACAACTTCTTGGCCAGGCGTTGCGCCAGAATGCCCAGCAAGGCATCGGCAAAATTGAACGGGTCCATGCCCATGTCGAGCAGCCGGGTGATGGACTCCGGCGCCGAATTGGTGTGCAGGGTAGAGAACACCAGGTGACCGGTGAGCGAGGCTTCCACGCCCATGGCCACGGTTTCATGGTCGCGCGACTCACCCACCATGATGATGTCGGGGTCGGCCCGCAAAAAGGCGCGCATGACCAGCGCAAAATCAATACCCGCCTTCTTGTTGATCTGCACCTGGCGCAGGCCTTTCTGGGTGATTTCAACCGGGTCTTCTGCCGTCCATATCTTGGTGTCGGGCCTGTTGAGGTGTTTCAGGATCGAGTGCAGCGTGGTGGTTTTACCCGAACCGGTGGGGCCACACACGTAAAACAAGCCGTAGGGTTTTTCAACGGTCCTGAGAACCCGCTCCATGTTGTGGGGTGTCAGGCCCAGTTTGTCCAGCGGAATCGGTTCACCAGCAGACAAAATCCGCATCACCACGTCTTCGACCCCCCCGGCCGATGGGATGGTGGCCACGCGCAACTCAATGTCAACAGGCCCGTACTTTTTGAATTTGATCTTGCCGTCTTGGGGCTTGCGGCGCTCGGAAATATCCAGGTCGCACATGATTTTCAGGCGCGTCACCATGGCCTGGCGAAAATGGGCAGGCACTTCAATGTAGGGTTGTAGCGAGCCATCAATGCGAAAGCGGATGCCGGTTTTGAGTTTGCCTGGCATGGGCTCGATGTGAATATCGGAGGCCCCCTGGTGGTAGGCATCCAGGATGACTTTGTTGACAAATTTGACGAGTTCATTGTCAGCCGCTGCGGATTCCAGGGCATCCTCATTGCCGCCCTCTTCCATGGGTGCGCTGTCCATGTCGGCGAGCATGTCGGTGATGCTGCCGCTCTCCGCCTCCACGCCAAAGATTTGGCCCAGGGTCTGCATGAACTCGAAACGCGTGGTGACCCGATAAGAAAACTTGCTGATGCGTGGAAACACCTGGGCCACGATGCGCGAACTACGCACCGCTTCGGGATCCAGACACATGATGACCAAGCCATCCGGGGACTCTTCCAGTGGAATCCAGCCCTGCTCCACAAGGAATTCGCGTTTAAGCGCACTGTGCAGAGCTTCGGAGCGAATGCGGCCCTCACTGAAGGGTTCGTAAGGCACGGCAAAAAACTTGGCCAGTGACGGGCCAATCTGGACGGGGCGAACCTGGTAATCGTTGAGCAGGACATGCTCAACCGTTAAACCCTGTTTTCGCGCTTGCTGCAGGCAGTGCTGCAGCTCTACCGCAGTCATGACATCGCTGGTAACCAAACCGTCATATTTGGTGACCATGCGACGCACGGCCTCTTCCTGCTTGCGAATGCGCTGCCGGATGGCCGTGGCCAAAGTTTTGCAGAGCTGGGTAATGCCTTCAACATCCAGATCGCCAAAAGCCTGGTCTTTTTTGCTATTGATAATTTGCAACACGCCATAAAGTGTGTCGCCCGCCAGAATTGGTGCCGTCAGCATCTGCCGCGTGCGGTAACCTGAACGCTTGTCAACCTCTTTGAAAAATGTCAGGGCAGGATGCACCTTTTTCAAGGCTTCAACATCATACGCATCGGGCAAATTGACCAGCTTTTGACTGTAAGCAACATAACCCGCCACACTCTGTGGGGAGATGGGCAGCTTCAGATCCCGGGTGCTATTGAGTCCGGTTTTGATTTTGGAGACGATGGCATTGCGTTCTTCATTAACCACATAGAGCGTCAGCCGGTCAGCCTTGAACAAATTACAAATGTCCTGACTGGATTCCAACATGATTTGTTCAATGTTGTCCGTCTCATGGATACGCGCAGTCACCTGTTGCAACTGCTTGTAAAACAGCGCCTCCATGGTCATGCCATCATGATCCAAATCGGGGTGTTGGCTGAGGGTGTTCATGTTTCCTGGAACCTAAACATCACATTCCGTCATCTTGTCAGATTTGCTGCGTTGAACCACGTGACGGTCGGTGTGATCAGCATTGGAAGAATTGCAGTACCGTGCCATTCAAACTGATTTGGTCATCCTCTTTAAGGATTCTGGGTTCTTGTCCAACCGGTGAGTCATTGAGCAAGAGAGCGTCGGTGCCTTCAACGATGTGCACAAAGTAATTTTGTTCACGTCGTGTTATGGCGGCAACCGCAACGCCAGGCTTGCCAAACGTCGTGACCATTTTGGTCAGGAACAATTCCCGTCCAGCGGCTGGCCCGGCGATGACTTTGATACGGCCCACCAGGTTTGCGACGGGCTGATCGGTGTTTGCCAGGGGCATTTGAGTCAGGCTTGCGTTGACTGTCAGGCCATCCTGATTTTCTTCCATGTCTTCATCGCCCCCTGGCCCTGATGAAAATTTGATTTTGAATTTGCTGATTTCAATCACATCACCGTCTTGCAGTATCTGCTTTTTAATGGGGCGGCCATTGACATAGGTGCCGTTGGTACTGTCAAGGTCTTCGATCGTCACTTGCTGGTCTTGTCGAATCAGGCAAGCGTGCCGGCCACTGACAGCCAGATTTTCCATGACAACATCACTGAAGGGACGCCGTCCCAGAGTGGTTCGTTCTTGGGTAAGCTCGACTTCATTGATGATGTCATTGCCTAGATGAATGGTGATTTTGGGCACAAACACCTCCTGTAAACATGTGTTTTTGACTAACTGACAAACAAACGCGACAACTTTCCACGCTCGTCCTGGGTATCTTTAACATGGATCAATATAACCGCAATATTATCCCGTCCACCTTTGGCATTGGCCAGGTTAATTAAAGCAGATGCGAGTTTGATGATGTCATTATCCTGACCCATCAGGCAGGCAATGCTGGCATCATCCACCATGTCGGTCAAGCCATCGGAACACATCAGGTAAAGATCGCCCGCCGCGACCGGATGAACCTTGACTTCAAATGGCAAGTTGGGATCAACACCAAGAGCCCGGGTCAGTATATTTCTGCCTGGTCTGCCTACGCCATGTGCACGCGTGATCAAGCCAGCATCCAGTTGCTCCTGCAGCAAGGAGTGGTCCTTCGTGATTTGCGTCAAATTTCCGCTACGCAACCGATAGCAACGTGAATCTCCCACGTGCGTCAGGAACAGATGATCACCCTGGAAAACACCCACCACCAAGGTGGTTCCCATGCCTATGTAGCCGGGGTTGTCCAGGGCAGCTTGCAGGATCGCCAGGTTGGCTTTGTCAACACTGGCGGCCAAGGCGCGGCAGATGTCATCCGGATGGACTGACGGTGTGTCGCGGGATAACCAAAGGTTCAGTTCCGTTGTGATCAATGTGGTGGCCATGCCACTGGCAACTTCACCTGCGCTGTAACCCCCCATGCCATCCGCCAACACGGCTACCCCACAACTTTCATCAAAGCACACGGCATCTTCGTTGTTGCGACGAATCAAGCCAGGGTCAGTTTGGGCGCAGAAGGTGTAGTTCATGGTGAGGTCAGCAGATTGACAAGCTTGTGAGTCATGGGCGTCGCTGCTTCAAAGCGGCCCCCACAACCCACACACACACAGCGCCTGCCAGGCCCAGACTGTAATGCCAGAGTCTGGTTTGCGGCACAAGGTCGATGACCGCAGGATCACTTTGCACCATGGTGCCAGCAATCCAGCCGAGCAACATGCCCCCCATCAAAATAATTTTGGGAAAACGATCCATGAGTTTCAAAATCAACTGGCTGCCACCAATGATGATCGGGATGCTCACCATCAGGCCCAAGATGACGAGCGGCATCTGGTGTTGTTCACCGGCACTGGTCGCCGCACCGGCAATGGCAATCACGTTGTCGATGCTCATCACCAAATCGGCCAGGATCACGGTTTTAATGGCCGCCCAGAGTTTTTCGCTGCTCTGAATGGCGCCATGCTCATCATCTTGAGGCAGCAGCAGTTTGATGCCAATCCACAACAACAGTCCGGCACCCACCAGCCTTAGGTAAGGCACCTGCAACAGGGTCAGCGCAAAAGCAATCAGGACAACCCGCAAGACAATGGCACCCAGCGTGCCCCAAACAATCCCTTTGAGCCGCTGCTTGGCTGGCAACTGACGACAGGCCAGCGCAATCACCACCGCGTTGTCACCCCCCAACAGGATGTCAATCAGAATGATTTGCCCAACAGCGAACCAGAAATGTGCGGTAAAAAACTCTTCCACGGTGCCTTGACGGATCCAGAAACAACAAAGCCGGATTGTCCTTCAGGAAATCCGGCTTGGAGCCTTGACCAGGTCAAAGGCCTTGTTTCACAAGTCTGTAACGCTTACAGCATGGCCTTGAGCAACTTGGCCATCTCGGAGGGGTTACGCGTGACCTTGAAGCCGCACTCTTCCATCACGGCCAGCTTGGCTTCTGCGGTGTCAGCACCACCAGAAATCAGGGCGCCGGCGTGGCCCATGCGTTTGCCAGCGGGGGCTGTCACGCCAGCGATGAAACCAACAATCGGTTTCTTCATATTCAGTTTGCACCAGCGCGCCGCTTCGGCTTCGTCCGGGCCACCAATTTCACCGATCATGATGACGGCATCGGTGTCGGGGTCGTCATTGAAGGCTTTCATCACGTCGATGTGCTTCAAGCCGTTGATCGGGTCGCCACCAATGCCGACAGCACTGGACTGGCCCAAGCCGATTTCGGTCAATTGCGCCACCGCTTCGTAGGTCAACGTGCCAGAACGGCTGACTACACCAATACGCCCTTTGCGGTGAATGTGCGCCGGCATGATGCCGATCTTGATTTCATCCGGTGTGATCAGACCGGGGCAGTTGGGGCCCAGCAACAAAGTCTTTTTGCCGCCAGCCGCTTCCTTGGCTTTCATGCGGTTGCGCACTTCGAGCATGTCCCGGATCGGGATGCCTTCGGTGATGCAGATCGCCAGATCCAGCTCGGCTTCAACCGCTTCCCAGATGGCTGCAGCAGCACCCGACGGCGGCACGTAAATCACGCTGACAGTGGCACCCGTTTCAGCAGCCGCTTCTTTGACCGAGGCGTAAATCGGGATGTTGAAAATCGACTCGCCGGCCTTCTTGGGGTTGACCCCGGCGACAAAACAGTTTTTGCCATTGGCGTATTCCTGGCACTTTTCAGTGTGGAACTGACCGGTCTTGCCGGTGATGCCCTGGGTGATGACCTTGGTGTCTTTGTTGATAAAAATAGACATGTTTATTCCTAATCAATTGAGGACAGAGCTGGCTCGTTTCACGTAGCTGCGGTCTGTCCCGCAAGGTTTTACATTACTTGGCGACCGCTTTAACAGCGGCTTGCGCAGCCTCTGCCATGGTGTCCACGGAAATGATCGGCAGACCGCTGTCCTTCAACATCTTCTTGCCCATTTCTTCGTTGGTGCCCTTCATGCGCACCACCAAAGGTACATTCAGGTTGGTGGCCTTGCACGCCGCAATGATGCCGGTGGCAATGGTGTCGCACTTCATGATGCCGCCAAAGATGTTGACCAGAATGGCCTTGACCTTGGGATTTTTCAGCATGATCTTGAAGGCTTCGGTGACCTTCTCGGGGGTGGCACCGCCGCCCACATCCAAAAAGTTGGCGGGCTCGGCACCAAATAACTTGATGGTGTCCATGGTCGCCATGGCCAAACCGGCACCGTTCACCAGGCAGCCGATGTTGCCGTCCAGGCTGATATAGGCCAGATCGAACTTGCTGGCTTCCACTTCGGCCGGGTCTTCTTCGTCGAGGTCGCGGTAGGCCACGATCTCGGGGTGGCGAAACAGCGCGTTGTCATCGAAGTTGAACTTGGCATCGATGGCCTTGATGTTGCCATTGCCTTCCAGAATCATCGGGTTGATTTCAACCAAAGAGGCATCGGTGTCCATATAGACCTTGTACACCTTTTGCAGCACATCCACGGCTTGCGCGGTGGAACCCGTCGGTACGCCGATGGCATTGGCCAGCTTGGTGGCTTGCGCATCGGTCAGGCCGGTCGCTGGATCGACGATCTCGGTGATGATTTTCTCGGGCGTGTCATGCGCCACGTCTTCAATCGACATGCCGCCTTCGCTGGAGACGATCATGGCCACACGCTGGCTGGCGCGGTCGGTCACGGCCGACACGTAGTATTCTTTTTTGATGTCGGCGCCGTCTTCAATCAGCAAGCGGCGCACTTTTTGACCTTCGGGGCCGGTTTGGTGCGTGATCAGTTGCATGCCCAAAATTTCACCCGCGAGTTTTCTCACATCGTCGATCGAGCGCGCCAGCTTGACGCCGCCGCCCTTGCCGCGACCGCCCGCATGGATCTGCGCCTTGACCACCCACACCGGGCCGCCGAGTTTTTGAGCGGCTTCCACCGCTTCTTGAACGGTGAACGCTGCAATGCCGCGAGGCACTGGCACACCAGCTTGACGCAAGATTTCCTTGCCTTGGTACTCGTGAATTTTCATGAGCTCTCTCTCAGGAATAAATGATTGGATAGCCGTCTGATTTGTCCAACAGGGCAGCATCAGGGACACCGTGCGGATCAACAGCGGACTGTATCATGCTGCATTGCGGCATTCTGTTACCAGACTTACAAGAACACCACTTTTCAGGATTTCACTTCACCATGCAAAAAATCTTCATCGACGGCGAAGCCGGCACCACGGGGCTGCAGATCCGGGAGCGACTGCAAGCCATGTCCGGCATCGAACTCATCAGCATTGCACCCGAACGCCGCAAAGATCCGCTGGCCAAACGCGAGTTGATGGCGCAGGCAGACATGGTCATCCTGTGCCTGCACGACGATGCGGCCGTTACATCGGTGGCCATGATCGACGAGTTGGCCAGGACCCGCGGCCAGGCTGGCCCCAAAATCATTGACGCCTCCACCGCGCACCGCACGGCGCCTGGTTGGATTTATGGCTTTGCCGAACTGATGCCAGGTCAACGCGAGGCGATCCAGGCGGCGCGCCGCGTGACCAACCCGGGCTGTTATGCCACTGGCGCCATCGCGCTGCTTCGGCCATTGATTGATGCCGGACTGATTCCGGCTGACTTCCCCCTGTGTTTGCCCTCGGTCAGCGGCTATTCAGGGGGCGGTCGGCCCATGATCGAAGCTTACGAGCAGGGCTCGGCACCGGCATTTGAGCTGTATGGACTGGGTTTGAAGCACAAGCACGTCCCGGAAATCATGGCCTATACCGGCCTGACCCGTCGCCCCTTGTTTGTGCCGTCGGTGGGCAACTTCAAACAGGGCATGCTGGTGCAGGTGCCGCTGCATCTGGACCTGCTGCCAGGCCAGCCCAGCGCTGACGATTTACAACAGGCCCTGGCGCAGCATTACGCGGGCAGCGAATGGGTCAAGGTTTTGCCCGCCACCGCAGACAACAAGCTCGACGCCGTGGCGCTGGCTGGCACCAACCAGCTGGAGTTGCGTGTGTTTGCCAATCAAGCGGAAGGCGACGGTTTCCACCACGCCGTGCTGGTGGCGCGACTGGACAACCTGGGCAAAGGCGCCAGTGGTGCAGCGGTGCAAAATTTGCAGCTGATGCTGGGGCTATAACAAGCTCAATCGTCATCACCCCCAGACACCACGCGATGAATGGTGTCACCGCCAAAACCACGACTGACCAGAAAACGCATCTGCCTGGCCCGCTCGTCAGCATCCTGCGGCGGGCGTCCGAATTTCTTCTGCCACACTTCGCGCGCGCGCACCAGTTCACTCGCGCGCAAGGCACTGACGGCTTCGGCGACAGCCTCTGGCGCCAGACCTTTGGCCTGTAATTCCAGCTTGATGCGTGACGCGCCGAGTTTGGCGGCGCGCCGGTTCACGACCGACTCCACCACCCGCTGCTCGCTGATAAACCCTTTGGCCTGCAGGTCGTCGAGTGCCAGCGCCAACGTGCCGGGCTCTTCTTCAAAGCGCTGCAGCTTGCGCTCCAGCTCAGTGCGTGAATGCTCGCGCCCGCTGAGCAGGCGCAAGGCGCGTCCTTTCAGGGAGGGCTGGTCAAAGGCCATGGCTTGCCGCGTCGCTGCGCTCCTCGCAACGACGGTCATTTTTCATGCTTTGGGGTGGCTTGGATGCCATGCCAGTCAAACGGTTTTTTTACTTACCGCTTTAGGTGCTGTCTCTGTCACTTCGGTGCCGGCCAGCAGCGGAATGCCCAGGGAGGCGCGCACCTTGTTTTCGATCTCTTGCGACAACGCCGGGTTCTCTCTCAAGAATTCCCGTGCGTTGTCACGGCCCTGGCCAATTTTTTCGCCGTTGTAGGCGTACCAGGCACCTGACTTGTCCAGAATGTTGGCCGTGACACCC
>PHCO01000487.1 GCA_002842265.1 Betaproteobacteria bacterium HGW-Betaproteobacteria-18 | reverse complement strand
CTCCGACATCGGTTTGGCACCGAAGGCGATGGCCGCTACCGCGTACCAGATCGAAAGATGTGCCGCGACATTGATCTGCTGTGATGAGTGGCCGAACGCCCACCAGATCGTGCGGTAAACCAGCGGATCGACTCGGTCGATCAGGCCCACCGACAACAGATAAGTCGGTATCAGGATGATCGCGCCGGAGGCGATGGTGAATACCGCGATGATGCAGGCGGTGATTGCGCCGAAGGTGACCAGCGGTACCGACCCCTGATACGTCTTGTCGCGCTTGGCGACCACCAGCGTGCCAAGAAAAACAAAACAGGCAATCAACGCGCCGACTGCGAACAGGATCAGGCCCAGATAGAACGACGGCGCCGCCATCATCGGCACGTACGAGGTCATCATCACACTGGATGCGCCCTGGTAGACCGCGATGTTGTTGGTCACCGCACCGATCAGCATCAACGCAAATGCCAGCCAGGCCAGCCGTGGCGTTGCCAATCGACAGCGCAGCAGGGTCGATGAACAGAAATACAGCACCGCAATTTCGAAGAAGATGATCCAGAAGATCAGCATGTCGATGCCGTGCGCGGTCAACACCTGATAAAAGGTGCTGGCTTCGAGCCAATGGATTGCCGGCCAGCGGGTCAGTACGACACCAATCGCGAGAATGCCGCCGAGCAGCAGAAACACCACCGCAGTAACAGCGTTGGCGACCATCAACTTTTCGGCGTTGGCTTCGAACTGGAGCCCGGACCGTGGGCAGGTCCGATAAGTGGTTGCTTGGGACATGGTCGGCCTCCGCTATTTGACGTAGATGCGACCGACCATCATGTGATGGCCGATTCCGCAATATTCGTTGCATACCACCGAGAAGGTGCCGCTCTGATTCGGGGTGATCGTCACCACATGCTCATAGCCCGGCACAACCTGGATATTGATGTTCGCTGGTTGCAACGAAAACCCGTGGTTGTAGTCCATCGATGTCAAATGCAGGCGGTAGGTCTTGCCGTTCTCGAACTCGAGGATCGGCCAGAAATTCCATAGCCGTGCAGTCAGGTAGACATCGCTGCCGGGTGGCGGCGCCACCACCGG
>PHCO01000486.1 GCA_002842265.1 Betaproteobacteria bacterium HGW-Betaproteobacteria-18 | reverse complement strand
GGCTCGCAATAGACCGACCACAGGGCAAGCACGTAAGGTTTGCCAGCTTGCTCGGCGTGAATCACCTGCATGCTGTGTGCCGTAAACGCGCGCGGCGCGTGTTCTGCGCGTACTGCGCAGGCCATCATCAGGCAAAGCACGCTCAGTGTGAAGGCGAACCGGAGAGTCATGGCACCGCAACCACTTGCCACGGACGCTCACGGGTGTTCCAGAAAACATGGAAGCGGCCATTGTGCATCAGCGCGCGTGGTTGATCGGACATGTCACCGGTGTCGGCCAACGTCAGTTCAAGCCATTGCTCGCCCGCGTCGTCGGAACGTAGCGCGCGAAGCCATGTGCGTTGTCCATCAAAATCTTTCCAGACCAGCAGCAAGCGCCGGCCATCAATGGCAATGTCGGCGTGCGCCGCGCCGTTGCCGCCCAGCACGCGCTGGCCCTCGATGGAACCATTGCGCAACCGGCCATAGCTTACTCCGGGTGCGGTTTTGCCGAGGTGAAACCACACCGCATGCAAGGTGCCATCGGAATCGCGTGCCAGCGAGGGCCCGTGGTGCGGGCAGGCATCAATCGCCCAGTCGTCGAAAGTGGCGCGTCGTATCGCACCGGCACTGCCGTCGGCGTTCAGATCGGCGATGGCGTGGTCGCGGATATTTGGCGCGAAAACGTGTCGCCACAGTGCGGTGACACCGGTATCGGGCCGGGCCAGCAATGCGATGCGACAGCATTCACAACTGTGTTCGGCCAGTTTGAAATCACCGCGAAAACTCGCACCGTCATCGTCGGAAACGGCGAAGTAAATCGCGGCGCCGTGATAAGGCGTGCCGGCAGCCTTGGCCAATGCCTGATCGCGTTTGTCGATCCAGGCAATGAACAGCTTGCCTTGGCGATCCACCGCCATCGCATCGAAACGGTGGGTGATTTGCTGGCGATCAGCGTGGACGGTGACAGGCGCACTCCAATGCTTGCCAGCATCAAGCGAGCGCGCAAAGCGCACCTCGCCGGTATAGGGCAGGGCCAGTGGCCGAGTCCAGGTGACGAACAGCTGGCCGCTCTTGCCGACCACGATCTTCGGGCGCGAATCGCC
>PHCO01000485.1 GCA_002842265.1 Betaproteobacteria bacterium HGW-Betaproteobacteria-18 | reverse complement strand
GACGGCGTGCCGCCCATGCTGAAGGGCGTCAATGCCGCTGCCTGGTACCGGGTGGCGAAATTCATGAGCCTCCAGATCACCGGCGGCTCCATGGCGGTCCGCTACACCGGCCAGCACGGCATGCGCACCACAGGCGCCGCCGCCAAGGAAATGCTGGTCAAGGCCGCCGCCGCGCGCTGGCATTGTTCGCCGTCGGACTGCACCGCCGCCATGAGCAGGGTCACCGGGCCGAAGGGCGAGACCGTGGTTTACGCGTTGAACAAGGAATCGGCCAAACAGGGTACTCCGGTGGCTGCGGTCGAGCGTTTCCATAGGCAACATTCAGCCGTCGCCAAGTAAAAGCCAATAGAATCCCGGCCTGGCTGCGGCTGGCCGGGATTTTATGCGTCTCGGGTTCCATTCCCTGCTCCCGCTGCATTGGTTGCACCATCGATTGCCCTGATGATCCGTCGCCCTCATGAATGACCCGCACTCAAATCTGCAGACCATTGCCGGCGCCATGCGCCAGCGGTTGCTGATCGACAGCCTGTTCCGTTATGTGATGGTGCTGGGCGGGATCAGTGTCATCGTCGCCATCAGCCTGATCTTCTTTTATCTGGCGAGCGTGGCCTATCCCCTGTTCAAGCCGGTGAAGGTCGATGCCTGGCAGAGCTTTGCCGTTCCCGGCGGCAAGGATGGGCAGACGGTGCATCTGGCCTCCGAGGAGCAGCGCGAAATCGGCGCACGCTTTACCGACCAGGGTGTGGTGCATTTCTTCAATCTGCATGATGGCGTACCGCGCGGCGAATTCAGGATTGCGTTTCCCCCCGGCGTGGCCATCACCAGTTTTGCTGCCGGTGATCCTGACCACTACACCGCGGCCTATGGCTTGGCCGATGGCCGGGTCGTCGTTGTCGGACAAAAGTATGGCACGCACTTCGATGCGGACAACCGGCGGGTCATCACACCGGAAATCGATTATCCGCTGGGCGAAACTCCGCTGGAAATCGATCCGCAGCACGCCGCCATCGATCGGCTGGCGGTGCAGAGCAGCGACGAGGGCACGACACTGGTGGCCTTGACCCATGATGGCCGCCTGCTGCTG
>PHCO01000132.1 GCA_002842265.1 Betaproteobacteria bacterium HGW-Betaproteobacteria-18 | reverse complement strand
ATCGGGTGAGCCAAAGCCAGGAAATGGTGGCGCTGGGCCTGGCCAACATGGCCACCGGACTGTTTCAGGGGTTTTCTGTCAGCAGCAGCGCCTCACGCACCCCGGTGGCCGAAGCAGCGGGGGCCAAAACACAGGTGACCGGCCTGGTGGGTGCGCTGGCCATTGCCCTGCTGCTGCTCTATGCCCCCGGGCTACTGCAGAGCCTGCCCAGCGCGGTGCTGGGCGCGGTGGTGATCGCGGCCTGCCTGTCGTTTGCCGATGTGGCGGGCATGCGGCAAATGCTCAGGCAGCGCAAGGTGGAGTTTGCCCTGTCGCTGACCAGCTTTGTCGGGGTGGCCCTGATCGGCGTGAGCGAAGGCATTGTCATCACCCTGGCGCTGGCCATGCTGGTGCTGGTGTGGAACGCCTGGCACCCCTACTTTGCGGTGTTGGCACGACTGGACGGCGACAAGGGCTACCGCGACATCAACCGGCACCCGGAGGGGCAGCGCGTGCCCGGTCTGGTGCTGTTCCGCTGGGATGCACAACTCTTTTTTGCCAACGGCGAGATTTTTCATGAACAGGTGCAGCGCGCCATTGCCAGCGCGCCCACCCCCACGCAGCGCCTGGTGGTGGTGGCCGATGCCATCACCGACATCGACATCACGGCGGCGGACATGCTGGCGGGCCTGTATCTTGAACTCAAGCAACAGGGCATCGAGATGTGGTTTGCCGGGCTCAAGGGCCAGGTCAAAGACCGACTCAAGGATTACGGCACGCTGGACGTGATCGGCCACGACATCTTTGCCCCCACCGTGGGCAATGCCGTCAACCTGTACCGCGCCAGCCACGCGGTGGACTGGAAGGACTTGGACGAGGTGTGAGCACGCGGTGGCGGTCTTGCCGTGAAATCTGGAATCTGCGTACGTAAATTACGGAATCAAAGCGCAGCGTGGTGACGCTGTTAAAGTGCTTTTTCATGGGTGCAATGTGAGCGCAGGGTGCAGGGACATAATTGACGCAGAAAGTTTGCAAACAGCACAACCATGGCAACCCTCATTCCCGCGCTTGGCACCTGCACCGCACGCATGACCAGCGGCGAGCGCCGGCTGGCCGAGCGGCTGGAACAAAAGCTCGACGACGACTACCTGCTCTGGTACGACGTGCCGATCGGACCCAAGCAGACTTACCCTGACTTTGTGCTGCTGCATCCCCGGCGCGGCCTGCTGATTCTGGAAACCAAAGAATGGAAACTGGAGACCATCCAGCGCGCCAACCGTCAGGCCTGGGACATCATGGCCAATGGCCAGCTCAAGGTGGTCATCAACCCGCTGGCGCAGGCGCGGCACTGCGCCATGCAGGTGGTCAACGCGCTGGAGCGCGACCCGCAATTGGTGCAATCGGCCGGTGAACACCAAGGCAAACTGGCTTTCCCCTGGGGCCATGGCGTGGTCTTTACCCGCATCACCCGCAAGCAGTTTGACGATGCCGGGCTGGCCGAGGCCATTGAGCCGCATCACGTGATCTGCTCGGACGAAATGTATGAAGCGGTGGAAGCCGAAAGCTTCCAGCAACGGCTATGGAACATGTTTCCCCACGCCTTTGGCAAGGTCATGAGCCTGCCGCAGCTCGACCGCGTGCGCTGGATCATGTTCCCCGAGGTGCGCGTGCAAACGCAGGGCGCGTTGTTTGATGACAGCGACAGCCAGGCCGAACTGCCCAGCATCATGCGCGTGATGGACTTGCAGCAGGAGCAACTGGCGCGAAGCTTGGGCGACGGCCACCGCGTGATTCATGGCGTGGCGGGCTCGGGCAAAACCATGATCCTGGGCTACCGCGCCGAGTACCTGGCCCGGGCCAGCACGGCCGCCACCAAACCGGTGCTGATCCTGTGCTTTAACGAACCGTTGGCCGTCAAGCTGGCCAGCGTGATGGAGGCCAAAGGCCTTGCCAGCAGCGTGCATGTGCGGCATTTTCATAAATGGTGCCGCGAGCAACTGGTGGCGTTTGGCCAGACCCTGCCGTCTTTCAACATGCCGGTGGCCGAGAAGATGATTGAGATGGTGCAGCGCGTCATCCACGGCGTGGAGCGCCGCCAAATCCCCGGCGGCCAATACCAGGCGGTGCTGATCGACGAAGGCCACGACTTTGCGCCCGAATGGCTCAAACTGGTGACGCAGATGGTGGACCCCGTCACCAACAGCCTGCTGGTGCTGTTTGATGATGCGCAGAGCCTGTACGAGCGCAGCCGCAGCAAACAGTTCAGCTTCAAAAGCGTGGGCATTGCCGCGCAAGGCCGCACCACCATTCTGAAAATCAACTACCGCAACACCCAGCAGATTCTGCAAACTGCCAGCCTGATCGCCGCTGACCTGTTGACGGCCGACGACAAGGACGACGACGGTATCCCGCTGCTGCACCCCATCAGTTGCGGGCGTGATGGCGAGGCGCCGCTTTTCATCCGCCTGCCAAGCTTGCGCGAAGAAGCCTATGCGATTGCGGACCACCTGAACGCCGCGCACCAGGAGGGCCACGCCTGGGGCGACATGGCCATTCTGTGCCGCGACTGGAACACCATGGGCCTGTGCGCGGCGGCCCTGCGCCAGCGCCAGTTGCCGCACCATGTGCGCAAAAAAGCGGGCGATTTCAAACCCGGCAGCGACACCATCCAGATCATGACCATGCACGTCAGCAAAGGCCTGGAGTTCCCCGTGGTGGCGCTGCCCGGCGTGGGGCACATGCCTGCGGCGGGTGAGGATGAGGCGGACGCCGCGCGGGTGTTTTATGTGGCGGCGACACGGGCGACGCAGCGGTTGGTGATTGGGGTTAGTGGGGATGGGGGGTTTGGGAGAAGACTGGGATGAGCGACGGCTGCGACTTGAAAACGCATTGGAATGAGGGCGGTTCCGCAATGAGGTCTATCGGACAAAGCGCCCCGCTATCGAGCCACTTTGTGCGATATGTTTTGGGTGATAGGGATGAATACCTTTATGAATCAATGACTTCTATCGCTCATGTGCGGGTAGCCAGGGCGATAGCCGTGAAAGTGAGCGATGGCTTGGTGTTCGCCGTAGTGGTGGGGGTGCCAGCGTGGGACACATGCCTGCGGAGGGTGGGGACGAGGTGGACGCCGCGCGGGTGTTTTATGTGGCGGCGACACGGGCGACGCAGAGGTTGGTGATTGGGTTTGGGGGGGGTTGGTGCGCGATTGCGAACATGAGCAAAGAGTGGTTTCAATTCACGAATAACAGAGGCGAGGTTTAGAAATGACGATACTTCAAGAGATTCTCAAATGGGCAACAGGTCTTCCAACTTGGCAGCAGGATGCGATCTCAAGGCTTATAGCCAAAGGGACTCTGGATGCAGCTGATGTAGATGACCTCTATGCGCTTTTGAAGCTAGCACATGGAATTCCTGACCCTAAGGGGCGCATTGCAAAGCCGGTGGACCCAAGCAGCATTCCCGTTCCGCCAGACGGCTCGTCATCGGTGCAGATAACTTCAATACGCGACTTGCAGCACGTCAATGCACTAGCCGAAAAGCAGACTTTACCCATCGCCGCAACCGGTCTTACGGCCATTTACGGCGGCAATGGCGCTGGCAAGTCTGGATATTCCCGTGTACTTAAGCGCGCCTGCAGGGCGCGGGACCAGAGTGAACGGATTCGCCCCAATGCGGCTCTCCCACCCGGTAAAGCCGGGACCGCAACAGCCACCTTTGATTTGCTAATAAATGGCGCAGCTTCATCCGTAGAGTGGATCGACAAGCAAGCAGCCCCAGCTGTACTGGGCGCAATAGCGATATTCGACGCGCTGTGCGCACGCGCATACATCGATAAAGACGATGACTTTTCGTATGTTCCGTATGGCTTGGACGTTCTTGAAGGATTGGCGAAGACATTCAATCAACTAAAAAGCATGGTGGACGCGGAATCGGCAAAGTCAATTCCAAATACGCTCCCGTACGCCAGCCTGTCGGCTACCAGCACAGCTGTCGGCAAACTCCTATCTGGCTTGAGCGCAAAGACAAAAGCGTCAGATGTCGAAACCATGTGCACCATCACGCAGGACGAAACGGCACGGCTAGCCGCTCTTGAGAAAGGACTCAAGGAAGAGAATCCGAAGGAAAAAGCGCAGCTGCTGAGACTTCGTCGTAGTCGGTTTGTCAAGCTTAACGAACGCTGCAAGGAAAAACTGGGGTTGCTATCTGAGGCTGCACTCAAAGAGCTTAGGGCGCTCGTCGATACATCTCGGACTGCAAGGGCTGCGGCAGATCTAGCCGCAACGCAATTTAAGGAAACGCCTGGCCTCCTTCCAGGCACCGGCGGGGAAGCCTGGCAGGAGCTGTTCGCTGCGGCGCGGAAGTTCGCAACCGAATCTCACGCAGCACACAAGTTCCCGAACCTGGGGCCTGACGCGGCCTGCCCGCTTTGCCAGCAGCCGCTTTCTACCGGGGCCGATCGACTCATAGCTTTCGAGCAATTCATTCAGGGAGAAACTGAGGCGCTCGCACGGGAAAAGCGAAGGATCGCAAAGGTGAGTTACGAAGCGCTCGTAGCCGCAGATATGAGTATCCAATTCGATGTTGATCTAAAGACGGAACTTGAAACCATCAATCCAACGCTGCCCGCACAGTGTGAATTACTGCAAGCCGCTCTTTTTGAACGTCGCACAAAAGCGAAGGATGCGTGCGCAATTGGCGGTGACTGGAGCTCAATCAATGCTGCGTCAGACGAAGTTTGCCAAGCGCTATCCGCAATTGAAGAGCAATTGCGTCAGGAGATCGAGGTCCTTGACACAGCAACTGACGAAAAGCAATTGGCCGCTCTTGCTGTTGAATATAGAGAACTTGACGCTCGTCGCCAACTTTGCGCGATAAAGTCCGCCGTATTGGATGCCATCATTCAGTTTGGTATCCAAGCCAAGCTGAACGCATGCCTACCAACACTGCGAACAAACTCCATCTCCGTCAAGTCGACGGAGTTGGTCGACAAGGTGGTTTCTAAAGGTCTTGCTGACGCCCTAAATGCTGAGTTCCGACTCCTCCATGTAGAGCACCTCAACGTCACGCCTAAGTCGTCTACCGTCAAAGGTAAGACTTTGCATAAACTGATGATTCAGATGCCTGGTGGTTTCGAGCCCAGAGAAATATTGAGCGAAGGTGAGCAGCGGGCTATCGCGATAGGATCATTTCTTGCTGAGGTAAACATCAGTGGCGCTACTGGTGGCATCGTATTCGACGATCCAGTGTCATCACTCGACCACGTTCGCCGCGAGTTAGTCGCGCGCCGACTTGCGTCTGAGGCGTTAAAACGTCAAGTTATCATTTTTACTCACGACCTGTATTTCCTCTCACTTCTCCAGCATGAGGCAGGACAGATTGGTGCGCCAATGCAGTCAAGTAGTCTACGGCGTACATCTAAAGGATTCGGTGTTGCATCAGACACGCTGCCGTTCGATGGTGCTGGGGCCAAGGCCCGCATTGGCCTGCTGAAAAATATGCAAGTTGACGCCGCGAAGCATCACAATGAAAACGATGAGGAGGGCTATGCACAGCGTGCCAGGCAGACATATCAGCGGCTGCGCGACGCATGGGAACGAACTATCGAAGAAGTGCTGCTCAACGGTGTGGTGTGGCGATTCAAACCGGGTATTTCAACGCAGAGCCTGCGCGAAGTTGCGGTGGAAAACGGCGACTACGCGGCAATTCAAAGCGGTATGGGCAAGTGCTCTAAGTACGCGCATGATGGCGCTGCTCAAGCCCAGGTTGCGCCTCCGCCCCCACAGGAGTTGTATGACGACATAGTGACTCTCGAAACGTGGAGGAAGTCAATCGAAGACAGAAGGGCGCAGCTTCGTCAGGCACGGCCTAAATAGAACAAGTGATTACCGCTTCCTAACAGCGAAAATACACCATAGGGGTCAAGCTGGCCCGGAGAGAAATTGCAGCGCCGACCAAGAAACTGTTTGGATCGACCCTCAACTAAACAGATCGAGGACGTTACACCACCAACCGTGAATGCCCGATCCCCCCGCCCTTCTCCACCCTGATCTGCGCCGGAATACGCTCTTTCAACGCCTCCACATGACTGATGATGCCGATCATCTTGCCGCTGGCGTTCAGTGAATCCAGCGCGGTCAGCGCAATCTCCAGCGTGTCGTCGTCCAGCGAGCCAAAGCCTTCGTCGAGAAAGAGTGAATCGATGGACGTTTTTTTGCTCACCAAATCCGACAGCGCCAAGGCCAGCGCCAGGCTGACCAGAAAGCCTTCGCCGCCCGACAGGGTGCGCGTGTCGCGCGTGGCATCGCCCTGCCACGCATCCACAATATCCAGCTCCAGCTCCCCGGTGGGCTTGCGGCGCAGCAGGTAGCGGCCATGCAGGCGTGCCAGGTGCCGATTGGCAAGCTGCAGCAAATGGTCCAGCGTGAGGCCCTGGGCAAACTTGCGGAACTTGTCGCCTTTGGCAGAACCGATCAACCCGTCCAGCCGCTGCCAGATATCGGCCTCGGCGGTTTGTGTGCTGATTTGCTCAAACAGCACTTGCTGATTGATCCGGTGTTGTGCGTCGCTGGCAAGCAAGGCGCGCTGGGCACCGATTTGCTCGCTGAGGGTGCTGCGCTGCTCTTCCAGCGCCGCCAGTTGCGTGGCGATTTCTTCGGGTGCCAGTGGCGTTAACGCTTGTGCTTGCAACTGCGTCTGTTTGTCGTGTGCGGCGTGCATCAGAGCGCTGGCCCGTTGTTGCGCGGCGTGCAGGGACTCTTTCAGCATGGTCAGGCGCTGGCGTTCTGGCTCGGGCAACAGGGCGGCCGCAAACGCAGACGCATCGGCGAAAGGGCTCATCAGCAGGGCGGCGTGCCATGCGTTTTCTGCAGCCGCCAAAGCAATACCTTGTTGGGCGAGCGCCGCCTGCGCTTGGGCGTGGCGGCCATCCAATGCCGCAATGGCCTGGGTCATGTGGGTTATTGCATCGGCGCAGGCGGTGAGCGCTGCGGGTAAATCGTCGGCGGCAAGTTCCTGGTGCGCTGGCAGTGCCATGGCTTGGTCACCCATGCGGGATTGCAGGTCGGCCCAGCGTTGTGTCCACAGGTTGGCTGCGGTCTGCGCGGCATCGCGCTGTGCCTGTTGGCGGGTGATGGCTTGCGCCAGTTCCTGCAATTGGCGTTGGGTTTGTTGCCAGTGTTTCCATTCACCGTCCCGCTCTTGCAACCATGGCTTGGGCTCGGCGGGCAGGGCGTAGCCAGCATCAATCAAAGCTGCCTGCAGGATCACCTCCAGAGCGGTGAGGTCTGCTTGGTTGGATTCACCGGATTGCACCAAAGTCGCCTGGCGCAACTGCGCGTCTTGGGCAGCCTGTTGCAGTAGCGCAAGCTGGTTTTGCGCTGCCTGCAGCGCCTGGGCGCTTTGGCTGGAGGCTGCCTCGGCGCGCTTAATCGTTTGCTCGCCCGTCTCTGCGGCTTGCAGGTCGTTGGTGAGTTTGTCCAGTGCCTGCACGGCGGCTTGGCACCCAGCGGCCAAGGTCTCAGCGCTTTGCCAATCGTCACCGGTGAGCGCTGCGGCGGCGCTCACTTGGCTGATGGATGCGGTCCAAGTGGTTTGCCACTGGCTGATCTGCTGGGCGACTTTTTCCTGTTGGCTCAGGCGTTCGGTTTGCTTGGTTTCGCCTGCAGCCAAAGCGGTCGCGGCTGTTTCCCCTTGGGTCTTGAGTGCCTCAAGCGCATCTTGCTTGTGTTGCAAGGCGCTAGCAGTGGCTGAAACGTCGAGTGCCTGGTAGGCATCAATCGCAGGGTGCTCTACTGCGCCACACAGGGGGCAGGCCTCGCCCGGTTGCAGGGCCAGGCGGTGTGCGTCCAGGCTTTGGATGCGGCGCTCCTGGTCGAGCAGTTTTTGTTTGTCCGCCACTTGCTCTTTGACCGTTTTGTACTGCTCGCGCAGCCCCAGCACCGTTGCAGTTTGTTCTGTGATCGCTACCTTGCTCTGCTGCACTTCTGCGGCCAGCGCGGCTTGCTGGGTGGCAAATTCGCGGCGTTGCTTGGCACTGACCTCCAGTTGTTGCCAACGGTTGACATGGCCCTGCTCGGCCTGCCACTGTTCGCGCAAGGCAGCAGGGGTTTGCCCCGCCAGGCGCTGGTCTTGTTTGGCCTGCGCAGATTGCTGCGCGGACTCTGCTGCGGCTTTTTCCAGAGCGGCGGTATCAACCAGATCGCTCTGGGCGGTGAGCTGGCGGCTGCGCTCGGCTTGTTCGTCTTGCAGCGCCTGCAAAGCCAATTGCTGAGTCAGAAGGTTTTGTTGCAGCTTCTGGCGCTGTTCAAACTGCTGCCGCCAACCACCAAGACGCTCGCCCAGCGCGGCGCGCTGTGGGTGCGCGGCGCAAAAATCAAAGTGTTGTTGGTGTTCTTTTTCTGTCAGCGTCAGTTGACCCTGCGCGTTATCCGCAATGCGGCTGGCCAGGGTGTGGGCAAGGTGCTGCTGCTGGTAGTGCGCAGCCGTCTCGTGCTGGCGCTCCCGTTGCAGCGCTGCCAGCGTGGCTTCGCTATCTTTGCACGTGGCTTGCGCTTGCTGCCATATGTGGTGCAGTGGCTGGAGCGCTTGCGCGGGCTCGCTGTCGGCCAGACGCTGCAGATCGGGCGCGGCGGTTTCCAACGCGGCTGCCGCTTCACCGCATGCAGCTTCTTTGGCTTGCACCTCTTGCGTGCTTTGCGCCAGATTGAGCTGCCACTGGCGTTGCTCCAAGGCGGTTTGCTGGGCGGTTTGCACGCCCGCCAATTCAGTCCCCCAGCGGTCTACATCGCCTTGCATGGCATCGCGCGCCTCCAAAGTCAACAGTTCGACACCATCGGCTCGCGCCTTGAGCTGGTCGAGCTGCTGCTTGGCCTCGCGCGCCTGCTCAAACACTTTTCGGGAGATG
>PHCO01000484.1 GCA_002842265.1 Betaproteobacteria bacterium HGW-Betaproteobacteria-18 | reverse complement strand
TTCACCCCGATAGATCAATGGGATGAGGATGATTACAGCTTCAGGGGACCGGTTAAAACGATAAGGAGTAACGAATTAACCAGGCCGGAGGAGGGGATGTTACTTGAGACCGGACCGGGAAGGCTTCTTTGCCTCCCGGTCCGGTCTTTCTTGTTCTTCGTTTATCAAACCTTCGAAAATTCAGGACGCCGGATAACGCGGGTCAGATTCAGAAATGACGCCTGTCCCGCTATTTCTTCATCTTACATCCTGTTTCTTCACAGCTGATGGCTACGATCTTTTCAGGGGCCGTTCCTGTCACCTTTCCATAGGCATGTTTGAAGAATTTGCTGTTTTTCGCTATTTCAATGTAGTAGTAGGGCATCATCGCCTGATGGTCGCAGGCCCGCATGGTCCAGAGGCCGGCGGGACCATCATAAGTCAGTCCTTCCCAGGCTTTAATGACGGCATTCACATCGGTTGTTCCCGCCTTTTTGACTGCCTCGGCCCAGAACATCGTCGCCATATATGCCTTCCCGCGTAACCAGGTCGGATAATATCCCTTGTCCTTGTAGAACTTGGCAATAAATTCCTGGTTTTTCTTGTTGGGGATGGTGATGTCATAGATTTCCGTACCGATGCTGCCGATCACGTAGGCATCGTTGGCCAAAGATTGAATCGTCACTTCGTCATTTATATAAAAGGATAAAATCCTCTGCTTCATCCCCATGGGGCGCCCCTGCTTGAGAAACATCGTCATATCGTTGCCCCAGTTGGGTGTGAAAATGACGTCCGGTTTCGCCGCGATGATCCGGGTGACATAAGGGGCGTAATCCTTGGTTCCGGCCGGATGATAGACTTCAACGGCGACTTTCGCGTCAGGCTTCAACTGCGCCAGCTTCTTCTTGTAAGCGGCGACGGCGTCACGTCCCATGGAATAATCCTGGGCGATGATCCCTATCTTCTTGTAACCCATTTTCGCGGTCAGATGCGCCACGGCATAGGCACGACTGTCCGTGTGTCCGCCGGGCCGGAAGAAATTTCTATTGCATTTCGAACCGGTCATGGCGGGAACATCCGCATCGCAGGTAAAGAAGATCACGTTG
>PHCO01000483.1 GCA_002842265.1 Betaproteobacteria bacterium HGW-Betaproteobacteria-18 | reverse complement strand
CGGCATTTTCGACAAAATGGTCGAGCACGGACGCCTTTGGGGTCCCCGTGGAAGGCGCTGAGCAACGCAGGAAGGCCGGGGGCAGTCGGCGAGGACTGTCTGAGGGCGTAGCCCGAGTTCCGCAGCCGCCCGGCTTTCCGAGTAGCGCAAGGGACCCGAAGGGCGCCGACCTTGGGGTCGCCTTCTTCTTTGGCTACTTTCTTCTTGGCGAAGCAAGAAGAAAGTACGCCCGCCAGCAAGGCGGAACCCCAAGCCCGACCACGGGAAATCGCCAAGAAAGCTTCTAACCGCTTTCCAGCCCAAGCGTCGAGGTGGTTTCGTAAAGCGTATCCAGCACCCAGCGCATCAGCGCATCGTGCTGATAGCGCTGGTGCCAGATCGCGTACATCGGCATGGTCGGACAAGCGAAAGGCGGGTCGGCTTGGGCAAAACCGGCCAATTGATGAGCAGCCAGGCCGCGCGGCAAGGTCGCCAGATAGTTCGAACCACTCAGGAAGGAGCGGATGCCGGCAAAGCCGGCGACGGAAACGGCAAATCGGCGATTGATGCCGCGCCGCGCGAGGTGGTCGTCAATGTCCAGATTGCGCTGGGGTTCATAAACCACGGTCAGGTGCTCGGCAGCGAGATAGTCGTCGAGGCTGGCCGGCGCCGACCGCACGGCTGGGTCGAAATAGACGACATAGCGCTCATCGAACAGCCGTCGTTGCAGGATGTCGGCAGCCTCCGGCGGGCGTGGCGAGATGGCGAGCTGGCAGCGGTCGGCCCGCAGCATGTCGGCCGAGGGGATGTTCGAAGGAATGACGCGCAGACGCAAGTCGGGGGCACTTTGGCGCAGGCGCGCAAAGAGCGTCGGCAGCAACAGGTCGCGTTGCAGGTCGTTGGCGGCGATGGTCAGGGTGGTGCTGACTTTGGCCGGATCGAAGTGGCTCTTGTTGCTGAATTCCTGAAGCTGGTCGAGCAGCAGGCGAGCGCGACCGGCCAGTTCGCCGGCCTGGGCCGTGGCCACGACGGAGCGACCGGATTTGACGAAGAGCGGGTCGCCGACGATCTCGCGCAGCTTGTCGAGCATGTGGCTGACGGCCGACTGGG
>PHCO01000482.1 GCA_002842265.1 Betaproteobacteria bacterium HGW-Betaproteobacteria-18 | reverse complement strand
CCTGAACGGAGAGGATTTCCGCGCACCCTGTTAAAAATCAGCCAGCAGCCTGTCAGGCTGTCATTCCCATCCACGCCAGAAATTGAGGTGCTTTCATGTGTACACCGCCGAGCATGTGAGCGAAGGCCTTGAACTGCTGACCGGCGCTGCCAGCGGCCTGCCCGGCACGGCGAGCGGCTATGAACCCGACACGGTGCTGGGCTGCGCCCAGAAAACCCTGCAGGCCTACCGCCAGGCTTGTCAACTGGCAGACTCCTCAAAAACGGGGCGCAAACGCGGACGTTAGCGCGCGATCAATGCGTTCACACCTCTTGGTTCGCCATCGCACAGACTGGCTCAAGCTGCGCCCTTAAGCTGCGAATGTGGTGGATTGCAATCCCGCTTCTGAGTCGGCCAACCCGACCGACCCACCCACCACGTCAAGGAGAAAACCATGGGTCTAGGAACCATTGTGCTGATTGTGCTGATCCTGATGCTGGTCGGCGTCATCCCGGCCTGGCCGCATAGCCGGGGCTGGGGCTACGGTCCCAGCGGTGGCTTGGGGCTGGTGGTGGTGATCATCATCGTGCTGCTGTTGATGGGGCGCATCTGACAGGCTGTGTCTCCAGAGTCAATCTGACTCGCTGGCCAATCGGTTGGGGTTTCCGTATGGTCATGGTTTAGCCCCCATCGAAGAAAGTCAACATGCCAGATTTCGGATCACCCTTTTCAGGAATGGCCAAAGACAGAAAGCTCACCGGGACAGAACTCGTCAGAGCTATCCGTTTCATGGTAGCCGCAGAGTACGAGGCCACCCAGATGTACATGCAGTTGGCCGAGTCCACCGACCACCCGCTGGCGACCAAAGTGCTGACAGAAATTGCCAACGAAGAACTGGTGCATGCCGGAGAATTCCTCAGGCTGCTGCATGAGCTGGCACCTGATGAAGCCAGGCTCTATGCCGAAGGCGCCAAAGAGGTGGAAGAAAAAATTACCAGGCAAAATGGTTCATCCTCCCCCTGAACGGAGAGGATTTCCGCGCACCCTGTTAAAAATCAGCCAGCAGCCTGTCAGGCTGTCATTCCCATCCACGCCAGAAATTGAGGTGCTTTCATGT
>PHCO01000131.1 GCA_002842265.1 Betaproteobacteria bacterium HGW-Betaproteobacteria-18 | reverse complement strand
TCGGGCTGGCCAGCAAGGGGCTGGAGGTGTAGGTGATGCCGCGGCTCATGGCTGGCCTCCACTGGCCGCGCTGGCGGCTGGCGCAACGGCGCCGTTGGCATAGCTGACATAGGTCGTGACCGCCGGCGTGGCCGCCCGCATTTGCAATTTCGACCTGGCCAGTCCTTCAACCCGTGCCGAAGTGGCCTGGGCCCGCTTTTCCACCTGCAGGCGTTCGTTTTCCGCCGCCAGCCGGTGCGCCTGCGACTGTGCCCGGTCCAGCTCTGAATAGAGCCGGCGTGATTCGTACTGCACATTCACCAGATACAGCGCGCTGAGCAGCAGGCCCAGCAGCAGCACCAGATTGAGCCGCGTCATGCGTGCTGCTCCAACGTGGCAGCACCGATGCGCTCGGCCACCCGCATGATGGCGCTGCGCGAACGCGGGTTGGCGGCGACCTCTGCCGCGCCGGGCCTGACGCGCGCCAGCACCTTGAACTGCATCACCTGCGGCGCCGCAAATGGAGCCCGGCGGTCAAACACCTCGCGCGAATGTTTGGCCAGAAACTGTTTGACGATGCGGTCTTCCAGCGAATGAAAACTGATCACCACCAGGCGACCACCAGGCTGCAGCACCTTGAGCGAGGCTGCTAGCGCCTGTTGCAGCTCTTCAAGCTCGGCATTGATGAAAATCCGAAAAGCCTGAAATGTGCGCGTTGCAGGGTCCTTGCCCGGCTCGCGGGTCTTGACCGTGTCAGCCACGATTCTGGCCAGTTCAGTGGTGGTTGAAATGGGGCCCCGAGCCTGCCGGCGCGCAACAATCGCCTTTGCAATGGCGCCAGCAAACCGCTCTTCGCCATAGTCACGTATGACCTCCGTAATTTCGTCCACTTCGGCATCCGACAGCCACTCGGCCACACTTTGACCGCGCGTGGTGTCCATGCGCATGTCCAGCGGGCCTTCAGCCCTGAAACTGAAACCGCGCGCCGGGTTGTCCACCTGCGGCGAACTGATGCCCAGATCAAGCAGCACCCCTGCCACACTGGCGCCAGGCAATTCACCCAAGTGGCTGAAGCCCTGGTGGCGAATGGAAAAACGTGGGTCGGCAATGGTGGCGGCTTCTGCCAGCGCATCGGTGTCTTTGTCGAACGCGATCAAACGGGCATCGACCGCCAGCCGGGACAAGATCAGGCGGCTGTGACCGCCGCGGCCAAAGGTGGCATCGACATACACCGGTGCCGCACTGGCAGCGTCGGCGCCGCCAAGCAAAGCATCAACTGCTTCGCTCAACAATACGGTGGTATGTGTCCATGGAGTTTCCACCGCCGGCCTTCAGAAAGAGAAGTCCTTGAAGACATCGGGCATGTCGCCCTGCATTGCTTTGGCTTCCAGGGCATCATAGGTGGCCTTGTCCCACAACTCAAAAAAGTTGCCCATGCCCAGCAATACCGATTCCTTGCTGATGCCTGCAGCAGCGCGCAGCTCGGGCGAAATCAACACACGCCCGGTGCTGTCGATCTCGACGTCCATGGCATTGCCCAGAAAAATCCGCTTCCACCACTGCGCCGACATCGGCAGTGAGGCAATCCGGTCACGGAATTTTTCCCATTCGGGGCGCGGGAAAATCATCAGGCAGCCGTGCGGGTGCTTGGTGATGGTGAGCTGGCCAGTCGCAGTGGCGCTCAAGACGTCACGATGCCGGGTTGGCACCGAGAGCCGACCCTTTGCGTCCAGACTTAATGAGGAAGCCCCTTGAAACACGATGACTGGCCTTTGAATTTCAGAATGAACTGGAAAATGGTGAAGAAAAAGCACAATTCACCACTAAATTGCACTTTTTTGCACTGTATCAGCAAAAACAGCGCATGCAAACCCGTTTGCAATAAATTTTTTACAATGAAATCAAAGACTTAGAAGCGATTTAAAAGCCAAATTTAAGGCAAAAATCGTTCTAAATGAAGCACTTAGCAAGCTAAGTGAATGTGATGTGTGAGGAAATTTTGGTTTAGAGAATGTATCGGCTCAAATCTTCGTTCTGGCTGAGTTCGGCCAGACGCGAATCAACGTAAGCAGCATCAACCTGCACCGTCTGACCACTCAGGTTGGCCGCATTGAAACTGACCTCGTCGAGCAGGCGCTCCATCACGGTGGACAGACGACGCGCGCCAATGTTCTCGGTGCGTTCGTTGACATCAAACGCGATCTGCGCCAACCGCCCAATGCCCGCATCCGAAAATTCAACCGTCACCTGCTCGGTGGCCAGCAAGGCCTGGTACTGTTTGACCAGCGAGGCCGTGGTTTGTGTCAGGATGGCCACGAAGTCTTCGACCGAGAGCGACTGCAATTCGACCCGGATCGGAAACCGCCCTTGCAGTTCCGGAATCAGGTCACTGGGCTTGCTCAGGTGAAATGCACCGGAAGCGATGAACAGGATATGGTCGGTCTTGACCATGCCGTACTTGGTCGAGACCGTGGTGCCTTCCACCAGCGGCAGCAGGTCGCGCTGCACGCCCTGGCGCGAGACCTCGGCACCGCTGCCTTCCGAGCGCGAGGTGACCTTGTCGATCTCGTCAATGAAAACAATGCCGTTTTGCTCCAGCATCTGCAGCGCCTGCGTCTTGATTTCGTCTTCATTGACCAACTTGGCGGCCTCTTCTTCGACCAGCAGCTTGAGCGCTTCGGCAATCTTGAGTCTGCGCTTTTGCGTTTTGTTCTGGTTGAGCTGACCAAACATGCCACGCAATTGCTCGGTCATTTCTTCCATGCCGGCCGGGCCCATGATCTCCAACTGAGGAGCGTTTTGCGCCAAATCGAGCTCGATGTCCCGCTCATCGAGCTGGCCCTCGCGCAGCTTCTTGCGAAAGGTCTGGCGCGCGGTGCTCTCGGGCTCATTGCCCGTCACCACACCAAACTCCTGGCGCGGCATCGGAATCAGAATATCAAGCACGCGGTCTTCGGCGGCGTCCTGGGCACGTTCGCGTACTTTTTTGGTCTCGGTCTGGCGCGTTTGCTTGACCGCGATGTCAGCCAGGTCGCGGATGATGGCATCGACATCCTTACCGACATAACCCACCTCGGTGAACTTGGTGGCTTCGACCTTGATGAACGGGGCATCGGCCAGGCGCGCCAGGCGCCGCGCAATCTCGGTCTTGCCAACCCCCGTGGGGCCAATCATCAAGATGTTTTTGGGCGTGATTTCGGCGCGCAAATCAAGGTCAACTTGCTGGCGGCGCCAGCGGTTGCGCAGCGCAATGGCCACGGCGCGCTTGGCCTGCTGCTGGCCGACGATGTGTTTGTCGAGCTCGGTGACGATTTGTTGGGGGGTTAAAGATGACATGGTGGTGTTAGAGCGATTCAATCGTGTGGTTCATGTTGGTGTAGATGCAGATCTCACCGGCAATTTCCAGTGATTTTTTGACCATGTCGGCGGCCGACAGGTCGGTGTGATTGAGCAGCGCGATGGCGGCTGCCTGGGCATAGGCGCCACCCGAGCCAATGGCCACAATGCCGTTTTCTGGCTCCAGCACGTCACCGTTGCCGGTGATGATGAGCGAAGCCTCCAGGTCGGCCACCGCCAGCATGGCTTCCAGACGGCGCAGCACGCGGTCGGTGCGCCAGTCCTTGGTGAGCTCAATGGCGGCGCGCACCAAATGACCCTGGTGTTTTTCCAGCTTGGCCTCGAAGCGCTCGAACAGTGTGAAGGCATCGGCGGTGGCGCCGGCAAAACCGGCCAGCACCTTGCCGTGGTAAAGCTTGCGCACTTTGCGCGCGGTGCCCTTGACGACGATGTTGCCCAGGGTGACCTGGCCATCGCCACCAATGGCGACCTGCACGCCATCGGGCGTTTGACGGCGCACGCTGATGATGGTGGTGCCGTGAAATTGCTCCATAAAAATCCCTGTGGTAATTAGTGCGTTCGCGTGATCACTTGCGCATGCTGATTGATGCCGATCAGATTGAAAAATGAGGCGACCAGAGGAGGGACATCCCTGAACTCAATCTGGCACCCCTGTGCCTGGCCCTGGGTCACCCAATTCAGAATACTGCCAGCGGCTGAAAAATCGACCCTGATCAGGTTGCTGCAAGAAATGGTCAGCGCCTGGGCCAGCTGGCTGGCGTTGTCCAAAGGGGCCAAACCGTGGGCGGCATCACCCAGGAGCTCACCCACCAATTCCACGCGCACGGGACTGGCGGACTGCGCCTCAGACTCTCGGTTTGTCTGTGACACGGCACCAGATGCTTGCAGCAGAAGCTCACATTTTGCCGACTGCCAAGGACGGGGGGCTGCTTCGTAGGTGATGCAATAGTCAAACGCAGCCATTTCAAACGCATCCTGCCAATTCAAAATACGCAGCATATCCATCCGCAAGGCCCACCAGAAGGACGCGGTTTGACGTACGCCTCTGGGCGTGGCGTCACGCAAGACCTTGTCCAGCACCTGTTCTCCTTCAAAATAAAGGGCTCCCTCTTGCTCGCTCCAACTGGCAAATAAAGTTGCCAAATGTTGCGCCGCCGACGCTGTGATCACATCCAGGCTTGACCAGTCCAGTGACAAGCCATTTCCGGCTGGCAAATGGGTGGGGAGCTGTGCCAGCGCTTGCGGCTCAAGTTGCGCCGGGCAACGCCAGACCAAAGCTTGTTTCGAGCCAGCTTGCAGCTTGCTCTGCGTGTCAGCGGGACGCAACCAGACCGGCGCTGGACAGCCAAAGTGCTTCGCGTAATTCCCTGCCTCACGTTCAAAATTGGCTTGCTGTCCCAAACTGCGGTAAAGATCAAACAGGGCTTCGGCTTGGGCCTGGGCCACAGCGCTCAACGTTGGCTGGGCTCGGTAAGCGGTCAATAAAACAGATTCAGCACCAGTCTCATCCCCATTGGCAAAACGCACGGCGGCTTCTTCCAGGTCAGGGTCGGACAAATTGTCAGCCATCTCTGCCGCAAACAATTTGGACGAATCAAAGCCTTTGCCATCGATCAACTGGTGCTGCCAATTTGCTTCGGATGTTGACTCACCAACTGGCGCCCCGGTCCATGTTTGCATGGTAGGCACATACCCGATCATGGTGGGGATATCGTCAAAATCGAACAGACTGCTCTTCAACTGCGTCGAGACAAAAAAGCTCTCGGAACCTGCCTTCAGAACATCCACCGGCGCGGCGTGCAAAGGTGACGAGGAGACAGCCAGGGAAGGCTGATTTTGACCTTTCCACCACTGCTTGGACATTTGGGCTTCAATTTCGTCAATTTTACGAATGGTCAAAGCCCGATCATCCAAATCAGAATCGCCCGTGGTGCCACCGATCAAAGATGCCTTTTCGCCCTTGTCAGGCTTGGCAATCGGCGCCTCGCGAAGCAATTGACGCAACTGGTCGAATTCACGCTTGCGGACAGCATCATCATGACGCTTGCGCTCAATCATGTCTTTGAGCGTTTGCCGGTTGTGTACCGGCATCGGCTCGGGCGCAACAGCAGGCTTGCGCTCGATCTTGTCCAAATCACTCCAATCGACATTGGGATAACGGACAAACTTGGCAACTTTGGAAAGTAATCCCGAGCTGGTTTGTTTTGTTGCCATACGGTTAGAGCCGACGCCAGGTGGCGTCAGGCATTCTCAGTCACCAAACATTTTTTGTTTGAGTTCGCGGCGTTGCTGCGCTTCCAGAGAGAGCGTCGCAGTCGGTCGGGCCAGCAAACGTCCGACACCAATGGCCTCGCCTGTCTCGTCGCAGTATCCATATTCACCAGCATCGATCAACGCAATGGACTGCTCAATCTTTTTAAGCAGTTTTCTCTCGCGGTCCCGGGTACGCAACTCCAGGGCATGTTCTTCCTCGATGGTGGCACGGTCAGCTGGGTCAGGCACCACCACGGTGTCTTCACGCAAATGCTCCGTGGTGACGCCAGCATTGCTGAGCATGTCATTTTTCAAATTGACCAATTTCAGACGAAAGAACGCCAACTGTGTCTCATTCATGTAGGCATCATCGGGCATGGCCAGGACCTCTGCATCGGTCAATTTTTCGAGCGGCGTGGTTTTCCAGTTGTTGGCCAGTTTTTTATCTTTTTTGATGGACGAAGACAGCGGCGAAACAATGGGCATCACATTGGTCATTTGGGTAAAGCTGGACTTGGCTGCCGTGGAAGCCACGGACTGGGCCATGGAAGGCACCGTTAATTGAGCCAACCGCGAAGAGGGGCGACCCGTGCGCACCGGCACACCGGAGGCCGTCATCTGGGTTGCGGGTGCTGCCGATTTGACGGCAGGCTTGACGGCAGTTAGCGCAGCAATTTTGGGGGATACAGGGGTTTGAATGGTCACTTCTGGCGGCTTTTTCTTGGGGGTGGATACAACAGGCTTGCTCACAGGCTCGGGGCCGGCTTTGGTCTTTTTGACGGGTGTTGGCTTGACAGCCACAGGTTTGACGACTTTTGTCTTGGCAGGCGGCGCCGCTTTAGCGTGAGGAACTTCCTTGGCGGGCTTCACCGGCTGGCTTACCTTGACTGCCTTGACGGGCTGGGTCGCCTTGGCAGGTTTGGCAGGTTTGGCAGGTTTCACAGGCTGGACTGGCTTGACGGTTTTGACTGCCTTGGCCGCTTTGACAGGCTTGACGGGAATGGCGGCTGTCTTGGCAGTCGCTTTTGGCTTGGCAGTTTGTGCTTTCACTGGAGACCTCCTGACGGGTTTATCCTGAACAATTTTCGTGGGGGCAGAGCCTCCACCTTGTCAACGGATCTTGTCTGATGTGTCATGCTGGCAACCTCAAGCAAGGGCTTTCCGTCGGCGCGCGAGTGTACAGGTTTAGCCGGGGCAAAGCCCATCAGTTGCAAAATCGAGACAAACATCAAGCCTCCAGGCTATGGTTAAAAATTAAACTCAAACCAGGCTTTGTGCCATGCCCTGCAAGAAAATATCTTTGGGCAGGTCAATGCCGATGAACACCATTTTGCTGCAGGGCTTTTCATCCTTGCCCCAGGCCGGCCCCAGGTCGCTGCCCATCAGCTGGTGCACACCCTGAAAAATCACCTTGCGCTCGGTACCCTGCATGTACAGCACACCTTTGTAGCGCAACATGCGCGGGCCATAGATATTCACGACCGCGCCCAGAAAGTCTTCCAGCTTGGCCGGATCGAAAGCCCGATCGGAACGGAACACAAAGCTTTTCACATCATCATCGTGGGCGTGGTGGTGACCATGCTGGTGCGAGGGATGGTCGCAATGCTCGCCGTGGTCGTGGTCGTGATGCGCATGGTCGTGCCCGGCATGCTCTTCTTCCTTGAGGAAATCCGGGTCAATGTCGAGCTTGGTATTGAGGTTAAAGCCGCGCAGGTCGAACACCTCGCTCAAGGCCACCTCGCCAAAATGCACCGCCTTTTGCGGCGCGCGCGGGTTCATGTGCTTGAGGCGGTGCATCAGATCTTCGGTTTCTTCAGCCGACACCAGGTCGGTCTTGCTGATGAAAATCTGGTCGGCAAAACCCACCTGGCGACGCGCTTCCTGGCGGTCATCGAGCTGCTGGTTGGCATGCTTGGCATCGACCAGCGTCAAAATGGAATCGAGCAGATAGCTCTCGGCAATTTCGTCGTCCATGAAAAAGGTCTGTGCCACCGGGCCGGGGTCGGCCAGGCCGGTGGTCTCGATCACCACGCGGTCAAAGTCCAGCAGGCCCTGGCGCTTTTTGGCGGCCAGCAGTTGCAGCGCTTCGCGCAGGTCTTCGCGGATGGTGCAGCAAATGCAGCCATTGCTCATCTGGATGATCTGCTCCTTGGAGTCTGTCACCAGAATGTCGTTGTCAATGTTTTCTTCGCCAAACTCGTTTTCGATGATGGCGATCTTCTGGCCGTGGGCTTCCGCGAGCACGCGCTTCAGGAGCGTGGTTTTGCCGGAACCGAGAAAACCGGTGAGGATGGTGGCAGGAATAAGGCTCATATCAAGGCGTATGGAAAGGGTGCGAGTGTAACGATCCCAGAGCTTAAGCTTTATTTGCGCATCACCACCAGCCCCTTGAGGTACTCGCCCTCCGGGAAATTGACCGTCATGGGGTGATCGGGCGCGCCGCCCATGCGCTCATGGATATAGCCATCCACACCGGCGTCGCAGCCGGCCGAGGCCACGATCTTGTGAAACAGATCGGCGCTGATGCCGCCCGAACAACTGTAGGTGAACAGCACGCCACCGGGCTCCAGCAGCTTGAACGCCAGCCGGTTGATGTCCTTGTAAGCCCGTGCGGCGCGCTCGGCGTGCGCCACGGTGGGGGCGAATTTGGGCGGGTCGAGCACGATGGCATCGAAGCTGCGCCCCTGGTCGATGAACTGACGTAATGACGCATTGACATCGGCGTCCATGAAACTGGCGCGGTCGGCCGCAAAACCATTGAGTGCCACATTGGCCGCCGCCTTTTCCAGCGCCGGGCCAGAGGAATCAATCGAGGTGACATGCGCTGCGCCACCGTTGAGCGCTGCCACCGTGAAACCACCGGTGTAGCAATAGCAGTTCAGCACCCGCTCAAACTTGAGGCGGCGGGCATAGTCAGCGAAACGTTTGCGGCTGTCGCGCTGATCCAGGTAAAACCCGGTTTTGTGGCCTTCGGCAATGTTCACGGCCAGTTGCCAGTCGTGTTCCTGCAAGATCAGCTCCACCTCGCCCTGGCCGCGCAGCCAGCCTGTGGCCTCGGGCAAGCCTTCCAGCGCGCGGCTGCTGGCATCACTGCGCTCGTAGAGTTTGGTCAGGCCGGTCGCTGCCAGTAGCGCATCAGCAATCACGTCTTTCCAGCGCTCCACACCGCTTGAGGTGAACTGCGCCACCAGCGTGTCGCCATAGCGGTCCACAATCAGCCCCGGCAGACCGTCAGACTCGCCATGCACCAGCCGCATGGCATTGCTGTGGATGTCAAAGCGGGCTCTGGCCTTGACGGCACTGGCACAGGCCGCTGTAAAAAACGCCGCATCAATGCGCAGGGCTTCATCAAAACTCCAGACCCGGGCGCGAATTTTGGAGGCCGGA
>PHCO01000481.1 GCA_002842265.1 Betaproteobacteria bacterium HGW-Betaproteobacteria-18 | reverse complement strand
ACCGCCACCCCGCCCCAGGCATTGGCCCAGCCCCAGCTTTCGTACATCAGCGAATCGGGCACGATGTAGTCGGCCAGCGCCGTGGATTCGTTGATGAAAGGATCGACCGCCACGATCAGCGGCAGCTTTTTCGGATCGGCCAGGTCTTTGGCGACTTGCGCGCTCACGCCCGTCACGCCGTAGAGCGGGTTGCAGCCCCACAGGATCAGCGCCTTGAGCGTGTAAGGGTAGCCGTTGACCGCGCTGGTCAGCCATTCGCTGGCCAGGCCCGGGGCATTCGGATACCACGGCGCTTGCGCCGGGTAAGCTTTGCCGTCCGCTTTTTTGCGCTTGAACTCGCTGGTCTTTTCATAAGGCACATTGCGCCCGAGGGGTATGCCGCCCGGCTTGACCGCGCCGGCGAAGTTTTCCAGGTTGTAGCGCGGCCCTTCGCCGGCGTCCTTGAAACCGCCGCCGTTGATCAGCGTGCCGCCCTTGCGGTTGAGGTTGCCGATCAGGGTGTTGAGCATCATCACCGCATAGGCGTTGTAAAAGCCGGCGCCGGACATCATGCCGCCGTGCGCGTTGACCGCGGCGCGCTTGCCGTGGCTGGTCAATTCGCGCGCCAAGCCCTCGATGACGTTGACGGGGATGCCGCAGGCGGCCGAATAGTCGGCCAGGCTGTGCTTGAAGGCCTCCTCGCGCAGCAGGCTCATCGCGCTTTTGAGCATGAGCGTTTCCGTGCCGGCCTGCGCCTCGCCGTCAAAGAACAGCTCTGCTTCGCCTTTGGCTTGGGTGTGCGCGACGGGCTTTTTCGTCACCGGGTCGAACACGACGTAAGGGTCCCCGTCCTTGTAGCGCTCTTCCTCGGTCAAGGCCATGCCCAGGTCAGAGCCGCGCAGATAGCGGCCGTCGCGCGCATGGCCGGGCTGCACGATCACCAGGTGGGTGGCGTTGCTCCAGCTTGCCTCGCCAGCCGCCTCGGCCACCTTGAGGCTGGGCTGGACCAAGTAATGCCGGTCGTAGCGTTCCTGCTCGATGATCCAGCGGATCATCGCCATCGCCAGCGCGCCGTCGGTGCCGGGCTTGATCGGCACCCAGCGGCTGCGGTCGCCGGC
>PHCO01000480.1 GCA_002842265.1 Betaproteobacteria bacterium HGW-Betaproteobacteria-18 | reverse complement strand
TCTTGCTGTGGCAGCAACTGAAGAGCCTCTTTGGGAACGGCCGGAGAGGTGCTGCCACCCGGTTCGGAACAAGCACCGCTTGAATCCTGGGCATCTCCCGGTGGGCATTTCATCTCGGATGTTACCCCATCAGATGCGATTGCATTCGTTCCAATTAAATGCAGGCAGACAATCAGAACCGTTATGTAGATTCCGATATTCATTGCCTCACCATCCTTGGTGTCTCGGTTTACCAGGGTCAGGCCGGATTAATTACCTCTTGTAAAGATAGCACAGGCCGGACCGGTCGCAAGTTCGGCAAACAGCACATTGGGTGGCCTAAGTAATACCTGTCGAAAACAGATTTTGCTTACTTGATGTTTTGCAACGTCAATTCCATGTAATTTCGCGATCTCTTCGACAAATGTCTAATATTTGGTAAAATTTCATATATTGCATTGATATATTCCGGGATACGCCAGGTTTTCGGGGTGCTGTTGGTCCCAGCGGTGGGAGGTTAGTCTAAGATGCTTGACGAGGCAGGCGGAGCGCTCTTCCATATCCATAATGTCTCCAAGGTCTATTGCATGGGCGATGTGCAGGTTAATGCCCTTCGCGGGATTGATTTTGACCTGTGGGCCGGAGAGTTTGTCGTAATCCTTGGGGCCTCGGGCAGCGGCAAATCCACACTTCTCAATATCCTGGGGGGATTGGACGTCCCGACCAGCGGCGAGGTCTTCTACCGCGACCACAACCTGACCGCTGCCGGTGATCAGGCCTTGACCGCTTTTCGGCGTGAGCACGTTGGTTTTGTGTTCCAGTTCTACAATCTGATTCCCAGCCTGACGGCCCTTGAGAATGTGGCCCTGGTAACTGAAATTGCGGACAACCCCATGGATCCTGCAAAAGCCCTTGGTCTGGTTGGTCTTGAAGAACGGCTGCAGCACTTCCCGGCCCAGCTTTCCGGCGGCGAGCAGCAGCGGATTGCGATTGCCCGGGCAGTCGCCAAGCGCCCCGAGGTCTTGCTGTGGCAGCAACTGAAGAGCCTCTTTGGGAACGGCCGGAGAGGTGCTGCCACCCGGTTCGGAACAAGCACCGCTTGAATCCTGGGCATCTCCC
>PHCO01000479.1 GCA_002842265.1 Betaproteobacteria bacterium HGW-Betaproteobacteria-18 | reverse complement strand
ATTGCAATTAAGTCCGGTTATGCTGTCGCATATTGCATGTTTCAATTATGACGGACGCGAAGTCGGTGCTTTGCCATACTGGAAAATTTTGATAGGGCCATGCCCACAACACTCATGAGAAAACCTGTCTTGAAAAACAATGCGCATGCTCTGGCCAAGTTGCTTGCGGTGCTCCTGACGGGTACGGTTCTGTCGGTACAGGCACTGACGTTGGGAGATGTACAAGGCGACCCGGTGATAGGGCAACCGCTGGATCTGAGCGTTCATATCCAGGCAAGTCCGGGTGAAGAACTTTCTGCGGGATGCGTGAGCGCTGATATTTACTATGCCGAGGCACGACAAAAAGCGCCTCAAATCACGATTCACCTCACAACCCTGAGACTGCAACTGCCTGCAGTTATCGATGAACCGGTTGTAACGGTACTGATCCGTACCTTTTGTGGTGCCAGCCAAATTCGCCGCTACGTCCTGTTGGCCGACTTGCCGCCAAGCATCAGTGCCACCGTCGTGCCGATGAACAACCAGCCTGTCGCGGGGCTCCCCTCTTCCCAGTCCGGATTGTCAAACGCGGGGGGGGTGCCTGACGTTGTGGTGTTGCCCACCGGGTGAAAGCTGCCATGCAGTTTGGGTGCGTAATTTTTCAGGTCGCCATTGTGGGCAAAAACCCAGTTGCGGCCCCACAATTCGCGCACGAACGGGTGACAGTTTTCCAGGGACACCTGACCCACCGTGGCCTTGCGCACGTGCGCCACCACGTTGTGGCTCTTGATGGGGTAGCTTTTGAGCATCTGGGCGATGGGCGAGGTGGCGGCACTGGATTTGTCCACAAAATGGCGGATGCCCTTGCCAGGCATGGCGCAGTTGCTTTCAAAAAAAGCGATGCCCCAACCATCTGCATGGTGATCGGTGCAGCCGCCGCGCTGCGAAAAACCGGTGAAACTCAGCGTCAGGCTGGCCGGCAAGTAACTGTTCATTCCCAGAAGTTGACACATAAAATCCCAGCCTGATTAAAGAATAAGCCCGGCAATCACACCCAAATCACTATTTTTCACAGACAAAGACCAATGACGCGCATTTGATGGCAAACAATTGCAATTAAGTC
>PHCO01000478.1 GCA_002842265.1 Betaproteobacteria bacterium HGW-Betaproteobacteria-18 | reverse complement strand
GAAAAGTGGCAAGCCGTTGTCCTGGTGGCACATGACGGCGGCTCGGCGTTCCCGGTTCAGATCCGCGGTCAAGCGATGCAAGTTCGGGAAATCTTCGAGGGGGATCTGCGCCTGGTGCGCAAGATCACCTGTGCCTACTACCCCAGCGCATGCCGGCACTTCGGCGCTGCACGTGGCTACTCCGCAGCACAGGTGGGCAGGCAATGATCGGGCTGGAGAGGCTGCTGGCCCTGGCCGAAATGGCACGCGCGGACAAGTCGCTGCTGCTCAACCACAGTGGGACGGTAGACCGCCTGCTTCGTCAGAAGCTGGCCGACAACGAGGAGTTGATCAGCGTTCTCGTGCCTTGCGAGACCGATGAGCATGCCGCAGAGCTTCTGCCAGGCCTGCGCGAAGAAAGCGCGCGCATTCAGCACGCACTCAGTGTCTACGACTCATTGGGAGAAACCGATGGGCGTGCGTAGAGGCCAGGGCTACGGTGTTGCCAAGCCCAAGCGCGCCCGGTGCCCTGAGTGCGGCAAGAAGGGCGTGAAGCAGTGGTATGTCACTTCGCGGGGCATCTTCCGCGATTGCCAATACTGCCAGCACACCTGGGGCGAGCTGAGCTGGGCGATCGCCATCGCCAGCCGCATCAAGCCGCAGGCATGCGGGGAATCGATGCCACATCAACACCGGAGTTGAACGATGAGCGAAACGAGTTCGGTCAAACGATCTGTTGGGCAACCCAGACCGGACGGCAAAGACTTCAAGGCGCTGATCGGCTGGCACATGGACAACGGCACTTGCTACATCTGCGACCAGCCGGTGGATTACTCCAACGGCTACCACGGGGCTACAGGCGCTCACTGGGATTGCGTGAAGAGCGAGGACAAAAAGACCGAGGAGGCGTTCGCCCGTGTCGATCGAGGTATGCGCGACATCGGCATGAGGCCAACAAGGAAAAGGGAGGGCGAAGGTGCAACGGCGCAAAAGTGCAAATCGATGGCGGTAGCCGCGCTTGAAGCTGCTCTCGGAGCGAAGCTGTTCGACATCACGCTTTGGAACCAACAGGGCTCATACAGAGGACCGCGCTGGGACTTGGACGCGTGGGGGTTGCACTTCTTGTTTGA
>PHCO01000477.1 GCA_002842265.1 Betaproteobacteria bacterium HGW-Betaproteobacteria-18 | reverse complement strand
GAGCTTTTCCTTGTTTTTCTCCAACTGCGCCTTGGCCACCTCTTCAACCCGGCTGCCGACTTCCAGCGAATAGGAGAGCTCATTGAACGGCCCACGCAGGCGCAAGGGCACGGTAATGCCTTTTAGCCGGTCGAGACTTTTCCCCTCCTGCCCCGTTGTGGTATTGACCACGCTGACCTTGGCCAGATAATCGATACGCGCATTGCCGATATCAATATCCCCGGCGCCGCCCAAACGCAAGAAGGGCGACATCATCAGCAGATCATCGTTGTGAGCCACACCGGCGGCGATTTTGAAGCTGGCCGACAGCGCTGAAAAGTCGGTCTTTTCAACCGCATTGGCCGCAGCCGCTGGTGCCTTGCCAGATAGCCCGCTCTGAATTTCACGCAGCATCCTGGCGACATTGACCCCTTTAAGCGCGCCGTCTTTCAGATTCAGCGCCGCCTGCCCACTCAGGGCTTTCTTCAGCGCCGTCACCGTTTCACCCTGCGTGAGCAAATCGAGCGACAGTGTGCCACGGCCTTCGAGCGGCTCCTTGCCGAGCAGATCCTTGAGCAAGGGCTGAATGCTGATACCGGCGAGTTTTTGTTTGACGGAAAACTGATGCGAACCGGCATGGACCCGCAGGCTGCCATCCAGCCGACCGCCATATAAAGCGGCATTGAGCGGCGCGATATCGAGGGTGCCGTTGGCGGCCGAAAGACGTGCCTCCAGTTTACTCAGTTTTAGATTGTGGGCCTGTAATTGGCCGATTTTGAGCTGCCCCTGAAGATTCAACCCCTTGAGTGCCGACAGGTCAATCCTCGCTTCCTGCGCACTGCCAGCGCCCGAGTTCGGGCCAGTTTTGGCCTCAGGATGAGTCGTTGCGGCAGGCGCTGGCGGCAAATAACGATCAACATTGAGCTGGTCAATATCCAGCCCGAAAGCCAAATTCAGCGGTGAAATCCGGTTGACCGCAAGCGTCAGGCCGATATTCGATTCATCCAGTTTCGTATTGATCGCCAGGGTCGCTGTTTGCTTGCTCAGGTCGGCGGCAAGCTGGCCGGTGAGCAATAATTTCAACTGTTTCATCGGCAAAGCCGGACTCGCCACATCGACAGCACCGAGGATTTT
>PHCO01000476.1 GCA_002842265.1 Betaproteobacteria bacterium HGW-Betaproteobacteria-18 | reverse complement strand
GCCCGGTGCTGCTCGCCTATCCGCCCTCGGCCGCCATCGACGCGCTGATCGCCGAGGCCGCCAGCGGCGCGACGGATGCCGACGTCAGCGCCGCCGACGGCATCCGTCACCAGCTCTGGGTGGTGCGTGATGCACGGCTCGTCGACGAACTCACCTCCCGCTTCGAAGCCCTCGAAGCGCTCTACATCGCCGATGGTCACCACCGTTCCGCCGCCGCCTCGCGGGTGGCCGCCGCCCGTCGCCGGAGTGGCCGCGAAACCTCGGCGGACTATTTCCTCGCCGTGGTCTTTCCCCACCACGAGATGCAGATTCTCGACTACAACCGCATCGTCAAGGATTTGAACGGCCTCGAAAAGTCGGCGCTGGTGACACGCTGCGAGGCAGCATTCTCCGTCGAGAAAAGCGCCGCGCGCGTGACGCCCTCACGGCCCGGCGAGTTCGGCATGTATCTTCCCGGCCAGTGGTACCGGCTGAACATCCGGCCCGAACGCATCCCCAGCGACCCGGTGGCCAGCCTCGATGTCTCGCTGCTTTCCGACCACCTGCTCGGCCCCCTCCTCGGCATCACCGATCTGCGCCGCGACACGCGCATCGATTTCGTCGGCGGCATCCGCGGTCTCGGCGAACTCGAACGCCGCGTCGATTCGGGTGAGATGGCAGTGGCCTTCGCCCTCCATCCGACGCGCATGGAACAACTGATGGCCGTGGCCGACAGCAACCAGGTCATGCCACCCAAATCCACCTGGTTCGAACCCAAGCTCGCCGACGGCCTGGTCTCGCACGTCCTCGACTAACTTTCAGGATGCGGGAAACATCACCCCGCATCATGAAAGTCAGTCCATTTCAAACACCCGCCCCCCTTCGCCCCCCTCGCGGGGGGTTCCTGGTTTGCTCGCTGCGCTCGAAGGAAGTGCAAAGCCGCTCGAATATCACAGGGCGCACTTGTTTTGTATTTCGTTAAGGGATGCGCAAGCCGCAAGGCCTGCGCATATGCCGGGTCAGTAGTCGAACTTCAGCTCGGCCGTCCATACCCGCTGCGGGTAGGGATGGAACGCATAAGCCTTGGCGTTATTGAGGTTGTCCACACCCACGGCAGCGCTCCAGTGCCTGGCC
>PHCO01000475.1 GCA_002842265.1 Betaproteobacteria bacterium HGW-Betaproteobacteria-18 | reverse complement strand
CACGCGTACCAGCACGCTCGTACTGCCGGCTGGGATGCTACCGTTAGTGCCGCTGGTCCAGGTTGCGCCACCGTCATTCGATATCTGCACTGCAGAGGTGTAATCGCTGCCCAGGTTCGCCGTGCCGTTGCTCAACCCCACCCAGAAATTGGTGGCAGTACTGCCGAGTCCGGATTGCGTCACGCTGAACACGGCATAACCCGCATCCTCGGCGACACTGACATCGCCCACCGTGATGGCTGGCGCCGTTTCGTTATCAACGATGGTCGCCGTACCGGTCGGCGCCGTGATGAAAGCGTTGGTCGCATTCGACAGATCGACAAAGAAATTCTCATTGCCCTCGAACACCATGTCGTCCGTGATGTTGACTGTAATCGTCTTGCTCGTCTCGCCCGCCGCGAAATTCAATGTACCGCTAGCGCCGGCATAGTCGGATCCGGACGTGGCTGTGCCGTTACGGGTCGCATAATCGACACTGATCGGCTTACCGCTCTCGGCAGAGAGCGTCACGGTGAAGGTCGCAGTACCTGCCGCCTCATTGACGGAAATATTACCGATACTGATACCCGGCGTCGTGAAGTCATTGTCATTGATGGTGGCCGTCGCGCTGGCGGAAGCGTTGGAAGTCACGCCGCTGGTCGTTGTCGCTGTCAGAGAGAAGGTCTCATTGAACTCATTCAGCGCATCTTCGACGACAGGCGTGCGAACCACGAAACTGGTCGAGCCGGCAGGAATCGTCGCGCTGGCGGCGTTGGACCATGTCGCACCACCATCGAAGGACACCTGCAGGTTGCCGGCGCCAACAGAACCATAGTCGACGCCTCCGCCCGTGGCCGTACCATCGGTGAGGGAAAGTGAAACGGTAGTATCGACCGCACTCGGCGTAGAAAGCGAAACGGTAAAGTGCGCGTAGCCGGAAGCTTCGTTCAGATAATAGCTGTTCAGAGCTTCGTTTACTTCCACTTGCAGGTCAGGAACAATTTCGTTCGCGCCGTTGATGGTGATGGTGACGTCCTGCGTCGTGGTCGCGCCCTGATCATCAGTGACCGTCACCGTAAATGTGTCAGTCACGATATCACCGGTATTCAAAGCCTGTACCGCCGGGCTGGCGTTG
>PHCO01000474.1 GCA_002842265.1 Betaproteobacteria bacterium HGW-Betaproteobacteria-18 | reverse complement strand
CGAGCAGGCGGCGCTTAAATGCTCGCAATCCCGTCACCTCAGCCCGGCGCTTGGACAGGACCTCTTCCGGACTGGGGAGAATTGGTACCGACGCCTCAACAGACATCGCCATTGCGCGGTCATGGTCGTAGTGATAACCGGCCAGGCCAAGCCTCTCACGGTAAGCCGTTCGCCGAAAGATTTCGTCAATCCGGCTCAATTGGCCTTTGGCCACTGACAGCAGACCATAGCTGGCGTAGAAGCGATACTCGACGCCTGCGACATGGTGTCCTTCAATTAGCAGGGGCCTACGCGCAGCCGGACCATGCCATTCATCGACGAGGCGATCCAGCTCAAACTCAAAGAACATCGACGCGCCTTCCGGATCGATCGTGAACATGTCCGCCGTATTCACGTTCATGACCGTTCGTTGCTCGCCATGTGTCTTGATCGTCCTATTGCCGATGCACCCGCCCCCATCAAAACCAGCAAAGGCTTCTGACATAACGTCGCGCAACCCGGTGTATTGCCACTCCTCGCCCTGATTCCACGAAGAACCGACGTGGATAAAACGGGCTGCTGGAATCGGTACTTTGGGGAACTCGGCCACGTCAGGCACCGGATATCGCGCGCCGCGTTCGATATCCCGGTAGTGTTTCAACGCAGTGTATGGGAGCGCGAAGCCCTGGAGGCTCCAATGGGCTGAAATCGCCAGAAGGCTCTCCATGGTGATGATCTGGAAGCGCGGAGCAATGCCGAGACGTTTTGCAGCCTGGCGCTCCTCGATGTCGATGGTCAGAGCGTATTTGAGCAGGTCCTGCAACTGTGCAGGCGAATACCCGTCGACAGCGAAGCGGATGAAACCGTTTTCATCAATCGTCCGTCCGACCCATGTCCGTCGGGATAGATCGTAATAGGTGTTCTTCAGGTAGCTACGGAATTTAGCCAGCGGGCGCATGTACGAATGCTTCGCCTCGGTGACCATCTGATCCATCGAGCGATCATCCTGAACCTGGAGACATGTCCAGCAACCAAAACGGGACTGGCAAGGCTTCGACGCTTTCGCATTGTCCTCGTCAGAACCCAGCAAGACACATTCGCCGGTGGCCTCCCTGTAGGTTTCGATGACATCAGCCAT
>PHCO01000473.1 GCA_002842265.1 Betaproteobacteria bacterium HGW-Betaproteobacteria-18 | reverse complement strand
GCCACGTTGGTCAGCTTGATCTCGGTTTCCTTGGAGGTGCCGGAAGCCATGCTGGCCTCGACGATATTCTGCTTGCCCGAGCGCGCCGCCTGCACCATCTGGTCGTGGGTGCGGCTGCGGCGATCAATGTAGCGGTCGCAGAAGAACACCGTGGCGTCGTAGACGATCTGCGCCTTTTGGTACGAAAGCAGGTTCTCGTAGCCCCCATGGGGTGGCATGAAACCTTGGGCCATGGGCAAGCCTCCCGAAGTTCAAGGTCGTTCATGGGTTCTATAGGTCCCATAGCTGCATAGGTCCTATGGGTCTCATAGGTCTCATAGGCCCTATAAGACCCATAGGACCTATGCACCTCGCAGCTCTCCCCGAAACGCCCGGTGTTGGAGCGAGGCGAAGAGGGCATCGAGCTCGGCCAGCGAGGCGCGGTGGGCGGCCTTGAGCTTCTCCACGGCGGCGACGCGGGCGGCGAAGGTGCGCTGGAGGCTCACCGGTGGAACCAGCAGAGGAAAACCCCGAAGCTGGGTCATGTTGATCGACGCGATACCCGTCGTCTGTTTCGCCGAGCGAAGGAAGTACTTCTTCCCTCGCTGGCTCCCGACCAGCCAGTTGAGGAAGAGCGGCTGCACCTTGGCCGTGGTCAGCCGCACCCGGAACACGTGGTTCTGGTGAATGCACTCCGGCAGCTCCTCGGACCACAGCGTTCCCCGGCCCAGCTTGTCCGGATCGCCGCCCTCCGTCAGGAGCAGGTCGTCTCTCTCGAGCCGGTACCGCTCGATCTCCTCGTCGGTGGCCTCGATCGTTTTCACGGTCGACAGGTTCAGGGCGCGATCCTGAACGTTGGCCACGGCCAGGTACGGAACCTCTCGGGCCGACCTGCCGTTGAGCTTCCGGCCCTTGGTGACACCGGACACGATGTCAGCGACCTCGCCGAGGCAGACGGGATCGGGCCACCCCTCCGGGTTCGTCACCGGATGCCCGAACATCTCCAGGAAGATCGACTGCACGAGGGTGTCGAGCTCGGCCAGGGCGGCGCGACGCTCGATCCGCAGCTTGTCCGCCTTGTCCAGGATCGCCGCGATCCTCTTCTGCTCGGGGAGGGGCGGGACGAGGACTTCGATGG
>PHCO01000472.1 GCA_002842265.1 Betaproteobacteria bacterium HGW-Betaproteobacteria-18 | reverse complement strand
GATCTGACCGCAGGCGATGTCGAACGCCCGACCGTCAAGCGAGGTGGCGCGGGTCAACCGGCGTTCGGGACGAGAACGACAGGCGCCACGCCTGAAAACCAGTTGTGCAGGTTGGCACGGCACAGTGCCGCCATCGCTTCGCGCGTCTCGCGCGTGGCGCTTGCGATATGTGGCAACAGGACCGTGTTACCAAGCGCCGCGAGATCAGGCGGAATCGAGGGTTCACAGGCAAAGACATCGAGCCCCGCCGCCCGAATCGTGCCACCCTTGAGCGCCGCAATCAGCGCGGCCTCGTCAACGACCGAGCCGCGGGCTGCATTGATCAGGATGCCTTCGGGGCCGAGGGCTTGCAGGATGCGCGGCCCGACAATGCCGCGGGTCGCGGCACCGCCGGGGCAAGACATCACCAGAAAATCGGAATCCCGGGCCAGTTCTTCCAGATCCGGGAAAAAGCGCCAGGGCAGATCGGGCCGCGGGCTGCGGGCGCAGTAGCTGATCTGCATCCCGAGCGCGACGAGGCGATGGGCAATGGCCATGCCGATACGGCCAAGACCGAAGATGCCCGCCCTCTTGCCGGTGATGGTGCTGGAAAGCGGAAAGCTGCCCTTTGCCCAGTCGCCGCTGCGCGCAAACGCATCGGCGCGCAGCAGGTTGCGCCCTGTCATCAGAACCAGCGCAGTTACCAGATCGGCGGCGTCGTCGGTCATCAGCCCCGGCGTATGGGCAACGCGGATGCCGCGCGCCTGGCAGTATTCCATCGGCACCCCATCATAGCCGGCGCCAAAGACCGAGATGATCTCGAGTGCGGGAAGCTGGTCGAGCAATGCCGCCGAGATCTGCGCTTCGCCGGTCATCGCCATGCCGCGGATGCTCGCCAGCGCCGCTTTGGGAATGGTCAGCGCGCCGGATGGAAAATGGTAGTCGTGGCAGTCGAATTCAGCGGCCAGCGAATCGCGCAGGTAGCCCGGCATCGGGGTGCAGCACAGGATTTTCGTTGCCAAATTTCGCGCTCCTCGTCTGGATGTGTTGGTCATCGGGCAGTTGCCCGGTGCTTGTGTGCGGGCTCAACCGCGCCCGACGAAGGGCATCTTGGTCGCCATTACGGTCATGAACATGACGTTG
>PHCO01000471.1 GCA_002842265.1 Betaproteobacteria bacterium HGW-Betaproteobacteria-18 | reverse complement strand
CGACCTTGACGATGGCGTCGTAGCCCGCACCCTTGATGGCGCCGATGAGGTCATCGACTCCAACGACCGTGGGATCGAATTCGATAGCGGCGGTCTCGTTGGCGAGATTCACGCTGGCAGTCGTGACGCCCGCGAGCTTGCCGAGCGTCTTCTCTACCACGGCCGAGCACGAGGCGCACGTCATCCCCATGACTGCAAGGGTGACTTTGCCCACCGAACCGGAGCCCGCGGGGGCAGCCGCCTCGAGAGGCATCGGCTCGTAGCCTGCCGACTTCACGGCAGCGGCGATCGCGGCCACATCGGCAACGGCGGGGTCGTACGTAGCGGTAAGCCGCTCAGTGGCGAGGTTGACCGTGGCGCCCGTGACTCCGGGCAGCTTGCTCACGGTCTTCTCGACGACGGCGACACACGATGCGCAGGTCATACCGCCGACAGCCATCACGGACTCGGCGGTGTCGGGCGCAACCGCTCCGGGCGCCGTCGCAGCAACCACGGGCTCCTCGGCGGATATCGTCTCCTCGACGACGTCATCTTCGGGCATCACCGGGCACGTACCGGTCTCGCAGGCCTCGACCACGTCGGCCACCGGCTCCGGCAGCTCCACGGGTTCGAGCGTGACCGAGCCACCGGTCGGCTCGAAGCCAGCCGCGCGGATGGCAGCGGCGACCGCTTCGGTATCGACATCGCCTGAAGCCATGATCGTCGCGGTTCCCGCGGTCGCATCTGCAGCAACCACGGACTCCACGCCATCGACTCCGGTCAGGTTCATGGTCACAAGCTTTTCGCAGGCCCCGCAGTGCATCCCATCGATTGAGATGCGGAAGGCCTCGTTGTTGGTTTTCATCGTCTCCATCTCAATCTCCTACTCGACCACGATCTGGCCGAACACCATCTGCATTCCACAAGAGAACTCGTATGTACCCGCAGCAAGGCCGTCGAGCTTGATGGTCTTGTCACCGGAGGTCAGGTCCTCGAAGAAGCCGAGGTCCTTGCTCATGACCTGAGCCATGCAGCCCGAGGCCGCATTGAACGTGATCTCAGCAGGAACCCCGGCGGCAAGCTTGATGACGTTGGGGTCGTACGAACCGTCGGTAGCAACGGTGATGCGCTGAACACCGTCGGCA
>PHCO01000470.1 GCA_002842265.1 Betaproteobacteria bacterium HGW-Betaproteobacteria-18 | reverse complement strand
CGACCATGGCGACGAGCGCACCCTACGCCTTTCGTTTGTGACCCCCAGCGTGGACGAAATTCACCGCGGGGTGGCCTCGCTGGCTGTGGCCCTGAAAAACTACGCTGCCAGCCTGAAAGGCTGACTAAAGCACCCACCCCTGAAATCGCGTCCCTTTCAACCAGACAGCTTACGCAAACTCCACAATCGGCTGGTCCACCGTCAGGCTTTCACCCTTGTTGGCCAGCACTTTGCCAACCACGCCATCCGCCGCAGCAAACAGCACGTTTTCCATCTTCATGGCTTCGATCACGGCCACGCGTTCACCGGCCAGCACTTTTTGACCCACTTGCACGGCCACATCGACCAGCAAGCCGGGCATGGGTGACAACACATAGCGGCTCATGTCGGGCGGTGCCTTGAACGGCATCAACGCGTGCAGCTCGGCCATGCGCGGCGAGATCACCAGCACGTCGATACGCGTGCCGTTGTGCTGCAGGCGCAGTGCCAGCGGATTCTTGGGCGTGCCGCGCTCGATCTGAGCGGTAAAAGGCGCACCGTTGACCGTGCCGGTGATGCACACGTCATTGAGCCGCGAGTCGCTGCTGATTTCATAACTGCTGGCACCCAGCCTGACGCGTGCCGAGCCGGTTTGGCCCACAAACTCATCGACATGCACCGGGGTGTAGGCATTGGTGCCCTCCTCGCCCAAGGTCACCACCACGTAGTCGCTGCCCGCGTTCACCGCATAGCCCGGCAACTGACCACTGATGCCAGCCGCGCGTTCACGTGATTTGCGGCGCACAAAGGCGGCCAGCGCCAGCATGAAGTGCGGGTCTTCGTGCGGCACGTCTTCGGCCTTGAAGCCGTGGGCGTAGTTCTCTGCAATAAAGCCGGTGTTGAAATCACCCGAGACAAACTTGGGGTGCGCCAGCAGAGCGGCCTGGAACGGGATGTTGCTGCTGATGCCGCGAATCACAAAACCGTTGAGTGCTTCACGCATTTTGGCAATGGCATCGAGCCGATCGACACCGTGCACGATGAGCTTGGCAATCATCGAGTCGTAATACATCGGGATTTCACCGCCGTCCTGCACACCGGTGTCTACCCGCACGCCAAAGTAATTTCCCAACCGTACGGGCTGAG
>PHCO01000469.1 GCA_002842265.1 Betaproteobacteria bacterium HGW-Betaproteobacteria-18 | reverse complement strand
TCGGCCTTGATGCAGACAGCTGGAGCTGGAACTGGCAGGCGACTCTACTCGGAAAACCAGCGCTCGATGCCGTGCAGCCGGATATCAATGGCACACCGGCAACACTGTCGGTCAGCATCAACGGCCACACCTGGCATTTGCTGGTCGAAGACTGGACCGAAAACCGAGAATTCGGCAGTCGCAGCATCACGGCGCGCGGTCGCGGTTTGAGCGCATTGTTGAGCGCGCCGTATCAACTGCCGTCGAGCGCCATCGTTAACGGATCGGATATGACCATCCAGCAGGCCATGAATGCGTTGCTGCTGATCGGAGAAGGCTTCAGCATCAACTGGGCGGCCGGACTCGATGACTGGCTACTGCCGACGGGTGCATGGAGCTACGCCAACCAGACAGCGATTCAGGCTATTCATGATGCGGCGCAACAGGTCGGCATGGTGCTTGTGCCGGCCAAGGCCGCCAAGGCGCTGACATTGCAGGCGAGATACCCGGTTCTGCCTTGGGATTTCGGTACAGCCACACCCAACCTCATCGTGCCAGAGGCCGCCATCCTGAGCATGGCCAGAAGATCCACCACCAGCGATCAGGCCAATGCGGTCTACGTCCACGGCGGCGAGACTGGCGGAGTGTTTGCCCAAGTGCGGCGCTATCTGAGCGCAGCCGACCGGGTTGCCGCCACCCACAGCAGCAACCTCATCACCCATGCAGATGCCGCCCGGCTGATCGGCGGCCGCTTGCTGGCCAAACACCACACGCAGCCGAGCGTACGCAGCATCACCATGCCGCTGGGTGGCGCCCACGCATTGGGTGAGATCGGCCAGCTCATGCAGATCAACCTTTCTGCAGGCGTCGAGCACGGCATCATCAACGCCGTAGGCATACAGGCCGAGATGAGCGACAAAATCAGCGTCCGGCAAACGCTCACCATCGGCGAAGACACGCCGAACGAGTGGGCGAAATTCAAGTATCTGTTGCCCAAAGAGCCAACACTGGTCGGTCAGATCGCTGTTGTCCATATGGATGACACCGTCACGCTCAACATGGTTGGCGGGGGCACACAACGAGTAAGAGGGTCCGGCGCCCCGAGCGATTACCACTACGTCCGCGCACAGACTCTGGAAGGAAAGGC
>PHCO01000468.1 GCA_002842265.1 Betaproteobacteria bacterium HGW-Betaproteobacteria-18 | reverse complement strand
CGTCAAAGTGTGATGTTACATCGAATTGTTCAGATGGCTGTGTCATGTGATTGCCTAACGTAAAAGTGAGGGACGCGAGCCGCCTAGCGGCGAAGCGTCCCTCTCGACCGCAATGTTAGGCTGCGGAACCAACGACAGCCCCCAAGAATGCAGTAACGAGCGGGTGTGGAACCTCGGGCGTGGAACGTGTCTGCGGTACGAACAGCGTACCGATGAAAAATGGGTGGCCGGGATACTCAATGACGCGGACTTCGCCCTCAATATCTGAGCCGGAGATACTCAGCGGCCCTTGCTTCAACTCAAGAATGCAGTCTGGATTAACTCCGAAATTGCAGTAATAGTGTTCCGTGGCGGACAAGCCTCCGTAAACTGTAGCCACCTGAGACCCCGGTACAAAACTTAGCTGCATTTCTCGGCCTGCAAGTGAACAGGCCAATTGCGAAATGAAGAGCTTTGAAGCGTATGGATCGTACTCGGCATGTTGAGCGTCCTTGAATCCAAGGACGTTACGGGCGTATTCGATAACGATATGTTGGAATCCGCCGCAGGTGCCAAAACAGGGGATGTTGTTTTCCCTCGCGTAACGAATAGCCCATAGCGTTTTCTCTATGTTTTTGTATGGGCTTCCCGGTGCGACCCATATGCCGGAGTAACGCTCAAATAGTTTTGGTTCGACATCTGCGGTTGAAACCCAGTCTGCTGATAGATCAGCCCCCAGAACTTTCCGAGAATGCTCAATGGCGGCATTGGTCGAAGCGTGGGGCGGAAATGTTGGTGTGTATTCGCCAAGGAGGGCGACGGATTTACTCATACTGTTCGATTCCTCTGAGCAGCCTAACGTCTAAATTCACCGGCCTGCGCGGCTTTTCGCGCATGTCCGGTGGAATGGCGGGTTAGCCCTACTGCTCCTGTAGCACTTCGACATAGTTTGAGAGTTTTCGATTTAAGTACGTCTGTACCGCCGGCAATGTGAATTCCTTCGATGCGGTAAATTCACATGCAATTGCGTGGCGACGTATGGCTTCGTTGATGACTGCATCGTCGTCACTGGCGGTTAGGGAAAGCTCGCAAACTCGGTAGGGCTCAATGACCAAGTCTGGGCGGTATCCTAAGAAGCCTGTGCTCCC
>PHCO01000467.1 GCA_002842265.1 Betaproteobacteria bacterium HGW-Betaproteobacteria-18 | reverse complement strand
AACGCGTCAAGTCTCAGATCTGAAAACGGGAACCGGTTTTCCGCCGATCCCGGTTCAGTCACCGCGTCTCTATTTCCATTCTTTGATCTTCCTTGGCCGCCCGCTGCCCCCCCGCTCACCCGCGAACCGGGTGATTTCTAAGAATTCCCCCGATTGACAGGAAATAAAGAGTGAGAGTACACAATCCATGTATGTCCTTCGAGGAGTAAGACAGCGGGAGGGAGGAGATCACATGGGACTGAAAAGATGCGGATGGATCAGAACCGTTTCCGTGTTCGGCGCAGCGGTCGCGTTCATCCTGGCCATGACGCTCGGCCAGGCCTATGCCGTCGGCGGATACTGGAAACCGGCCGGAAACAAGCCCTATGCCGTTAAATTCACCGACGAGGCGAAGAATACGGTCGTGGGTGAATTCAAAAAGCCGGTCAGTTGGAATTGGGTCGGCAAGGGAAAGGTGAAAGTGGACGAGTGGGACGACCAGGCCACCTTCGTTTTCAAGGACAAGAAGGGAAAGGATCACAAGATCCCGAACGCGGAGATCAAGAAAAGGATCCTCGACCTTTCTCCTGGATTTACGGGCCAGCTCCGGGGAAATATCCAGGACGCCGTTAAGTAGCTCACGAGCCGGCCGGCTTCGCGGCAGATCCCGAGGGCTGCTGGCCCGATGGCGTCTGACCCGATGGCGCTTGACCTGATGGCGCTTGACCCGACGGCTGCAGCCTGCCCGCCTTCCATCCCCCGCCCAGCGCCTTGACGAGAAGGACGCTCGCGTTCATCCGGCGGTTGAGGATGTCGAGCTGCGTGCGCTCGTTGGACAGGACCGCCGTCTGGGCGGTAATGACATTCAGGTAGCCGACAATCCCCGCCTTGTACTGGTTCAGGACGATCGCCAGCGATTGACGCGCGGACGCCACCGCCTCCGCCTGCATGGCGGCCTCTTCGTCCAGGATCCTGAGCGCCGCCACGTTGTCTTCCACGTCCTTGAATCCGCTCAGGACCGTCTGACGGTAGGAGGCGACCGCCTGGTCGTAGACGGCGCGGGCCTGGGCGGTCTGGGCCTGCCGGAGGCCGCCGCTGAAGAGGACCTGCGTGAGCTGGGGGCCGAGCGACCAGAACCGGCTCGGCCA
>PHCO01000466.1 GCA_002842265.1 Betaproteobacteria bacterium HGW-Betaproteobacteria-18 | reverse complement strand
GCTCGGCATTGCCGCAAGTCAGCGTGCTGGATCGTCTGCCGGCCGGTTTCACCTACCTCGCCAACAGCGCGGTGGTGAATGGCCACAACATCGCCGATCCCGCTGGTGCCCCCGGCCCGGCCTTGGCTTTTGATCTGGGCCCGATTGGCAGCGGTGGGCAGCTCACGTTGAACTATCGTCTGCGTGTTGGCGTCGGCAGCCAGCAGGGCGATGGCGTCAACCGCGCCCAGGCGTTTGGTTGCGGTTTGCCGGCAGGTTGTATCGACCCGATCACGCTGACGCCATTCGCCGGCACCTTGAGTTCGAATGAAGCGCGCTTCCGCCTGCGCGTCAGCGGCGGCGTGTTCACCAACGAAGCCTGTGTGCTCGGCAAGATTTACGTCGATTGCAACACCAATCAAATGCAGGATGGCGAGGAGCTGGGCATCCCCGGCGTGCGTTTGTACTTCGAGGATGGCACCTGGCTGATCAGTGATTCCGAGGGTAAATACAGCTATTGCGGGCTCACCCCGCAAAGCCATGTGCTGAAGGCCGATCCTTCGACCTTACCGAAGGGTTCGCGTCTTGTCACCAGTTCCAACCGCAACCTCGGCGATGCCGGCAGCCTGTTTCTGGATCTCAAGAACGGCGAACTGCATCGCGCCGATTTCATCGAAGGCAGTTGCTCCAACCCGGTGATCGAGCAGGTCAAGGCGCGCCGTACCCAGGGCGAGGTGAGCGTGCCGGAAACCGAAAGCAGGCAAGGCCCGCTGCGCTTCGAGAGCAAACCGGCGCGTGCTCCGCGCCAGGCGACCGACAGCGCCAAACAGGCACCGATCGTGGCGCCGAGGGCCGCGCCGCCCACTGCGCAAGGCGACGGCCAGGGAGGTGGCCAATGATGCGCGCCGGGTTCACTCACGCAGGTTTCACTGCGCTGCTGTTGTTGGCGGGCGCGGTCAACGCGCAGGATCGCTTCGTGCCGCTGCTCGATGACCCGGCCGCACGGCTGCCGGCCTCGCCGGCGCATGCTGCCACCGCTGCCGCGCCGCAGGTGCTGGCCGGCCAGTCGCCGACGACGCTCGATTACGCGCGCAACGCCGACATCGACCGGCTGGTGGTCGAAGTGGCGGCCAACAATCGCCCCGCCGA
>PHCO01000465.1 GCA_002842265.1 Betaproteobacteria bacterium HGW-Betaproteobacteria-18 | reverse complement strand
CGGGAATGGCCTGCGCCTGGATCGGCGTCATGTTCTCGTAGCCCATTTCGGCCACGGCTCGCTCCAGCGAGGGTGATAGGGAGAGTTGGGAAAAGGATTGGGTCATTGCGGTACAGGTTAGCCTTCCATTGTCTCACTTTGACCGCAAATCACCCAATCGGCTGGCGATCCCGGGCGGCACAACGCTCAGAGGCTGCGCCCACTGACTAGGCCACCCATGGACACATGGCTCGCGGAAGCAACAAAGAGAAGCAGCAAAGCGCTGCCTGGCAGCGCTTTGCTGTGGGATCGAGCGGGCAGACTCAGAGCATCAGAGCACCGCCGGTTTGAAGTCGCTGGTGGGTCGGCCCTGGAAATCGGTCCAGCAACGCTGGTTAAAGTCGTAGAGCTTGCACTTGCGCGCGGTCTCGAAGTACCACGCCCAGGAAAATTTCTGCACGATGACGCGCCCGGGCAGGGTGTCTTCCAGCCTCTGCTGCGCACCCTTGAGCTTGTACAGCGGGATGCTCATGTCCACGTGGTGCGCGGTGTGCTCCATGATGTGGTGCAACAGACCGCCGATGCCCAGGGGAAAGGTGAGGTGCACGGTGGTGGACACAAACGGTGCGGCTTTGGCCCACGCAGCCTTGTCGTCGTGCCACTGCACGGCGGTGTGCGTGTGGTGCACGTACACCACGAAGCCGATCATGGCGTTCCAGAACATGAACGGAACCACGAAGCCGAAACCCAGCAAGGCCCAGACCGACTGGCCCGTGGCACCGGCCGCGGCCACCAGCGCACCGATCCAGAGCGCGGCGGTGGCGGTGACGAACACGCCGTCCCAAACAAACGCCTTGCGCTGCGTGCCCATGTAGGTCTTGCGTGGAAAAAACATGCGCAGCCACCACATTTCCACCAGGTAATACAGCGCCGGGCCCAGGCCGCTGCGGTAGATGCGTTCCATGAGGCGACGAGCGGGCGACAGGGCCTCGAACTCGGCCTTGGTCAGCGGCGCCCAGACAAAATCCACGCCCTTGAGATTGGTGTAGCCGTGGTGCACCACGTTGTGACCCACCTCCCACAGGCTGTAGGGCGTGAGCGAGGGCAGCAGCGCGATGCGGCCGAGCACGCGGTTCAGGCCACGGTGTGGG
>PHCO01000130.1 GCA_002842265.1 Betaproteobacteria bacterium HGW-Betaproteobacteria-18 | reverse complement strand
CGCCCGCGCTGGTGTCAAGCTTGTCGATCAGCGACCGATACAAGTCTTCACGAGTGAGCCGCAGCGAAATTGCCGCCAGCCAGAGCACTGGGTTCATGCCGCCCTCATTTCTGGTGCGCCCGATCGGATGGGACGAATTTCGTAACTTTCGATGGGCTCAAACTCGGACTCGACATCCAGCAGACTGACCCGACCTTGTGCCACCAACCACAGCGCGTGCTCATAGGCGGTCTTTCCCAGCATGTCGCCGTCGGCGAACGCGGCACGGCGCTGCGCACGCCACAACTCATCCAGACCCGTCCAGTCGCGATGTGCAATGGCTGACCGCATGGGCGGTGTCGGAATGAGGATCTCGACCGCCACCGTGACCCCGAGCGTGCCGGTTGCTTCAAGGCCAGGGATCTTCGGCTTGCAATGAGAGCATCCAGGAGCGTTCGCCACGAACATGGTGCCGGCGTCGAGCTGGTATCGGTCGCGCAACACGCGTTGCTTGTGAGCCGACAGTCCATTCGCGCTGTCCGTCGCTGGGATCTTGCAGTGCGGGCACAGCACTGGCAGTAGACGCTGGTACAGGCTGGCGGAGAGGAACTTGGAGCCAGCCAGCGTGTCTGGTGGCATCCTGATCTCGCCACCGCACAGACGCGCCAGGCCATCGACTGCGCCGTCGCCGTGCGCGGTCGTGTAGCAACGGTGACCGGTTTGCGTGAGTTCACTGACCAGACGGCCCGTTTCCTGGTCACGCACCTCGCCGACCATCAGGACATCCGGGTCCATGCGCATGAGGTCGCGCAGCAGCGCGGTGAACTTGGCCTGGATGTCTTCCGACTTCAGCGTCACGTCCACAGGCATGGAGAACTGCGTCACGCCAGGCATGACGTATTCGGCAGGACTTTCTGCCGTGTAGGTCTTCAAACGCGTCGGGTCGCTCACACGCGTCATGAAGGTTCGGAGCGTGGTGGACTTGCCTGATCCCGTCGATCCGAACAAGATGATCAGGCCAAAGTTCCGAAGCACGGACCCGGTGATGATCTCCTGGTGGCTAGGGCTGTACCCGAGCTCCTCAAGAGTCGGGATCTTGTCGATTTTTGGGGTGCTCTCCAGCAATCGCATTGTGCCGGCGTACCCGGTGATATGGGGGCGGCCGTTCACTCGCCCCTCCCAGCTGGATCCATTGACATCCTGCGAGGTCATGAACGCCACGGGGTTCACCGCATTGAATTGCTCTTTGGTCGCCGTGTCGCTTTTGGAACGCTGACCAAAAGCCGCAGCCAGCGCACCCAGGACAAGTTTGGATTTGTTGGTCCGCCAGTAGCGATATTGACCGTAGATGCGCAAGTGGATATTGATCACACCGGCCGCGTCATCCCCGGTGAAGTGCACATCGCTCGCCTTCGCCGCGATCGCCATACTCACGATGTTGTCGTAGACCGACAAAAACAGTTTGTCCTGACTCAGACCACCCTGCGAGGAAAGCCGTTGGCTCAGGGCCTCCATGACAACCGGCGTGGCCACCATCTCGCTCACCAAATTCATCGCCCAGGTTTCTGTGATGGTCTGGCGAACGGTCTGTGAATGCGCCTCGCTGAGTGCCTCGGAAGTGCCCAGCAGCGCCGCATCGCCACAACCCAGGTTCAAAACGATGAGCTGCTTGCTCATGCTCGGCGCCACAATGCCCGTCAGGTGGCCGAGCCAGGGGCGGCCCAAACGCTCATTGAGCGCTGACAGGCTCGCCACCGCAGCTGCCCCACCCGCGCTGGGGCGAGTCACCACGCTGGCTGTCACCGGCGCGGGTGGGGCAGGCCTCCGAGGCACACCAGGAGCCCTACCGTCAGCCCGAGATTCAGACGAAGGCGCAGCGGCAACCGGAACCAACTGGGGTTTCGCCACAGGCGCTGCGGTGCTTCGTGCCAGCGAAGGAGCCGCCTTCACCGGGACCGGTGCGGCAGGGGTTTTGCGACCAAAGAAGTTCATGATGTGGCTCATCCACTGCGCCATCAACCGCGCGGCGCCACCGACTCTTGCGTGCACTCTTGCCTGGCGGACTTCTTCCTGCCGATGGTTTCGCAACGCTCGAAAGTCACAGCCGATACAGAGATGGACACAACACGCCAAATGCCCGATGACGCACCTTGGCGTACCACAGTGCCATCAACCAGCCGGGCCTCCAGGGCCGCGGCGCCCAGTCCATAGATGGCGGAGACCGCCGGCGCCCGCGGAATCACGCGCACCTTTGGCGCGGCGGGTGCACCTGCCGCGGGCACTGCAGCTGGGTCGACGGGAGGCTTGCCAGCCTCTTTGGCCTCACGCAATTCCTTGCGGAGGGTTTCAACACGCAGTTCGCGAGCCAGGCGTGTGATTTCAGCGACGGTCGCAGGCGCAGCCCCCCCCACATCGCTGGACTTTGATGAATCAGGGACCTGCGCGGTGACAACCGAGCTCGCCCCCAAAAGAGCGGCGATGACCAGGAGTTTAGTTTTGAACATGGATGAGCCCCTTCGCGGAAAAAGTGATTTGCTTGTCGTCGATATCGATCTGGATGTCCCCATCAAGCACGGCTTGAGTGCCCAGGAGGTCTTCCGTCATCGGGCTGTCCGGGTCCTGGTCTGTGAACCAGAAGGGCATCCCATTCATGCCAACCTCTACTGCTCGGATGGCATCGGGCATGGAACCCAACGCAGCCTCATCAGGCCCACCCGCCAGTTCTATCGGCACAGCCCGGAGCGTTGGCTCGGAGATGTCTGCAGTCCACCCGGCCGGAGCAATGAATTGCCAATGGGCCACGTTGCGCTCGCGCCATGCACTCAGCGTTGGCCACTTCTGCCGGTCAAGCGCGAACTTCGGGAGCTGCAGAGATATCGAGTGCGAAATTTCCGTTTGGCTGACCGCCATGATCCCTGCCCAATCAGAAGGGGCACTGGATCGGAAATCGTCCAAGGTCCCACCCGAAAGCCCGAAGCGCTCCCACAGCACCGAGCAGCCAGCCTTCCCGCAATTCAAACGTTTAAGCGACCAACCCTCATGAAAGAGAGGAAAGGTGGCGAGCTGATCCCGCATCAATGCAACAGCGCCATAGAACGAAACAGCAGGCTCAGCGAGGTAGGCCGCCATGGACTGCTGATACAACACCTGTGGCGTGCGCTCTGCGTCGAGGCGCTCCTGCTCAAGACGACGGGCCACTTCTTCGTTCTCAGATACCCAGATGGTGACCCCCATCGCCGCGATGGCCAGAGCACCGATTGCCGCAGCAATGCCGAGCCAGCGCCCTGACGACAGCTTCGCGACACGAGCACTCGATGGGCGACCCCGCTTGAGCAACTCTTCAAGGGTCAACCCAACATCGAGACTCCCCAGGTTGTCTCCGTCACCATAGACGGTAGCGTTCCCATCGAGCCTCGACAGAAATGCGCTGCGGATCTCAGGAACTCGATCTTCTGAAACGAAGGTATCGAGGTCAACCAAGCCATCCTTGAGCCCGACCACAATGACAGAGCTCTGATGGTCAGGATTCGCCGAAGGGATCTCCAGCAGCAGAAGTGCGGTCTTTTTCCGCAAGAGCGGGTGCCGGGCGGCCAGAGCTGCGACGCTGATCAGGCCATTGACCTCCTCTCCACCGCGGCCAAAGCACCGTTCGCCACCGAGAGCAACTTCGACACCGAATCCTTGCTCCATCTGCCGCCAGGCTTGGAACTGCTTGTGCTTGCCAATAAAGGGGTCAAGAAGCGACCAAGTCAGCCCACTGACGAGCTTGTGTTTGCCGTACTGTGTGGTGTGCACGTCGGCTCCTTAGATGCCCTGCACGCGAGGGGTCACCATCAGCACGCTCATCACCTTGCTGCGGTTTGCCGTCGTGGATGCGCCCGTGATGCCCTGGCGATCCTTCGAACCCAGTGAGTTGCTCACGTTGCTCACAATAATCAGCGTCTCACCGTCACGCACGCGGAAGTTCTGGGAGAACTTCTTGCGGTTCAACACCGGAGTGTTGATCTGCTGGAACGTCGCGCCTTCGCCGGCGCTCACAGAGTTCAGTTCGATGAGACTGCTTCGGGTGCTGAACAGCTGCATCAACACCTCGCCGTTGTCGCGAACAGTGGGTACCACCGTGATGTTGTCGCCGTAGGTCACCAGACCAGGCGTCAGCCCCGGCACGCCACCACCGCCATCCGTGCTGCCAGTACCCGGCTCGGTCTTGGCCAGGTACGCACGATCCGTCACGTCTTGCACCCGACCCGGGACACGGTTGGTGGTGATGATCGTGCGCGAGCTGTTCGAAACAACCTTCCCGATGCCATTCAAGGCCTGGGCAACAATGCTCGATCCCTGGAAGTAGCCTTCGCGGGTGAAGTTCACCTTCATGGTCCCGGATGCCGCATCAACCAGTGTTGCCGGGGCGGTAGTGGCGATGTTGTAGTTCGGCTTTGCAACTGCACTCAGGCCGTCAACATTCAAACCGGATTCAAGCAGTCGGTTGTAGATGATGCTGACGTCGATGCCGGCACTTGCGGACCCGGACTCCTCCACCAGGATCTCGCGCATCTCGATGCGAACCTGGCGGGTCAGGAGATCGTTCTCGGACTCGATGTACTTGGTGATGCGATCGACGTTCGCCTTCAAGTCCGTGATCACAATCGAGGCCGACGACTGATTGATGTGCGCCTTGCCTTCAGGTGACAGCATGGTCTTGATCGCGTCTTCAACGCCCTGCCACGGGGACAGCTGCGCCTCCACAGTCGCACTGGCAGAGCTGGCAAAGGAGCTGCCATTGGACTCACCCCCGCCACCGGATCCACCCGAGCTCACATCATCGCGGTACGCCAGGGTGCCAGGGGACACCGCCAGCTGCAGGCGACGGGTCAGCATCTTGTAGAAGTTGACCTCCCCATTCTCATAGACCCAGTTCGCGTTCATGGCTGAAGCGATCAGGTTCAGGTAATCCGACAGATCTCCGGTAAAGCTGAGCGGAATGGGGCCCGTGCTTCTCGGAGCGACTGGGGCAGCTTCGACCGACATCTCAGGAAGAGGACTGGGCATCGGAGTTCCCGTGCCTGCGGCCGCCTCCTCGGGCTTCACAACGAAGTAGGTCACACCAACGTCAGGCGAAACCCTCACCGCCAGGCCTGTGACCTGGGTGATGTTTGCCGCAGCTTGATAGATGGTTCCGCTCGCCGGACCAAACCCCAGCGTCACGCTTCGCAAGTGAGCCGGCAAGCGAGTCGCATTCGACGTCTGGATGGGGCGAGCTCCCAGGAAGTTGCCTGACATCCGACGCAGACCGGGCTTGGGCATGGCCTGGGCGGGGATCTGAGCTTGCGCCGCCTCCATCTCAGACTTCCCCTCCCGGACAGCCGTCGACACATCGCGAGTTGTGACCGCGCAACCTGACAGTGAAAGCACTGCCGTCGCGATGATGGAAAGGGTGAGTTTTGGCACGCTGTTCATGTTCATGTGAGGTCCTTCGGCGATCTCAACGATCGCAAGCTTGGCTGGTATGCAGGATGCGCACGACGTTCGTGTATTGGCAGCCGTGCAGCGGATAGCCGCCGTTGTTGGAGTCCTTGAGGAGGCTGTCCATGGCGGTCCAGAAATCGCCGGTGTACGCCACCGCAATCGCCGGGAGATCGTCCGGGGCCTCGTACGACAACTGCACTTTCGCTTCACGAGACCAGCGCAGCATCGCCCGAGAAAGCGTGCCGTCAGCTGGCTTGACCTCCCAGAGCTCTACCGCAGGCGCAGACGGCACCGGCGTTGCTTTGGCCGCCGACTGAGGCGATGACGCCGTGCTGGCCGCAGGAGATGCCGCTGCCGCTGGCGGCGCCACACCCCCCTCAAGAATGAGGGTGCCGGCCATCACCGGTGTCGCAAGCAGCGCCGCCGTCATCAGGATGCTTTTCGCTGTGTATTTCACTGGTCTCTCCATTCGTCAAAGTTGAAGTCGAAAAGCGGCACGTCGGTGCTGACCGCGCGCCGATAGCCGATGGGCCGCGCCTCAATGCGGTAGCCTCTGAGCAGAGCGCGCGCACGTCGAATCGACCAAGTCAACGTGCGCCCTTTGGATTTGAGAAAGATGGCCAACAGGAGCGTCAGACCAAAGATGCTGAGAGCGAAGTAACCCCAGTTCAGCAGCAGATAAGGAACTGGCAGCGATGCCCAGGCCGGCAACGGCCCCAGCATTGGACTGAGTCCCGTCTTAACCCACGGCTGCGACATCGCCACCTCTCTCGGCCACGTAGGCGACGCCTTCTTCCATCGTGAAGCCGGCAACCTCGCGGAAGGTCTCACCACTGATGCGGCCTTCCTTCAAAGCGGTGTAGGCACCCGTTTCGAAGTCATTACCATTGGCCGCGACCACTTTGGTGACCATCGCAGACCAACGCGCAGGCGGGTGGCCGCCCAAGTGTTCACGCAAGGCCCGATCGACAACCACGAACGACCGGAAGGCAATCTTTCCGCCATCCGTTGTTCGCGCCAACTTCTGAGCAATGACCATCCGCAGCTGGCTGAGGATCGCGAAGGCCTCCCCCTGCTGCTGCTCGACTGGATAGAACTTGATCAACCTGTCAAAGCTCTCGCCCGGAGTGTCGACGTGGAGGGTGGCCAGGACAGAATGCCCAGTTCGAGACAGCTCCATGCCCGCACGAGCACTGGCAAGGTCCCGGATCTCGCCGGCCACGATCACATCGAATCTCCGGCGCATGGCATTGGGCCCCACCATGTCGAAATGCTGGATGTGACGCCCCTGGCCGATGGCCATTTGCGTCGGCTCAGGCATGCTGCCCTCAGCCAGGCCTTTCAGGCCATATTCAATGGGGTCCTCGAAGGTGCCGATGGCCACGGGATCGTGACGACGGTTCACGAGGCGGTGACGCAACGACGAAGACAGCAACGTCGACTTGCCAGAGCCCGTCGTTCCCACCACCAGGATCAACCCGTACCGTGGGAACAGGTTGTCCATGATCTCCCGCTCGATACCAAGACGCTCAAGGCTGGGAATTTCCTTGGGAATCGCACGCATCGTGATGGACAGACCATCGCGCGCTCCGGCAACCATGCACCCCGTGGCATTGAGGCGAAACTCGTTGATGTTCTCTGCGCTGAGCGCCAGGTCGACACGGTCATCCACGGGCTTGCCAGAGCCGATCAGGCCGATCGCACTCGGATCGTTCACGTACGTCAATGCGCGCTCAACCTCGCCCGACTCCAGCCGGCGGTCTGACACCTTGCGCCAGACTCGGTTGATATCCGCCCAAACGAAATCGTTGGACTGGATCTTGATGTCTGACGCACCAAGGGCGTAGACATCATTGATGAAGTCCTTGAACTCCGTCACGGACGAAAGTCCTGGCCGGAGAGATTTGAGAGGGATGTCTCCCTGGTGAGCTTCAAGCACGGGCTTGTTACTCCAGGGGGGTCCACCCATCAGGCTTGGTGAAGCCCGATGGTGCGGTGATGCGGAACAGGGTATTCCCCACAGAAATGGTGGAGTCGCCTTCATTTGCCACCAGCTCGGAGCTGGACGCGACGGTCGGCGCACTGACCATCCCACGGCGCCATAGATCAAAGTAGAGCCGCATGCCACTGTGCGCACGCTCAAGACGACTCAGATTCAGGTCGTACACCGACTGCGCCTGCTTGCGCCCCAGCTCGTAACCCTCGCGAACCGTTCGCTCCCAGTAAGCCTGCTCAACCGCGTTCTGAGGCAGTGCCGCAGCCTGGGAGGGCAAGGTGACTTCGGAGATCCCGAGGCCTACATACATCCAGTTGCGCCAGGTCGGCGTGGGCAACGCAAACCGAGCAGGCTCGTCGATCCGGTACACAGCCCCAGCAACGCGCATGGCGGAGGTTTCCAGCGCAATCACATCCTTCGATTCGCTGATCACCGGCGGCAGGACGCTGTTACCGATCACCATGGGATTGAAGTTGAACTGGATGTCCAGCGCTGCGGCGCGCTGATCCAGCAGACGCATCAGCTCAGCGCTGCGATCAGACAGTCCGGCGCGAGCCCCCAGTGCGATCGCAACCTCTCGCAACGCGGTTTCGCGAACGATGCTGAGCTTTTCACGGTCGGGCGCAGCCACCTGCCCCTGCGCGGGCTTGAGGATGCCGTCGAGCTGAGAGGCCACAGCAGGCGCCACCGAAAGGCACACCCCCATCGCCATCAGGACGGGAAGCGCGTAGCGGCCGAAGGTCGTCGGGGTGCTCATACTCACCGGCCGCGGTAGCGCAGTTCGATGCGGGTATCGGACATCACGATGTCCGCGCGCTCGCTCAACTGGCGGGCAACGTCTTCCAGCAGCGATTTGAGCGGAACGCCTTTGGCATGCACCTGCACGTAGATGGGCAGCCGAGGCTGCGGACCAGACACTTCAAACGAGAGCCCAAGCGATGCCGCAACGTCTGCCAACAGGTTCTTCGCATCTCCCAAGTAGCTGACGGTGGACGAGGCCTGGGAATACACCGGCTTGTCGTACGCAGCCTCAGGGCCTGCTATTTTCTGTTTTGACTTGTTTTGCAGAACAGAATCGATTCGCTGTGCTGCAGGATCGACCGGAGGACTGACCTCCGCGGGTGGTGTTGCGCACCCCAACAAAGACGTCATCAGCGCGGCAGCACAGAGGGCGCGCCCTTTGGAAAACCTGACGATTGAGCAGTAGATCATGATCCAGTTCGTCCGTTAATTTTCACGGAATATACCATAGTGAGAACTGAAAACAAGCGGGAAAGCTGCATCAATTCCGTAATTTCTTCTTCGGTGGAACAAAAGAAACGCGGTCAAATGCCGTCAAATGGAGACCTAAGCGCCAATTTGACGCTAGAAATCTCTTAATAAGTAGTCAATAAACGGGTTTGGTTGTTATTTGTTATGGCGCCTCGCCTGGGAGGGTGTCATCTTGGTCATGCGGCGGATCCGCCGCCCACGTACCGGAAAACGTGGCATTGCACCGCCAGGCGAGATCTGGATCCAGGTATTCCTTGCGAGGGCGAATGGCCCTGAACACCCGTCCATTCACAACGTGTGCACGCGGCCCCATCGCGCCAGGAAACTGAGGAAAGGCGCCCTCTGCGACAAGGGTGCACCCTGAAAACGCCATGCACAGCATGACCCCTGTATCTGTTGGACGCTCTCCGTCGTATTCGATGCTGGTCGTGATGGCGCCATTGGCCGATGGACGTGTGACCACTCGGCCCGCTGGGAAGGCAAGTAGGCAGGATTCGTTGCGGTCCTGCATCTCGATCACATGGTTGCGCCCATTGTCCGTGG
>PHCO01000129.1 GCA_002842265.1 Betaproteobacteria bacterium HGW-Betaproteobacteria-18 | reverse complement strand
GGCGGGCGCTGTACTGGCCTGACTTTGCCTGCGGTTGGGTAATCCCGGCGACACGCGCATCGCGCTCACTCGCCTCCGAACATCGATTCGACTGGATTGTTTCGGTGTCGCACCCGTTTACGGGCCACCTCGTCGGCTTGTTGGCCAGAGCACATGCACACGGTGCACGCTGGTTTGCTGACATCGGCGACCCTTTCTACCTGATGCACGAACCGTCGCCGAATAACCGCCTGCTTTACGGCTACTTGAACCGTGCCGTCGAGGCACGCGTCGTCTCAGGAGCCGACGCAATTAGCGTCACCACCGCATCGACGCAGCAGCTCTACGCGGCGCATTTCGGTCTACCAGCTAAGCGCATCGAGGTGATCCCGCCTTTGCTGTCTCTGCCACCAGCGCCGCCACCGACACTGCGGACGGCCGACGAACCGCTGCGGTTGGTGTTCGTCGGCACTCTCTACCGCCGCTTGCGCAGCCCGCGTTTCCTGCTCGCCTGCCTCGCCGCGCTGCAAGACGCCCTCAGCGAAGAACCGGTGCGGCGACGCGTCGAACTGCACTTCTACGGAGCGCTCAACGACTGCGCCGACGAGTTGGCGAACTGCGCGCCGAACCTTAACTATGCGCTCGTGACCCACGGCATGGTTGGCCGATCAGAGGTACAGCAGGCAATGGTCGACGCCGACGTGCTGGTCAACATCGGCAACGATTCCGAAGCGCAGTTGGCGAGCAAGGTAATCGAGTACATGGCCATCGGCAGACCCATCCTCAACCTGGTCAGCCTGACGTGCGACACCTCAGTAGCGGCGCTCGCCGACTACCCGGCGGCACTGACGTTGGCGCGAGACGCTGGCCTGCCGCCGCCGACCGTCGCTGCTTTGCGCGACTTCGTGCTGGCGCCGCCGGTGGTGCCGGCTACAGTCGCTCAGGCGGTACGCGAGCGCAACTCAGCGGCGAACATCGCGGCGCGCTACGCGTTACTGCTTGAGGCGCCGCGATGACATCACCACTAGTTCTCACCGGTGCTAGTGGCTTCATCGGCCGCCACTTTCTGGACGCATGTAGAAACAGCGACAGGCGGATTCGAGCGCTGACGAGGTCGAACAAGCCGCAGGACGGATCAGAGGCCTCTATCGATTGGGTCACTGGTGACCTTGCCGACCCTAGCGTCTGGCGATTCCTGCTTGAACCAGGCTGCACGCTTGTTAACCTCGCCTATTCTCAGATAGCTGCAACTGCCGATGCTGTCGCAGCAACCAAGGCGATGGTCGAGGCTTGCGCCACTATCGGTGTCCGCCGGTTGGTCCACTGCAGCACGATTTCGGTCTTTGGACGTACTGCAGGTGGGGTTATTGACGAGGCTACCCCATGCAATCCGGTCGACGAATACGGGATTCAGAAGCTGGCAATCGAGAAGGTGCTGCTCGGCGCCGATTTGCGCTCTTGCGAACTAACCATCCTTCGTCCGGCCGCCGTATTCGGTTTCGGAGGCCAGGCGCTGCGATCACTGTGCGCGAGTCTTGTCAGCGGATCGCGCTTGACCAATTACGGCCGGTCATCGCTCTTTGGGTGCCGCTCAATGCATTTGGTCCCGGTCGAAACGGTCGTTGCTGCACTGCAATTTCTCGCCGACCCGGTTCGTTCGTTCGATCGGGAAACTTTTATCGTTGCCGAGGACGATGATCCGCTCAATAATTTCCGTGACGTCGAGCGCATATTGATGAGCGCTCTCGAGGTCAACGACCATCCGTTGCCGCCGCTGCCGTTGCCGAGCGCCGTTCTAAAGGTGCTGCTGAAGGCACGGGGCCGCAGCGAGATAGATCCTTTTTCCCGCTATAGCGCAGCCAAGCTTCATGCGGCCGGATTTGTGTCTCCGGTCAGCTTCGCGGCGGCGCTTCGGACCTTCGCCGAGAACTCTCACGCAGCAAGTTCAGCTGCCTCAATTGCATGAAGATTCTGCTTGTCAATCATTTGCTTGATCCCGTCAGCGGCGGGGGTACCGCTGAGCGCACTTTCCAGCTTGCCCGCTTTTTGGCCGAGGAAGGTGTCGACTGCACCGTGTTGGCCCTCGATATCGGGATTGGTCCCGAACGCCGTATCAAACTTGGCCAAGCAAGGCTGATCACTGTCCCCTGTGTCAATGACCGATTTTTCATTCCGCAGATATCATTTGCGAAGCTCTCTGAACTAGTCGCCAACGCCGATATTGTTCATCTCTCAGGACACTGGACTCTGTTCAATGCGCTGATCTTCAGGGCTTGTCGCCAACTCGGTAAGCCTTACCTATTTTGTCCGGCCGGGGCGCTCAAGCCTTTTGGACGTTCGTTGTGGCTGAAACGGCTTTACGATTTTTTGGTCGGTCGTAAATTGACGCGATCGGCTACCGCCTGCATTGCGATTACCGAAGCAGAGCGTGCTGATTTTCTTGCTTGCGGCGTTCCGGACGAGCGAGTTGTCGTTATTCCCAACGGCATTGATCCAGATGCCTACCGTCTCGACGACCCTCTCACAGCAATCGCCGAGTTTCGCCAAAGTGTGGGAGTTGGGAATGCGCGCTTCATCCTGTTTCTCGGGCGGCTCAATCTGATCAAAGGGCCCGATCTTCTGCTTGACGCTTTTTGTCAGCTAGATCAATCGTTCGCCGACGTTCATCTCGTCATGGCGGGGCCTGACGGCGGAATGCTGCGCGAACTCAAGGAGGCGGTGTCCGCGCGTGGCTTGGCTGGACGAGTACATTTCCCGGGTTACGTCGGCGGACTGCAAAAAGTTGTCGCGTTGCATGCTGCAACCCTGCTTGCAATCCCCTCCCGGCGCGAAGCAATGTCGATAGTAGTCCTCGAAGGGGGAGTCTGTGCGTGTCCGGTTCTATTCACCGATGCTTGTGGCCTTGATGATTTGGCGCGCGAAGGTGCGGGGACTATGGTGCAGGTTTCAGCCGTGGCTTTGGCGGAAAGCTTGACAACTATGCTGCGCAATCCTGAGCGTTCGCGAGCGTCGGCCTGTCATTTAAACGCTATAATCCGGCGGCATTTTTTCTGGGGGGTTCAGGCACAGCGCTACCTGAGCTTGTCGCAGCAGGTGGTGGGAAGAGTGTGATCTCGGTCGGTGCTACTCTGTAAATGTGTAATCGAGTAACGTTCGACGCAGAAAGCAAAAATTGATTAGGGTGCTTGTTTTTCTCTTAGTTGCTGTTGTCGGTGGGCTATCGATTGCCGCCGCTGTCAGTTACGCAGGCCACTGGGTAGTCTTCATGCTGTTCACGCTTACGGCAAATGCCCTGTTGTTCAACGGCTTTCGCCGCAGCGCCTTGTTCTTCGATACCTTCATTGGCGTTTTTTTCTGGCTGGGGTTCTGGCTTAAGACCTCGGTTAGAGTTGCCTTTGCAAACGGTATGTTTGCTGAACCGGTTGGCGCCTTTAATGGCTCCGCAGGGGCTTTCGATCAAGCTCTACTGGTTTCGTCCTCCGGTTTTGTTGCCCTCTTGGTCGCCAGTTTGGTCCGTGAGCGACTGTTTGTTTATCCCGACCGGCCGGCGACATGTAGCGAGTCGGGGATTTTTCGCCTTTACCGAGCTTATCGGAAGTCGCTAGTACTAGGATTTTTGCTGATAGTCGTGCTGGCTGCTTCAAGTAACGTTTGGCTCGGGATTTATCAGCGCGGGATGGTTGCGCAAACGGTGCTGCCCTTCGGGCTGAACGGTGTTTATAAATGGTTGCTCCAATTTGGGTTCGCGTCAATTTCTGCTTTGATCATTCGTTTCGAGATCGAGATCAATCGTAATCTGTCACTGATGGCCGTGGTTCCACCTATTCTAGAGAGCCTGTTCTCCAACGTTTCTTTGCTCAGTCGCGGCATGGTACTCAATTCCAGCGCTTTGGCAGTGGGTGGTTTGCGTTTGCTTGGTGCCATGAAATGTCGCGTCCCGCTGGTAAGGTTCATAATCGCCGGAACTGTCTTTGTCGTGCTTTTTGTGGCCTCGGTCTTTGCGGTCAATTACCTTCGTGCCTCGTGGGTGATAGAAGTCGATACCTCGACTTCCATCTCAATGGTTCCTGAGATGACCTCCCCGTTGTTTATGGACCGCTGGGTCGGCATCGAGGGGGTGATGGCGGTTTCGTCGTCGGACAAACTGGGATGGAGTTTGTGGCGTGAGGCTTGGCAAGAAAAGTTTCGGGCCGGCGAATTGAGTCTTTATGACCGATATTTTATTGATTCTCCTTATACCCATCCGGCTATCGATAAAACAAAAAATCACTTTGTATCCCTGCCAGGGATAATTGCCTTTCTTTATTACCTTGGGTCACTGCCATTTCTGTTTTTTGCTTTGCTTGGTTTCGGGTTGGTTGCGGCTGCCTTTGAAATTGCAACCTACCGCTACTGTGGAGAGAATTGGATTCTTTGTTCCCTGTTTGCGCAAGTCGTTGCTTTTCGTTATGCAAGCTTCGGGTATGTTCCGAGCCAGTCTTATCTGTTGTTCGGAACTTTGCTGCTCAATGTGCTGATAATCTTTACCGTTGATCGAGCACTGAATCGGTTTTTCAGCTGGCAGTCCCGCACTGCCTGATTTGCAGCAAATTTCATCAATGGCTGGGTATAAAGATTTGAAGACCTCTGCGCGAAGCGCGATGATCATTTTTCCGCTGGCGGCGCTGTTCAATTCTTTTTCTATGACGGCCTTGCTGCTGGTGTTTGGCATCTTCGGTTGGTTCGATATCGCCGCAGATATCGGTCTGGTACAAGGAGCGATGCTGGGGCTGTTTTATGCTTTTTCGGCGAACGCGCGCAATCTGATTCTCGCCGATGCCAGTGGCTCGGCGGCGATACGGTTATTGCAGATCCGTCTGTTGCTGATGCTGCCGCTGGCCGGAGCAGCCTACTTCCTTAGTGTTGGGATCGGAGCGGCTGCTGCGCCCTTGGCGATTTTATTGATCGTCCGTCGCATGGTGGAGTGGATCGGTGAAATCGGTCTTGCCCGGCACGAACGCATGAATCAGCCATCATTCGCTTTTCAGACCCTGGTTGGCGAAAATTTTGGCTTCCTGTTTTCCTTGTTCCTGTCACTGGGAGCCGGTGTTGATTTGGCGTTCAGTGCCATTCCGTGGGCTTTGGCGCCGCTGCTGGCGATCCGGCGGGCGCGTCTTTCATGGCGCGGTGGCAGGGAGCATCTATCCTTCAGCGACCTGCTGCCGCATTTCGGCTCGACAGCGATCATAGGCACCAGCACCTACGTCTTCCGGATCTCGATCGCATTGATTGTCGGAAAAACGTTGGCCGGCGAGTTGTTCACCGCCTTTGCTATCGGCGGGATGATTCCGACGGTCTTCGGGCAGGCCCTCGCGCCGACGCTCGTGCATCGCTTCGGCACGTCGGGCTGGCCGCGCTGGCTACTGGTGATTCCGGGCGCCATGCTGCTCGCGGCCGCAGCACTCTCGGCCGTTGTCGTCGCTGGGCCGGACTGGCTGCTGGCGATCGGACGTTCTTCGAATTTCTGGCTCGCAATCGGCCTGTCGATCGGTGGCGGAGCGATCATGACGATCGCAGCGGCGCTGCGAACGCGGTTGATTCATCGCGACGACGGTCACGAAGTTTTCGGCCCCGATCTGCTCGCCAACGTGTTGATCGCCACCTGTGTGCCCTTCGTCTATTACCTGTTCGGCGCCAAGGCGCTGGTGGCTCTTTATCTGCTGAGCGCCTGTCTCAGCTTCAGCTTTCTCTGGGGGGCCGGCCGCGGCCGCGGTATTAGTGTGACGCATCGCGATAAGGCGCTGTTGGCGATCGGGGCACTCTTGGTGCTGCCGGTGTTTTTCCAGATCGGCGGAGGTCTTTTTAGCGACCCGGCGATCGTCTATGACACCGGTGGTGCTATTTCTCGGCTGCCACTACCGCTGTCAGTCTTGGCGATGTTCGCCGGCATCGCACTGCTCGGCAACTACTCAGCGGCGGTCATGACTATGACGGCACTATTCTTCACCGCACTCCTGTTTGTGACCACAGCATTGGCCACTTCACAGAACGACGCGCAGTCCGAGGGGGCAAAGCTGATCCTGCTTGCACAGTTCCTGCTGCCGATGTTCGGCCTGATTCTAGGCGAGATGTTCGGATCGGCTTCGGCAAAACCGCTTTTCGAGAAGGCGGCGTTGACCGTCCTGATCATTGTTCTCCCGTTGCAGCTTGCGGCGACCTGGCTTGAGGGGGCTACCTTCGCATACCCCAAAGTGTTCGTGTTTAGCATCTACCAGCATCTGCAGTATTTTCCGATGGTCGTTGCAGCGCTGCTGACGATGGTTGCCATGTCACTTTGGCCTCTCGCTGGTGGACTGCGTAGATGCCTCGTTGTGTTGTTGCCGGTATCCATGGTTCATTTAGCGGCGTCAATGTCGATCAGCGCTGTTGCCGGCGCGTTGGGCGGGTTGCTGGTGGTCATGGGCCGGCATTGGCGGCTTGGCGCTGCCCGCCGTTTGTCGCTCGTTGTGTTCGCGTCCGCTTTATGCGCCGGAGCCGGATACGCGGCCCTGACGGCTTCTGGCGCGCTATCCACGCTGTTGAACCCGCAAGCAGCCCCACTGGAGGAAATGTCCTGGCGAACAAAGGTCGAGGTTGCGGATGAAGGATCGGCTTCACCACTGCGCGTTAGCGGTTGGCTCGATTACTGGCGCTTCTATGCTGCAGGCGTTATAGAGTCACCGCGCGCGTTCCTGCTCGGCCATGTGATGCCTACCGATCGCAAATTCTATCCAAGCGCGCGCAACTACTGGCTGGACGCCTGGTACAACTTCGGTGCAATCGCGCTCCTGCCGCTAATCATCCTGCTGGCGCTGACCACGAGGCTCATTTGGCAACGACGTTCGTCAGTTTTCGCGGAACCGGTCGTTCTTGGTACGGCGATTGCCGCTGTCTACCTGCTGCTGGGAGAAAACATGCTCAAGGTAGGCATGCGCCAGCCTTACCCAGGAATTATTACCTTTTTCATCTGGGGTCTGCTGCTGGCGCGCCTCAGTGCGCTGGCTCCGGATCACGCTGCTCTGTCAGGAGCTACCTTAACTCCCGGGAAGGGCGGCGCTTGAGACTGCTGCTGGTCAGCCAGTACTTCTGGCCGGAAACCTTTGGCATCAACGCCCTGGCGCGTGCCCTGCGCGAACGTGGTGTTGAAATCACCGTGCTCACCGGCAAGCCGAACTACCCGGACGGCAAGGTATTCGCCGGCCATTCGGCGTGGGGTTGCTACCGAGAGGACTGGCAGGGCGTCGAGGTCTTCCGTGTGCCGCTATTCCCGCGTGGCCGGCGTTCGGCGCTGCGGTTGGCGCTCAACTACCTGTCATTCGTCGCCGCCGGGATGGTCTTCGGTCCATGGCTTCTGCGCGGTAAACGCTTCGACGCAGTATTCGTGTACGCCCCGTCGCCGCTGCTGCAGGCGCTGCCGGCAGTCTTGCTGGCAGGGTTGAAGCGCGCGCCGCTGGCACTGTGGGTACAGGATCTGTGGCCCGAGAGTCTGGCGGCGACCGGCTTTGTCCGCAACCGTGCGGCGCTGGCGTTGGTCGGCGGTATCGTACGTTTCATCTACCGCCATACCGACCGTATCCTGGTGCCCTCGGAAGGATTTCGCGCGCCGATCGCGGCGCTCGCCGACGATCCGGCGAAGATCCGCTACTACCCGAATGCCTGGGTCGACGAAGGTTGCAGCGGCCCAGCGGAGGCGGCACCCGGTACGCAGCTCGGCATGCTCGCCGCGAAAATTGCCGACGGCTTCTCGGTGGTCTTTGCCGGCAACCTCGGTACCGCGCAGTCGCTTGATACAATCGTCGATGCCGCTGAGCGGCTGCAGCGCGAGGGCTTGGCGGTGCGCTTTTTCCTGATCGGTAGCGGCAGTCTATCGGGCTGGTTAGCCGCCGAGATTGAACGCCGCGGCCTTGACAACATCGAGTTGCCCGGACGCTTCCCGGCCTCGGCGATGCCGGCGCTCTACGCCGCAGCGGCGGCGCTGCTTGTCTCGCTGCGCGATGAGCCGATCTTCGCCTGGACGATCCCGAGCAAGGTGCAGGGCTATCTGGCGGCCGGCCGCCCGGTCATCGCGGCGCTGAACGGCGAGGGTGCGCGGGTGGTCGCTGCCGCTGGTGCCGGGCTCGCCTGCCCCGCCGGTGACGCGGCAGCGCTAGCCGATACAGTGCGCCGGCTCGCTGCCCTGAATGCGGGCGTGCGCAGCAAAATGGGTGATAATGCGCGCCGTTACGCGGCCGAACACTTCGCGCTAGAACGTTTGGCGACTAACCTGCACGTGCTACTTGACGAAATGGCGGCCGTCAGGCCGATGGATGGATAGGGGAGAAGGTTCCGTGAAAATTCTGGTACTCGGTGCGTCGGGAATGCTCGGTAATGCGATGCTGCGTATCCTGTCCGAGGATGCTGCGCACGAAGTTTTTGGCACTGCGCGGTCTGCCCTTGTTAGGCGCCATTTTGCCGCACCGCTTGCGGCGAAAATCATCTGTGGTATCGATGTCGAGAACATTGACTCGCTGGCACGCCTGTTTGGCGAATTGCGTCCGCAATTGGTCGTCAACTGTATAGGGCTGGTCAAGCAGCTCTCCAATGCCGATGATCCGCTGCAGGCCCTGCCAATAAATGCTTTGCTACCGCATCGCCTTGCCCGGCTTTGTGCGCTACTCGATGCACGCTTGGTTCACGTCAGTACTGACTGTGTGTTTGACGGCAGCCAAGGTAATTACCGCGAAACGGACCGCTCCAATGCAGATGATCTCTACGGCCGCTCGAAGTACCTTGGTGAGGTTGCCTACCAGCACACTATTACGCTGCGTACCTCTATTATTGGACACGAGCTGGATGGAGCGCATGGCCTGGTCAACTGGTTCCTCGCGCAGGAGAGACGGGTAAAGGGTTACCGGCGTGCGATTTTTTCCGGCCTGCCAACCGTCGAACTGGCTCGCGTTGTTCGCGATGTTGTGCTGCCTCGTACTGATCTCTTCGGTCTTTACCATGTAGCTGCGGCACCGATTGCCAAGTACGAATTGCTAAAACTGGTGGCAGAGGCATACCGCAAGGTGATTGATATTGAGCCCGACGATAATGTGCTTATCGACCGCTCGCTTGACGCTTCGCGTTTCCACGCTGCAACGGGCTATATCGCGCCCGCGTGGCCAGACCTCGTTGCGCAAATGCGTGACTTTCACTGATGGACAGACATATGTTCGCTGGCAAGACACTGATGATTACCGGAGGTACCGGCTCCTTCGGGAATACTGTGCTCAGACGTTTTCTCAACACCAACGTGCGTGAA
>PHCO01000128.1 GCA_002842265.1 Betaproteobacteria bacterium HGW-Betaproteobacteria-18 | reverse complement strand
GTGGCCAAAGGGCGACGTGCCGCCAGTGCCGATCCATTTGCTGCCGCCTTCGTGGCGTTCCTTTTGTTCTTCCAGACGTTTTTTCAATGTCTCCATCAGCTCGTCCCAGCCCATTTTCTCGATGGCGGCTTTGTCTTCGGTGCTTAAATTGAGTTCCAAGGTTTGGCGCAGCCACTCCAGAGGGATGTCTTTGGTGAAATCGGTCACCAGTTCGATCCCCTTGAAGTAGGCGGCAAAGGCGCGGTCGAACTTGTCGTAATGCTTTTCGTCCTTGACCAGGGTGGCGCGGCTCAGGTAGTAAAAGTCGTCGATCCTGTAGCCGCTGGGCTCCGCTGAATCGTCATCGGATTGTGGCGTTTTGGGTCCCACCACGCCAAGCTTGAGCGCTTCCAGCAGGGTCAGGAATTCCTTGACCGACACCGGCAGTTTGGCCGCACGCAGGGTGTAGAAGAAGTCGATCAGCATGGTGGGTTTTACAGCCAGTTTTCCAGCCTCAAGTCCGGCACCCGCTCAAACTCGCGGGTGTTGTTGGTCACCAGGGTCAAGCCCTGGGCCAGGGCATGGGCGGCGATCCACAGGTCATTGCCACCGATGGGTGTGCCTGAAGTTTCAAGTTGCGCCCTGATCGTGCCGTAATGAAAGGCAGCCTTGGCAGGCAGGGCCTGAACGGCCACCGCCACCAGCAAGGCATCGAGTTGGTGCGCGAGTTGAGCGGATCGCCGAGACGGGGTCAGCTTGCGCAGGCCATAGTGCAGTTCACCCGCGCTGATGATGGAGATTGCCAGGTCTTCGGGAGCACTGTCCAGAATGCGCTGATTCAGGGCGGGGGATGCTCCCAGCAGGAAGTAACTGACGATGTTGGTGTTGAGTAAATACATCACGCGCCGCGCGATTTTTTTGGTGTGACGCTTGGTGTGGTCGTTGTGGCCTGTTCTTGTTGCGCAGGCCCCAGCAGTGCATTCCAGTCGCGTTCCTGTAGCGGTTGATCGTTGATCAGAGTTTCAATGTGATCCCACTCTGCACACCCTTTGGCGTTGAACGCGGGCAGCTGCCGCAGAATGTCGCCGACGGATTGCTTTTTAGCTCGCAGGACGATTTCATCACCACGCCGCTCAATTTCGACCGTTTTGGAGTCAAAGCGAAACGCCTTTGGCAAACGCACAGCCTGGCTGTTGCCCGACGTGAATATGGTGGTCATTTGCCTGGACGTTGCTGATCGGGTTGGGGGTGTTGAGTTGTGCATCGTGACCTCCTTTTTGTATATCTTTTAAGTATATACATTGTTGACGGATTTGTCCCGCTTGGCTTCAGTGCGGTTTATCCAGCACATACAGCAGTTGTGCCTTGGCTTCGGGCCATTCCCCGCTGCGCAGGCTGTACATCACGGTGTCGCGGATGGTGCCGTCGCGGCGCAGCGCGTGGCCGCGGATGATACCGTCCTTTTTGGCGCCAAGGCGTTCAATGGCGGCTTGCGAGGCGAAGTTGAAGTTGTCAGTACGCCAGCCCACCACATGGCAGCCCAGCACCTCAAAGGCATGGGTCATCATGAGCAGCTTGCAGGTGCTGTTGACATGGCTGCGCTGCACACTTTTGGCATACCAGGTGTAGCCAATTTCCACCCGCTTGACCGCTGGCAGGATGTCGTGGTAGCTGCTGGAGCCCAGCATTTGACCGGACGCCGAATCGATGACGGCAAAGGCAAAGCGATTGCCCGCTTCGCGCATGGCCAGCGCGTCCTCGATGTAGCGGCGGGTGTGCTCGGGCTCGGGCACCGAGGTGACGCGCAGTTGCCAGAGCTCGCCGTCTGCGGCGGCGGCGCGCAAACCGGCTTCATGGTGCAGGGCCAGCGGCGCCAGCGTAACGCCGCGCAGCGAGAGGGTGATGGGTTCAACGAAGGCCATGGTGCGTGCTTTCAGCGGTTGTGTTTTTGCATGAATACCAGTTTTTCAAACAGCGTCACGTCCTGTTCATTTTTCAGCAGCGCCCCCACCAGCGGCGGCACCGCCACCTTGTCGTCTGCGGTTTGCAGGGCCGACAAGGGAATGTCTTGCGCCATCAGCAGCTTGAGCCAGTCGAGCAGTTCACTGGTGGATGGTTTTTTCTTCAGGCCCGGCAGGTTGCGCACGTCAAAAAAGGTCTTCATGGCGGCGCTCAGCAAATCGGCCTTGAGGCCGGGAAAGTGCACGTCCACAATCTGCTTCATGGTCACCGCATCGGGGAACTTGATGTAGTGAAAAAAGCAGCGCCGCAAAAAGGCATCGGGCAGTTCCTTTTCATTGTTGGAGGTGATGAACACCAGCGGGCGGTGTTTGGCCCGAATCAGTTCACGGGTCTCATAACAATAAAACTCCATGCGGTCAATTTCGCGCAGCAAGTCATTGGGAAACTCGATGTCCGCCTTGTCGATCTCATCAATCAGCAACGCTACCGGTTGCTCGGCGGTGAAGGCCTGCCACAACACGCCTTTGACGATGTAGTTGTGGATGTTTTTGACGCGCTCGCCACCGTCCACCTCCGACAACTGCGAATCCCGCAGGCGGCTCACCGCATCGTATTCATACAAACCCTGCTGTGCCTTGGTGGTGGATTTGATGTGCCACTGCAGCAGCGGCAGGTTCAGGGCCTGAGCCACTTCTTCGGCCAGCATGGTTTTGCCGGTGCCGGGCTCGCCCTTGACCAGCAGCGGGCGTTGCAGCGTGATGGAAGCGTTGACCGAGAGCATCAGGTCGGCGGTGGCGATGTAGCTTTGGGTACCTTGGAATTTCATGGTGTTTGGAGCAGATAGGGGACTTGAAGGGGCTTGCTGAGCGTATTTTTATGGCGTTTCAGGGGGGCAATATCGGGTTTACGCCATAGGGTGAGTGTTTGCTGGCTTTCTATAATTAGCTTGATATTTATCAATTCAAAAAACGCCTTTTACGGATTGTCTTAGCAAAATGAAAAAATTTCTGTTGACTGTGTCGGCTTTGACTTTAGCCTGTGCAAGCACTTTGAGTGCTCACGCCCAAGACATCCATGGCGACGCGATAGCCGGCTCCAAAAAAAATGCACTGTGCATTGGCTGCCATGGTATTCAAGGCTACCACATTGGTTTTCCCGAGGTGCACCAGGTTCCCAAAATTTCAGGCCAAGGCGCAGGGTACATCCGTGCCGCCCTGCATGCGTACAAGGCAGGGGAGCGCAAACATCCGTCCATGCGCACGCTGGCCGCCAGCCTGAGCGACCAGGACATTGCCGACCTGGCGGCCTACTACGAGTCAAACGGCAGCGGCGTCTCCTTGCCAGCCACAGCGGCCGAGGGCTCTGCCAAAGCCGTTGAATTGGTGACCAAAGGCGGCTGCACCTCTTGTCATGGGCCCAATTTCAGCAAACCCATTGATCCCTCGTACCCCAAAATTGCGGGCCAACACGCTGACTATTTGTATGTGGCACTGCGCTCGTACAAAACCAACGACAAGCCCCTGATTGGCCGCGGTCACCCGGTCATGGGCGGCATTGCCAAACAGTTTTCCAACAACGAGCTGAAGGTGCTGGCTGATTACGTGGGCAGCCTGCCCAGCGAGATGCAAACGGTGCAGCGCGGCCGCATCAAATAAGCTGTTTTTTAGTCGCGCGTGGCGTGGCGCTGAACGCACGCCACATAGGCATTGCCGTCGGGCGGTTGGCTGTTGCGCTGACTGTCCCAAATCATTTGTCCCAGGCATTCCATGGCCGCATGATGCGCGTCGTGCAAGGAATCACGCCGGTGCGTAAGCAATTCCACAGCCTGACGAATGCCACGCGGCTGGTCAATGCTGCATTGTTCAGTGATTGATAAATGCATTGACAAATGTAGAAAACAACTGGTTTGACCGTCTTCGGCCTGACCGATGGCGGCCAGTGCAGCATCCACGTTGGCGAGTTCGGCATGGTACTCGGGGTGCTCGTCAATCCACAAACTGGCGATGGTTTCAATCGCTTCCATGGCTTGGCCTGCTTGGGCCTTGGCATACACAGCGCAAAAAAATCGACGTACATCGGCTTTTGAAGGTGAAAACATGAGGCAGTGTCTTGGTTGGGCGAAAATGCAATTATTGACGCCAGTTCCATTTTAAAAATAACTTCGGCTACCCAGTGTCGTTGCCCTTCATCACCGACCCCTATTTTTATGCCGTCACCATCCCCGCCGTGCTGCTGCTGGGGGTGAGCAAAAGCGGCTTTGGCGCAGGCTTTGGCTCGCTGGCGGTGCCGATGATGGCGCTGGCCGTGAGCGTTCCGCAGGCGGCGGCCATCTTGATGCCGGTGCTGTTGTTGATGGACGTGCTGGGCATGGCGGCGTTTCGCAAAAACTTTGACATGAAGTTACTCAAGTTTTTGGTCCCCTGCGGCCTGGTGGGCATCGTCATTGGTGCGTTGCTTTTTAAACTGCTCGATGCCCACCTGGTGGCGGGCATTGTGGGCGTGTTCACACTGCTGTTTTTGGCGCAGCGCCTGCTCTTTCCACCCAAAGCAGACAGCCCACCGCCGCCGCGCTGGCTGGGGGCGATATTGACGGCCACCTCGGGCTTTACCAGCTTCATTGCGCACGCTGGTGGCCCGCCGGTCAATGCCTACATGATTCCGCTGCGCCTGTCGCCCATCCGCTTCACCGCCACCATGGCGTTCTTCTTTTTTGTCATCAACCTGTCCAAATGGATTCCCTACGCCTGGCTGGGCTTGCTGGACTGGCGCAACTTCGCCACATCTGTGGTGCTGTTGCCTGTGGCTCCGATTGGTGTGTGGGTGGGTGTGCGACTGGCACGGCGCATCAGCCAGGTGCTGTTTTACCGGTTTTTGTATGCCGGGATGTTTCTGACCGGGATCAAACTGTTGTCAGATGCAGTGCGATAAAGGTCGTGGCAACGAAGCGTTTACTGCCGGTGATATTGGGCACATCACCAAGGAAAGGTCTGAATAATTCAGTACCCAGTGAACTAATCGGCCGTTATGTTCCAAACCGTGAGATTTCAGTCAACCACATCAAACCACTCAGGCTGAAGAACGATGCCACCGTGGTCACCAGCAGTGCCGCCGCCCCCAGGTCTTCTTTGCCATAGGTCTGCGCCAGGATCGGGTAGATGCTCATCATCGGCATGGCGGCCAGCAGCACGGCGGCCGTGCGCAGGGAGGGTTCCAGCGCTGCCATGCCGAGCAAGGGCTGGGCCATCGTCGCAGACAACACGGCCAGCGGGTGCAGCACCAGTTTGCCCAGCGCAATCGGCAAAATCTGTTGGCCCATGCCGCCAACGGGCAAACCAACCAGCGTGCCACCAATGACAAACAACGACAAGCCTGCGCTGCTCAAGGCAAACAGGTTGACAGTGCGTGCCACCGGCTCGGGCAAAGGCCAGCGCAGGACTGAGACGACAAGGCCGGCGGCCAGGGCAAGGATGATCGGGTTGGTGGCCAAGCGTTTGAGCGATTGACCCACCACCACCGTCCAGTGCCCGGTCTCGCCCCGGCTGCGTTCGGCCAGGGCCAGCAGCAGCGGGATGACCAGCAGGTTTTCAACCAGCGTGTTGAGCGCCAGCGCTACCCCAGCCACAGGGGCCACGGTGAGCAAGAGGATCGGGTAGCCGACAAAACTGCTGTTGGAGCAGGTCATGCCCATAGTCGCGATCACGCTGTCAGTCGCATTTTGGCCGGTGCGCTTGCCCCACAGCAACCCCAGGCCCATCAAGGCCAGCGTGCCAACGAGATAAGCCAGCACGTAACTGACATTCAGAATCTCGCCAATCTGGCGCTGTGACAAGGCGTTGAACAGCAAGGCAGGCAGTGCCAGCTTGATGACAAACTGGCCAAACACCCGCATGTCAGCCCGGGTGAACAGGCTGGCGCGGGTGCATCCATAGCCCAACGCGATTGCAGCGAAGATCGGACCGGTGATGGCCAGAATGTCAAGCACCGGGGCCTACGCGTCCACGTCAAACAGTGCGCGCCCGCGCTTGCTCACGCTGCGGGCAATCACCGTGCGGTGAATCTCCGACGTGCCATCAAAGATGCGGTAGATGCGTGCGTCGCGGTAGTAGCGCTCAATGGGTAGCTCTTTGCAAAAACCCATGCCGCCAAACACCTGCACTGCGCGGTCGGTGACGCGGCCCAGGGTTTCAGCGGCCTGTACCTTGACCATGGCAATGAAGTCGCGCGCGTCCAGCCCGGAGTCAATCATCCATGCGGTGTGCCAGACCATCAGGCGCGCCGCGTTGATCTCGATCACGCTGTCGGCCAGCATTTGCTGCACCAACTGAAATTCGCCAATGGCCTTGCCAAACTGCTTGCGCTGGCCCGCGTATTCCACCATCAGGTTGAGCACATGGCTGGCCTTGCCCACGGCGCGCGCGCCCACTTGCGCCAGGCGCACCCGGCCCAGCACGCCCAGCGCCTGGCTCAGGCCCCTGCCTTCGTCACTCAGCAGGGCGACGGGTTCCAGTGGTACGTTGTCAAACCACAGCTCGGAGTGGCTGGTGCCGCGCAGGCCCATCATTTTCTGGTCTTTGCCCAGCGTGAAACCGGGCAGGTTTTTGTCAACCAGAAACAGCGAGATTTCTTTTTTCACACCGTCGCCACCGGTGAGTGCCGACACCACAAAGAAGTCTGACACCTCGCCGTCGCTGATGAACTGCTTGCTGCCGCTCAAGCGCCAGCTGCCGTCGCTTTGTTTGACGGCGCGGGAGGTGATACCACCGGCATCCGAACCCGCACCGGCTTCGGTGATGGCAATGGAGCAAACCCGTTCGCCACGCACCGTGGGGGTCAGCCAGCGCTCGATCTGTTCGCCTTTGCAAGCCAGCAGCACCTCATACACGTTGCCAAAGGCGCGGCGGATCAGGATGTCGGTGGTGTGGCCAAACTGTTCTTCCATCAGCATGGTGTCCAGGGCGCTCAGGCTCATGCCGCCGAATTGCTCGGGGATATTCATGGCGTACAGGCCCAGTGCCTTTGATTTTTCATGAATGGCCTTGGCTTTTTCAGGGGCCAGATAGCCCTTTTCTTCTACTTCGTCTTCCAGGGGGTGCAGTTCTTCTGCAATAAAGCGACGCACGGTCGCGATCATCATCTTCTGCTCTTCGTTGAGTGCAAAGTCCATGGTGTTTCTCCAGAGGGGTTAAAAAGTCAGACCGGGGGAGAAACAGGCTCAGGCACTGGAGCACCAGGTGGCTCCAAAGAAGTGTTGCAAAAAGATGTCGGAATAAATGCGCGTCAGCATGGCGGGAGGGTGCAGTGCATCAATCCTGGGGCGACGGGGTTTGTAGCGCCAGCAAGGCCTTGACCTGAGTGCGAGTCAACGCCGATGCGTGATGCGCCAGTTCGGTGGAAAACCGTGCTTTGAGCTCTTTGGCAGAGAGGCCGGCGCGCACTGCATCCAGATTGCTGCGCATGCGCTGGGTGTCGGCGTGCAAGCCAGTCACCAGTTGCGCCACGGCACGGGTGATGCTTTGGCTGGCGGCCAGCAAGGCTGGCCATTGCGCCAGCTGGGTTTGCCAGTTGCCCAGCGTGTTGCCATGTTCCTGCGACAAGGTCGCCAGCAAGACGGCCACCTGCTGCGGCACCCGCTGGGCAGCCACTTGCGCCACCATGCACAGTATGGCCGTGGCAATCGGCGGTACCGGTTTTGCGCCGGGCACCTGAACCATGGCAGCCGCTTGGGGTGTTAGCTCGCCCATCTCAAACTGTGACAGGTGGGCAATCTCAAACGCGATTTTTCCCAGGTTGCCCACCAGCAGCCCCAGTTCACAGGCCAGTGCCACGGTTTCATCGTGCGCCGTATTTCCGTCAAAGACCGGGGCCTGGAGCTGCAAGTCGGTGGCCATCAAAGCCATCACTTGCGGATTTTTGTCATGCATCACCGCCAGCGTGACCACCGTGCTACCAAAACGCAGGCGCAAGGCACGGGCTGCGGCAGTTTGCAGGCGCTGCTGGCTGCGCACCAGCGGCGCCGCCCACTGGCTGCATGTGAGTCCAAAACTGGTCAGGGTCGAAGTCTGCAACGGACTGCGTGACAACATCGCATCATCTGCATGCTGCGCCGCCAACGCCAGCAAGGCTTGAATGGTTTGCGCCAGATCAGCTTCAATGAGTTTGAGCACATCGCGCATGACCAGCGCCAGGGCGGTGTCCACCAGTTCCTGGTCGCTACAGCCAAAATGCACAAGGCCGGACGCTTCCTGGTTGAACAGTGCCACCGTTTCGCGCAGGTTGCTCACCAGCGGCGTGGCCAGGCAGCGGATGCGGGCACTTTCGCGCACCAATTTGGGCACGTCAAACAGCTCGACCTTGCAGGTGCCAATGATCGATTGCGCTGCAGCCTGCGGCATCAGCCCAACGCTGGCTTGGGCGTGCGCCAGCGCAGCTTCAAAGCGCAGCATGGCTTCGATCACGGCACGGTCACTGAGCGCCTCGGTCACCTCGGGTGTGGATAAAAAACGCTCGAACAAACTGCTCATGAAAAATTAAAACTCAAACGGTCAATGTACGGCGCAGGCGGATTTGGTTGGGTAGCGGCACCGAGCGCTGCAATACGTCCTGACCCAGCCACAAGGCTGAAGCGCGCGCGCGTTGCGCCACGTGGTGTGGCGGCATGGCTGCATAGTCGCTATTGAACGCAGCCAGGCTGTAGTTGCCACGGTAGCCCAGTGTGTGCAAGGTGGTGACCAGGGAGGCCAGAGCGTCACGGTGAGCGCCGTCGCCGGGGAACACGCGCAGGCGTTGGCCCGGCTGGTTGGTGTTACCCAGGGAATCGACCAATTGCACCAAAAACAACTTGTCAGGGTCGAGCATTTCCAGGTCGGCTTGCAGGTCGTCTATCAACGTGTTGGCGGTCAAGATTTCCTGGCAGTCCAGACACAGCCCCAGATTGGGCATATCGACCTCGCAAACCAGATCCCAGGCCTGCAAAAAATCCTGCACCATCGCACCACCGGCCCAACCCTGATAGGCCACCTTGATGTTCATGGGGATGGCCAGCATGGCCAATTGGCGCAGGTCGCGCACCAGTGCCTGGGAGTCGGCGGCGGCTGGTGTCAGGGTAGAGGACGGCAGTACCAGCAGGTGGCATTGCAGCGCCTGACACAGGCCCAGCATGGCGTGGGCCAGATTCAGTTTAAAAGCGTGCAGCGGGCCGGTTTGGCCCTCAAAGTCGCACCCAGCCTGAAAACCGGTCACGCACAGGCCGCTGGCTTGCACGCTCGCGACGGCGGCATCCACCCCGTCAGAGTGGCTCACCAGGTCTTGGGCACAGAGCGTGATCTGTGAAAACCCTGCCTCGCGCA
>PHCO01000464.1 GCA_002842265.1 Betaproteobacteria bacterium HGW-Betaproteobacteria-18 | reverse complement strand
GATGCTCAACGAGATGGATCAGATCACCTGGAAAATCGGCGCGAACACGCTGAGCCTGCGCACCATGATCGAAGGCGCGCTCACGGCCGGCGCGGTATTGATCCTGGCGCTGTGGGTCTCTTCCGCGATTCAAACGCGTCTGCTGCGCTCGGCCGTGGGCGGCGACCTCTCGTTGCGCAAGGCGTTCAGTAACGCCATGCGCGCGCTGCTCATGTTTTTCGGACTGATCATCGCGCTGACGGCGGTGGGCATCGATCTCACCGCATTGTCGGTGCTGGGCGGTGCCATCGGGGTCGGTATCGGTTTTGGTCTGCAGAAACTGGCCGCCAACTACGTGAGCGGTTTCGTGATTCTGGCCGAGCGCAGCATGCGCATTGGCGACAACGTTCGCCTGGACAACTTCGAAGGCCGCATCACCGACATCAACGCCCGCTACACCGTGATCCGCTCGCTCACCGGGCGCGAGTCCATCGTGCCCAACGAAATCCTGATCACCAACCGGGTGGAAAACATGTCGCTGGGCGACACCCGGGTCTGGCAGTCCACGGTGGTGTCGGTGGCTTACGACAGCCACGTCGAACAGGTGATCGATTTGCTGGTCGAGGCGGCCATGGCCCAGGAGCGCGTGCTCAAGGACCCAGCCCCGTCGGTGGCGTTGTCGGCGTTTGGCGCCGACGGGCTGGAATTCACGCTGGGCTACTGGATCGCCGACCCGGAGAATGGCCAGCTCAACCTGAGATCGCTCATCAACCGGGCCATCCTGCGGTCGCTGCGCGAGAACAGCATTGAAATACCGTACCCGCAGCGTGTGGTGCACATGAAACCCGTTCAATAAACCCAGAAACGGCAGCCGGCCTCAGCGGCTCATCGGCGGGACAAGCACAGCGCGAAGCCTGAATGGGCGATCCCTTTTCCATGCCGGCCTGAAGGGCCGGCATACAATTCAGCAATTGACGTGAACGTCAACCAAGATCCCCCCGTTTCATAACCAGCAGGAGCAACCCAACATGAAGGTCATCGTCCCCGTCAAGCGCGTGGTGGACTACAACGTCAAGGTGCGCGTCAAGAGCGACGGCAGCGGCGTGGATATTGCCAACGTCAAGATGAGCATGAACCCGTTTGACGAGATCGCGGTGGAAG
>PHCO01000127.1 GCA_002842265.1 Betaproteobacteria bacterium HGW-Betaproteobacteria-18 | reverse complement strand
CCAACGCAACATCGCCAATGTCGCCTTGCACCAGGGTGTGGCGCACATCACCTTGCAGGCTTTGCAACGTTTCGGGGTTCCCCGCATAGGTGAGCTTGTCGAGGTTGATGATTGGCTCGTTGCTCAAAGCCAGCCAGTCGAGAACGAAATTGGCACCAATAAAGCCGGCACCGCCTGTGACGAGGATCATGTTGTTCCCAAACTCATGTTAAACGTGTTGCACCCAGGGTTCATGGATTGTCGTGCTGCGCTCGCAATGACGCATAAGCCATCAGGCTATGGCAGATTCTATGTCGGTTGACAGCGTCAGCCACTGCTCTTCCAGACCCTGCAATTCTTCGTTGACGGCCTTGAGCCGCTTGCCCAGGTTGGCAAAGTCTGACGGCGGCGGCGATTGGCACAAATGGCCTTCCAGTGCGGCACCTTCGGTATTGAGCACCGCCATGCGCGCTTCAACGTCTTGCAGCTTGCGTTTCAAGGACCCGGTGGGTGCCGGTTTGGACTTGACTTTGGCCGCTGCTGCCGTGGCCTCGGCCTGTGCCTTGCGCTCGGCCTTGGCTGCCGCGCTGCTGGCTTCCTTGATGGCTTCGCGCTGGCGCTTGGCTTCATCGAGCAGGTAGCGCTGGTAGTCGTCCAGATCGCCATCAAACGGCTCCACGCCGCCGTGCGAAACCATCCAGAATTCGTCACACACCGAGCGCAGCAAGGCGCGGTCGTGGCTGACCAGCATCACCGTGCCTTCAAACTCATTGAGCGCCATGGCCAGGGCTTCACGGGTGGCCAGGTCCAGATGGTTGGTGGGCTCGTCGAGCAGCAGCAGGTTGGGGCGCTGCCAGACGATCATGCACAGCACCAGACGCGCCTTTTCGCCACCGCTCATGCTGCCCACGGCCTGCTTGACCATGTCGCCACCAAAATTGAAGGTGCCCAGGAAGCTGCGCAGGTCTTGCTCACGCGTCTGCTGGCCGATGATCTTGCCAGCTGCCGTCATGTCTTTCACCAGACGGATCATGTGCTCCAGCGGCGTGTCGGCGGGGCGCAGCACGTCCAACTCCTGCTGGGCAAAGTAGCCAATGTTGAGACCCTTGCCCTCGGTGATCTCGCCGCCGATGGGCGCCAGATCGCGCGCAATGGTCTTCACCACGGTCGATTTACCCTGGCCGTTGGCGCCCAGAATGCCGATGCGTTGTCCAGCCAGCACCGACTTGCTGACGTTGCGCACGATCACGCTGGGCGGTGTGCCCTCTGGCGCATCGTCGGACGGCGGGTAGCCAAAACTGACGTTGGACATCGACAGCATCGGGTTGGGCAGGTTGGCCGGTTCCTTGAACTCAAAGGTGAAATCGGCCTCGGACAGCAGAGGCGCAATTTTTTCCATGCGGTCCAGCGCCTTGACCCGGCTTTGCGCCTGCTTGGCCTTGCTGGCCTTGGCCTTGAAGCGGGCGATGAACTTTTGCAGGTGGGCAATCTTGTCTTGCTGTTTTGAAAACGCGTTTTGTTGCAACTCCATCTGCTCGGCGCGCATGTCCTCGAACTTGCTGTAATTGCCGCCGTAGCGCACCAACTTTGCCGCGTCAATGTGCAGGGTGACGTTGGTCACGGCGTCCAGAAACTCGCGGTCGTGGCTGATCACGATCATGGTGCCCTCGTATTTTTTGAGCCAAGCTTCCAGCCACACCAGCGCGTCCAGGTCCAGGTGGTTGGTGGGCTCATCCAGCAGCAACAAATCTGACGGGCACATCAGCGCACGGGCCAGTTGCAAGCGCATGCGCCAGCCGCCCGAGAAGCTGTTGACCGGATTGGTGAGCTCGGTGGTCTTGAAACCCAGGCCCAAAATCAGCGCCTGCGCCCGCGCCGGCGCATCGTGCGCGCCAGCGTCTTGCAGCGCCATGTAGGCGTGGGCCATGCGGTCGTAATCGTCGGTGGCCTCGGCCGCGGTGACTTCCTGTTGGGCCGCCAGCAGGGTCACGTCGCCATCCACCACAAAGTCGGTGGCGGACTGGTCGGTCTCGGGCATGTCCTGGGCGACCTGGCCCATGCGCCATTGGGTGGGAATGTAGTACTCGCCGCCGTCTTCGTGCAGGTTGCCGTTGAACAGCGCAAACAGGCTGGACTTGCCGGCGCCATTGCGCCCCACCAGACCGACTTTTTCACCAGGGTTGATGGTGATGGATGCGCCGTCGAGCAGTACTTTAGCGCCGCGGCGCAAGGTAACATTTTTTAGTGTAATCAATTGGTTACTTTGGATTTTTAATGTTTTAGATAAAGATTATTTGCATCTTGAATTTCTTCTGTAGGGTCGATTTCAATCGACCTTGGCGGGTTAAAACCCGCCCCACAAAATTCATGTCATATGCAGCAAAGCCTCCCGCGTCACCAGCAGCACCTGGTCTTCGCCGGCGCTGGTGGCGAGCCAGAGCACTTCCAGGGCCGGGAAGGCGGCTTCAAAATGGGCGCGCTCATGACCGATTTCCAGCACCAGAATCGCTTGTTCATGCATATGGGCAGGCGCTTCTTGCAACAACTTGCGGATGAAATCCATGCCATCCTGGCCGCCAGCCGTGTTGCCGTCGAGGGCCAGCGCGGGTTCGGCCAGAAATTCTGGCGGCAGGCTGGCCATGCTGCGGGCATTAACGTAGGGCGGATTGCACAGAATCAGGTCGTAAGGGCCACCGTGGTCCGGCAGGCCGTCCCCCTGGTGCAAGGTGATGCGCTGGTGCAGACCGTGGCGCTCGACATTGATGCTGGCCACTTCCAGCGCCGCCGCACTGATGTCGGAGGCCTGCACCATGACGTCGGGGTAAACCAGCGCGGCCAACACCGCCAGGCTGCCGTTGCCGGTGCATAAATCCAGCACCTTGTGGGTGGATTCGCTGAGCCAGTAGTCCAGGCTGCCCTCGACCAGCACCTCTGCAATCAGCGAGCGCGGCACGATGGCGCGCTCGTCCACATAGAACGCCACGCCTTGCAGCCAGGCCTCATGCGTGAGGTAAGCGGCTGGCTTGCGGGTGTCAATGCGCGTTTTTAGAAGCGATGCAATTTTTGTCTGTTCGGCGGGCGTAACCAGACGGTTTGGCAGCGGATCATCGGCTTCATCCGTGGGCGCCAACGGCGTGTCCAGCGGCAATCCGAGTTGCCACAGCACCAGCCAGGCAGCTTCGTCAAACGCATTTTGGGTACCGTGGCCAAAAACGACACTGGCATCGCTCAACTGCTGCGCTGCTTTTGTGACGCAGTCCAGCAGGGTGATGTCACCGCTTTGGGTGTGGCTTACCCTCATGCCAGCAACTGCGCATGCAGGTTTTCAAGCGCCCGGCGGTAAATGTTTTTCAGGGGCTCTACATCACTCAGGGCAATGTGCTCGTTGATCTTGTGGATGCTGGCGTTGGGCGGGCCACATTCGATCACCTGTGGGCAGATTTTGGCAATGAAGCGGCCGTCACTGGTACCGCCGCTGGTGGAGAGCTTGGGTGTCAGGCCGGTCTCGGAATGAATGGCGGCAACCACCGCATCCACCAGCTTCCCTGGGGGCGTCAAAAACGGCAGGCCGCTGAGTGTCCAGGTCAGGTCATAAGCCAGGTCATGCCGGTCCAGCACCGTTTGCAGGCGGCTTTGCAAGGTTTCAGGTGTGGATTCGGTTGAAAACCTGAAGTTGAAGTCCACCACCACCGTGCCAGGGATCACGTTGCTGGCGCCCGCGCCGCCGTGGATATTGCTGATCTGCCAACTGGTGGGTGGGAAAAACGCGTTGCCATGGTCCCATTCGATGGCGATCAACTCGGCCAGCGCTGGTGTCAACAGGTGGATGGGGTTGTTGGCCAGGTGCGGGTAGGCTATGTGGCCCTGGGTGCCCTTGACGGTGAGCTTGCCGCCCAAAGAACCGCGGCGACCATTTTTGATCATGTCGCCGGTATGCGTGACCGAGGTCGGTTCGCCCACAATGCAGAAATCGAGCACTTCGCCACGGGCTTGCAGCATCTCGCATACCTTGACGGTGCCGTCCACGGCCGGGCCTTCTTCGTCACTGGTCAGCAAGAAACCAATCGCCAGCGGCGACTCGGGCTGGGCCGCCACAAATTCCTCGGTGGCCACCACAAACGCAGCCAAAGAGGTTTTCATGTCAGCCGCACCGCGGCCAAACAATTTGCCGTCACGCTGGGTGGGTTTGAACGGGTCACTGTCCCAAAGTTTGACAGGCCCGGTGGGCACGACGTCGGTGTGACCGGCAAAAACAATCAATTTTGAGCTGGCGTGTGTGTGAGCCGTGCGGCTTGCCGGCCGTTTGGCCCACAGGTTGGTGACTTCAAAACCAGCCGGTCCGCTGACCAGGGTTTCGAGCTTGAAGCCGATGGCTTGCAGTCGTTCACCAATGAGCTTCTGGCAGTGGGCATCGCTTGGGGTTTCAGAGGGGCAGGCGATCAGATCACAGGCCAGGTCAAGGGTGGGGTTCATGGGCGGGTTCAGGGGTTGAGGTCGAGCGTGATTTCGGTAAAGGAGGGTTCGTCGTTATGGACTTCGGCAGCCGCGGCTTTGGCGCGCGAACTGAAGTCGTTTTGCAGACGCCACATCAGGTTGGTGGGCGAGTCGGCATTGGCCAGGCCTTCTTGGCGGTCAATGATGCCTTCGGCGATCATGCGGGCGATGTCCTGCTCGAAAGTCTGGCTGCCCTCGGCCATGGATTTTTCCATGGCTTCCTTGATGGCTGAAAAATCACCTTTTTCAATCAACTCAGCCACCAGTTTGGTGTTCACCAAGACCTCGACTGCCGGGGTTCTGGTTTTCTGGATGTTGCGTATCAAACGCTGTGAAATGATGGCTTTCAGGGCTGACGCCAGATCACCAAGCATGGTCATGCGGACTTCAACCGGGTAAAAGCTGAGTATGCGATTGAGGGCCTGGTAGCTGTTGTTGGCATGCATGGTGGCCAGGCACAAATGCCCGGTTTGGGCATAGGCGATGGCCGCGGACATGGTTTCGCGGTCACGGATTTCACCGATCAGGATCACATCGGGTGCTTGCCGCAAGGCATTTCTCAGAGCGGTTTCCGCGGTCTCGGTATCGGCGCCGACTTCGCGCTGGTTGATGATGGCGCGCTTGTTTTTGAACAGGTATTCAATCGGGTCTTCGATCGTGAGAATGTGGCCTGTCATGCTGGCGTTGCGGTGGTCAATCATGGCCGCCAGACTGGTGCTTTTGCCAGAACCTGTGGCGCCAACGATCAAAATCAGGCCGCGTTTTTGCAGCATCAGGTCGGCCAGTGAGGCCGGTAAACCCAATGTGTCCAAAGGGGGGATGTCATTGATGATCAGACGGATCACCACCGCATAGGAGCCGCGTTGACGCATGGCGCTGATCCGAAAGCGCCCTGCATTGGGCATCGACCAGGCGATGTTGAGTTCGTGGGTGTCTTGCAACTCTTTAATTCGCTCAGGCGGCAATATTTCTGCGAGCAGGTTCAGCGGTGCTTCGGGCGGCAATATCTGGTTGTTGATGGGCATACACTCGCCATGGATGCGGATCAAGGCGACCGAGTTGGCAGACAGATAAATGTCCGAAGCACGCTTGTCAGACATCAACCGCAGGATACGTTCCATGGTGCCGATGGGCGAGGCGCTGTTGTTGTTGCTGTTGTCGATGATTGCCATGGGAGTATCTTTCTAATCAGTTGGTGACAGAGCAATGATCTTCGCTTCGCTCAGCACAATTGGTCTGTCCCTCAAGGCCTCAGCAAATCATTCAAACTGGTCTTGGCACGGGTTTGTGCATCGACGTGCTTGACGATGATGGCCGCGTACAGGCTGTATTTGCCGCCGTCCTTGGGCAGGCTGCCGCTGATGACCACCGAGCCCGCCGGAATGCGGCCGTAGCTCACGGTGTCAGAAGCGCGGTCGTAAATGGGCGTGCTTTGGCCGATGTACACACCCATGGAAATGACCGAGTTTTCTTCGACGATGACACCTTCCACGATCTCGGAACGGGCCCCAATAAAGCAGTTGTCCTCAATGATCGTAGGGTTGGCCTGCATCGGCTCCAACACACCGCCAATGCCCACGCCGCCGCTCAAATGCACGTTTTTGCCAATCTGCGCGCACGAGCCCACGGCCGCCCAGGTGTCCACCATGCTGCCTTCATCGACATAGGCGCCAATGTTGACAAACGAGGGCATCAGAACCACGCCTTTGGCCAGGTAACTGCCCCGGCGCGCCACAGCGGGCGGCACGATGCGCACCCCCGTGGCTTGCAGGCCAGCGGTGGTCATGTGGGAAAATTTGGTGGGTACCTTGTCGAAAAAAGCCAGATCACCGGCCCGCATGATGGCGTTGTCGTTGAGGCGAAAGCTCAACAACACGGCTTTTTTGATCCATTGGTGGGTGGTCCATTGGCCCACGCCATCACGCGTGGCCACGCGCATGTGACCGGTATTGAGCCCTTGAATCACGTGCTCGACCGCATCGGTCAGTTCTTTGGGTGCCGAGGTCGCAGAGATGTTGGCACGGTCTTCCCAGGCGACGTTGAGGATGTTTTGCAGTTGTTGGGTCATGACAGTGGTGCTGGTTGTTAAAGAGTAAATGCGGGTTAACAGGGGCGGGAGTTGACAAATTGAACAATACGCTGAGCCGCTTCCAGGCATTCTGCGGTGTCGGCCACCAGCGCCATGCGAATGCGCCCGGCACCGGGGTTGTGGCCCTGCGCCTGGCGTGCCAAAAATGAACCGGGCAACACCGTCACATTGTAAAGAGCGAACAATTCGCGGGCAAACGCGGTGTCATCGCCCTTGACATGGGCCCACAGGTAAAAACCGGCATCGGGCAGCGCCACGTCCAGCACCTCGGCCAGCACCGGCGTGACCTGGGCAAACTTGGTTTTGTAGAGCGCCCGGTTTTCAATGACATGGGCCTCGTCGCGCCAGGCAGCGAGGCTGGCGGCTTGCACCACCGGGCTCATGGCGCAACCGTGGTAGGTGCGGTAGAGCAAAAATTGCGCCATGATGGCGGCGTCGCCCGCGACAAAACCGCTGCGCATGCCGGGCACGTTGCTGCGTTTGGACAGGCTGGTGAGTGAAATCAGGCTTTTATAGTCAGTGCGGCCCAGCTTGGCGGCGGCTTCCATGCCGCCCAGCGGCGGTTCATCGCGGAAATATATCTCGCTGTAGCACTCGTCGGAGGCAATGACAAAACCAAACCGGTCGCTCAATTCGAACAGTTTTCGCCATTCGCCCAAGGGCATCACGGCCCCGGTGGGATTGCCCGGCGAACAGACAAAGAGCTGCTGGGTGCGCGCCCACACCGACTCGGGCACGCTGTCCCAATCCGGCGCAAAGTTGCGCGCCGGGTCACTGGCCACGTAATAGGGCTCAGCGCCAGCCAGCAGGGCGGCGCCTTCGTAGATTTGGTAGAAAGGATTGGGACACACCACCAGCGGTTTTTGGCCTGACAGCGGGCGGGCGCCCGGGTTGACCACAGTTTGGGTGAGCGAAAACAGCGCCTCGCGCGAACCGTTGACCGGCAGCATCTGCGTTTGCGGGTTCACATCCAGGCCGTAACGTGTCTGCTGCCAGGCGGCAAAAGCTTCGCGCAGCGCAGGCTCCCCCGCCGTGGCCGGGTAGCTGGCCAGCCCGCTGGGCGTGCGATGAATGGATTCAACCATGGCTTGCTGGATAAACGCTGGCGTGGCGTGTTTGGGTTCACCCAGCCCCAAGCTGATGGAGGAGTAAGACGGGTTGGGCGTGATGTCGGCAAAGAGCTGGCGTAGCCGCTCAAACGGGTAGGGCTGCAAAAGGGAGAGCAATGGATTCATGGGGCGCGATTATCCCTTGTCGGGAACCGGTATCTTGTGGGAGGCCCGCCCTCGGGTCGATGGTTTTGTGATTCGGGGTCAATCGCGGCGAGGGCGCCGCTCCCACAATGCGCCGTCAGATGCGCAAGCGCTTCACCGGTACGCCAAGACCCAGCCAATGCCGGGCGGCAGTTTGCAGGATGGCGGGGTCGCCGGTGCTGAAGAGCAGGCATTGGCCTGGGGCGGAATCACTGGAGAGGCGGGCCAGCATGCGGCGGGTCTGGCGCGCCACGGGTTCGCCATTGTCAACCAGGCGCACACCAGAGCCGACCAGGGGCTGAAGTTGCTCGCTGGCAAATGGGTAATGGGTGCAACCCAGGACCAGCGTGTCGATGTCACCCGCCTGGGTACCAAACTGACCCATGGCCCCGGTGTATTGACGGCCCAGTTCGTTGATTGCGGCCGTGTCATTGCGTTCGATGGCATCTGCCAGACCATCGCAGGGCTGGCAGATAAATTGCGCTTGATCGGCCAGGCCAGCCAGCAAAGCCTTGAATTTTTGGCTGTTGAGCGTGCCGCGCGTGGCCATGACGCCGATGCGCCGGGTCTGGCTCAAGGCGATGGCGGGTTTCAGGGCCGGCTCGACCCCGATGATGGGTAAGTCCGGTTGGTCCTGGCGCAGCAGGTGAATGGCCGCCGCCGTGGCGGTGTTGCAGGCAATCACCAGTGCCTGGATGGCCAGCTGTGGCTCCCTGAGCAAATGCCGGGTGATAGTGCGTGCGCGGGCCACCACAAAACCTTCGTCGCGCTCGCCATAGGGTGCAAAGCCGCTGTCGGCCACATAGACAAAGTCTTCATGGGGCAACTCGGCGCGCAGCGACTTGAGGATGCTCAGGCCGCCGACACCGCTGTCGAACACCCCAATCGGGGGCTTGGCCCGCGCCGCTTCAGGCACCGGCGACCGCGATGCCCTTGAACTCACCGGTGGCAATGCGTTTTTGCCACTCGGCCGGGCCGGTGATGTGGGCGCTGGTGCCGCCGGCATCCACCGCCACGGTCACGGGCATATCGACCACATCGAATTCGTAAATGGCTTCCATGCCGAGGTCGGCAAAACCCACCACCTTCGCCGTTTTGATGGCTTTGGAAACCAGATAGGCGGCGCCGCCGACGGCCATCAGGTAGGCGCTCTGGTGTTTTTTGATGGCCTCGATGGCTACCGGGCCGCGTTCGGCCTTGCCGATCATGGCGATCAGGCCGGTTTGCGCCAGCATCATCTCGGTAAAACCGTCCATGCGGGTGGCGGTGGTGGGGCCGGCGGGGCCCACGGCCTCGTCGCCGATCGGATCGACCGGGCCGACGTAGTAAATCACGCGGTCGGTGAAGTCCACCGGCAATTTTTCGCCCTTGGCCAGCATGTCCTTGATGCGCTTGTGGGCGGCGTCGCGGCCGGTCAGCATCTTGCCGTTGAGCAGCAGGGTGTCGCCGGGTTTCCAACTGGCCACTTCAGCCTTGGTCAGGGTATTGAGATTGACCTTTTTGCTCTTGACGTAATCAGGCGTCCATTGCACGTCGGGCCAGGTGTCAAGCGAGGGTGGGGTCAGAT
>PHCO01000463.1 GCA_002842265.1 Betaproteobacteria bacterium HGW-Betaproteobacteria-18 | reverse complement strand
ATCGCCCGCATCGCCTTGAAAGTGCAAGGCATCGAGCGCGGCCCCACCGTGCACGCCAGCCGCCATTCACGCCGCGGCCTGTTGCAATGGCAAATCACGGTGCGCGAAGACGGTCAGCGCCTGTTCAACGGCGCATTGCCGAGCCTGATCCAGTGGGGCAAAGCCGGGGACGCCGAACCACTGCGCCTGCACCCGCGCAACAGCCTGCCGCGCTCGGGCGTATCACTGCAAAGCCTGGCCGTGACGCACCCCAGCGCCGACAAGCTGCAAGCCGCCTATGAGGCCATCGGGCTCGCCGGTGTTGCGGTGGTAACCGGCCCGGCCAACCTCACCGCCACCCTGCACACGCCCAAGGGCACCGTGGTGTTGCACAGCCACGGCATTTAGCAGCCGCAGAATTGGAGGCCACATGAAACTGAAAATGTCCGAAAACTCGCTGTTTGCAATTCTGCTGCGCTCGCCGTGGTGGATCAGCCTGGCCATCGTGGCGGCGATCTCGCTGCTATCCGTCGCCCTGTTGCCCAAGCCTTATGTGGGCTTTGGCGTGATGGGCGGGTTTCCGTTTCTGGTGATCGGCGTCCTGGCCGCACGCAAGCAGTGGCACGCGCCCAGCCCGGCCCGCGTGGAGGACATGCTGGCGCGGGTAGGCGCGATGGCGTGGCGCGATTTTTCCGCGCTGATCGGGCAAATTTATGTGGAGAAGGGGTTTGGCGTCACGCGGCTCAACAGCCCGGCGGCCGACTTTCTGGTGGTCAGGGGCGGACAGCGCACGCTGGTGAGTTGCAAACGCTGGAAAGCGGCCAACCCTGGGGTGGAAGCGCTGCGCGACCTGGTGGCAGCCAAAGAAGCGCAGGAAGCGCAGCACTGCAGCTACTTGAGCCTGACCCCGGTCAGCGACACCGCCCGCCGCTTTGCCAGTGCGCAGGGCGTGACGCTGGTATCCGGCAATGACCTCGGGCGCTTTCTGGCTGAAAGACCCCGGGGCTGACCGTCATTGCGAACGCAGTGACGCAATCCATGACTTCACGGGCGCACGATCGCCGCGCTTCGCTTTCCATGAACACAGCGTTTGGGCTTGTTGTGGGGTCGACTTCAGTCGACCATGGCGGACTGAAGTCCGCCCCACAGGGTTCAAGGTCCGTGTGCG
>PHCO01000462.1 GCA_002842265.1 Betaproteobacteria bacterium HGW-Betaproteobacteria-18 | reverse complement strand
CCACATCAAAAACAGAGTACCGCTGCCCCGTCAATTTTTTTGACAGCGTCGGTGAAGTTTGATAGGATTTGAACCATTCCGGCGCAAGTCGGCTTGTCGAACGAGGGCAACCTTGGCGACACAACCTGCCAATCGAAAGATCGGGCAGCCCAGCGGCCACCTTTGAGTGGCCGTTGTCATTTCTGGCGACTCATTTACGTACCTGTGACCTACCTTTGCTACATCGACGAAGCCGGCTGCACCACTCCGCTGCCGGGCGCGCAAACCGACATCCAGCCGGTGCTGGTCATCGTCGGCCTGATCGTCGATGCCGCCAAGGTGCGCAACCTGACGCTCGACTTCCTCGACCTCAAGCGCCAGTACTTCCCCAACAAGTTCGGCAACGGCAATCATCAGCTTGACGATGTGCTGGTCGAAATCAAAGGCTCGGACCTGCGCTCGACCATCCGCAAGCACGGCGCACACGCCGACGCCACGCTGAAATTCATCGACGCCACCCTCGATCTGCTGCGCGCCAACGAGGCACGCCTGTTTGCCACGGTCTGGGTCAAGGGCATCGGCAAGCCGATCAACAGCCGGGCGATCTATACCAGTTCGATCCAGGCCGCGTGCCGCAACTTCTCGGCCTTCCTCGATTGGCGCGACGACACGGGTTTCATGGTGGCGGATTCGCGCACGCCCGCGCTCAACACCCAGGTATCGCATTCGATCTTCACGCAGAAATACCGCGCCAAGGGCGACCCGATGCGCCGCGTGCTCGACCTACCCACCTTCGGCCACAGCAACAACCACGTCCCGCTGCAAATCGCCGACCTGCTCTGCTCGACGCTGCTGTTCCCGATGGCCACGGCGACCTACTGCGCCGGGCAAATCACCGGCAAGCATGTCAAAGGGCGCGACAAGTTCATCAAGCGCCGTTACGCGAGCCGCATCAAGGCACTGCAATACCGCCACAAGGATGCGGCCACCGGCCTGCCGCAGGGTGGCGTGTTTGTCAGCGATGGCTTGCAGAACCGGAAATCGGAACTGCTGTTTCTGTTCCCTGCCTGATCTCGGTCCGCTCCGTCACGGTGCTTGCAACAAGCCTCGCGCCGTCGCTACCGCATCACGTACTGAACCACACCGTCGCGCGATAAGGCCGCGCCAC
>PHCO01000461.1 GCA_002842265.1 Betaproteobacteria bacterium HGW-Betaproteobacteria-18 | reverse complement strand
AGTTCCGCAAACAACCCCATCCGCTATAAATTCACCTGGTCTGTCCTCGGCGTCATGCGCTCCTACCTCCGACCTGCCGTTGTCATCAAGGGCGGCAAGGATATCGCGGTCCCGGCAGACGAAATGTTCAGCCCCGCGAATATGCATATCCTCGATGTGCCTGAAATGGGCGGGCCTCTGGAGTGTTTCCTGAATGGAGACAGCAGCCACTTTGCGGAGTCTTTTGGCATCCGGAAGACCGTGAAGAACATGGGGCGTTATATCTGTCGATGGCCCGGACATGCGGCTTTCTGGGGCACCATGGCAAAGAGCGGCTTCCTTTCGGATGAGCCGATCATCGCAGGCGATGCAAAGGTAGCTCCCTCCGTCTTCTGCGCCGCCCTCCTGGGTTCACAGGATCAGTTTTTCTACGGCGATGGTGAACGGGATCTGGCCTTGATCCGCGCTGATGCCCGAGGCTTGAAGAATGGCCGGCCGACACGGGTTATCTATCAGATAGTCGACAGACGCGACCTTCGGACTGGACTGACCGCCATGCAGAGGACGGTCGGATTCCCCGTTTCAATCGGAGCACAGATGATCCTGGATGGAAGGATCTCAAAAAAGGGCATCATGAGCCCGAGCGATGTGGATTTTGACGGCTTCATGGAGGAGCTCGGAAAGAGGGGCATCACCATGTCGTGGAACGAATCCGTGTGGGATGGAAAACTCGAAGCTTGAGACTTTCTATCATGACCGCATCTTAATAGCTGGGCAGCGAGGATAGTATGACTTCTGAAACTGATATTCCGTATATCGGCATGCTCTGCTGGGAATCCGGCCACGTCCCCCGGGGACTTGTCCAGCTGGAATCCCTTGTCGGTAACAGCACCAACCCTGCTTCGTATGCATACCCCGTACGTTTCTATCACGTCAAAGGCGCCAATATACATACGATTCTCGAGAATCCTGACAGGGAAGTGCTTGGGAGAATGATCGAGGCGGCCAAGGAAATGACGACAAGCGGCATACGGGCGATTACGACGAGCTGCGGCTTCAACGCCATCTTCCAGAATGAGCTGGCAGATGCCCTGGATGTACCCGTCTTCACCTCAAGCCTGTTGCAGGTTCCGCTGGCGCAGAAGATCATCGGAGGTAGCGGCGAAGTGTG
>PHCO01000460.1 GCA_002842265.1 Betaproteobacteria bacterium HGW-Betaproteobacteria-18 | reverse complement strand
CCCCCGTGTTGCTCACCGGGAAACAGCAAATGTTTATAAGCGGCATGCGCTGTCGGTTAACGTGAATTCGGTGACCGATTCCGAGACCATGTGTTCCCGCCGTTTGCTGGAGATTCTTGCCTGTGGCGGTGTGATGCTGACCAACCCGAGCCGCTGCGTTGATAAATATTTTCGGGATTTTTGTCATGTGGCTTCAACCCCGGAGGAAATGCGGGAATTGCTATCGCGCCTGAAATTCGGTCCTTCCAGGGATGATCTGGAGCGGGCGGAGGCCGGGGCGCGTTATGTGCGGTCCGAGCATACGTGGGCGCATCGGCTCGGCGAGTTGTGCGCCATCGTCAATATTTAACCGGTCAAAATGCTGTTTCTATCGGTTTTTGTCCAGGGGCTATTTTTTATTGTTGTGGCCTACTTCGCCCTGTACGTGCTCCTTGAGCTACGGGTGGTTGTCATTTCAAAGCGGGTTGAGCGGAAAAAGCTGTCGGGAATTGAATTGCCGCAGCAGGAAATTGAGGAAGGCCGGTTCCCGACGGTGACCGTTTTGTTGCCGGTCTGTAATGAGTCAAGCGTCATCGAGCGGCTGATTGATGCCGTGAGTTGTCTTGATTACCCTTCCGCCAAGCTTCAAATTCTGGTGCTGGATGATTCAAATGATCGGACGACCGAACTTGCCGCGGCGAGGGTGGAGCGGCACATTGGCTTGGGCGTTAATATCCGGCTGCTAAAGCGGGTGGATCGTCGTGGCTTCAAGGCTGGTAATCTGATTTTTGGCATCAAGCAATCGAATGCAGATTTCATCGCAATATTTGATGCGGACTTTATCCCGCCCAGGGACTTTCTCCTGAAAACCATCCCTTGTTTCAATGATGAGAAATTGGGTTTTCTGCAGACTGGCATTGGCTACGTGAACCGGGATTTCTCATTCCTGACCAAGTTTCAGGCGATGGAGATGGGGCATCAGCAATTCGTGACAGTGGGGCTGAGCGAGGATGGTGACATGGCATCCCTGAGCGGTAGCTCATGTGTCTGGCGACGCCGATGTATTGATGATATTGGAGGGTGGAGCTCGGATACGATTACCGAGGATGTTGATCTCGGTTATCGAGCGCAATTTGGTGACTGGAATTACGCTTTTCTCCGGGATGTTGTT
>PHCO01000126.1 GCA_002842265.1 Betaproteobacteria bacterium HGW-Betaproteobacteria-18 | reverse complement strand
TTGATGAACCGGGCCGCAGGGGATGCCTTGATCAGCCGGTATCGCCAGCATGAGGGACTATTTCCCAAGACCGATGCCAAAGATCGTCATGTTGCTGCGGCGGCAGTTACGGCACGCAAACAATCGGGGGTGAATGTAGTGACCGTCATCACCTGGAACCTCAAAGACTTCAACCGCAAGGAATTGGCGCAAGCCGGGTTGGCCGTGGAGAATCCCGATACGTTTTTGTGCCGCATGATGTCTGACTCACCAGGCAATGTCGTTTCGGCGTTCGTGCGCATGCGGGACAACCTCCGCAACCCAACCAAAACGACACAGGAATGTGCCGACACCCTTTTTGCGCAGGGCTTGAAGGCGTTTTCTGGTTTGATAAAAGCAAGCACGTGACCCCATGACCACGTATTCCATCCTTTTTGTGTGCATGGGCAACTTTGCCGTAGCCCTACCGCCCATGGAGTGTTCCGCCAGAAGGTGAACGACCACGGTTTAAGTGCATGGATTAAAGTCGATTCAGCAGGCACGCACAACTACCACCCTGGTAGCCCACCTGACGAACGCTCCCAGGAACACGCCGCGAAACGTGGTTATGACCTTTCTGATTTGCGTGCCCGTCAGATTCAAGATGCTGACTTTGAAGGCCATGACTTGATTTTGGTGATGGACATGGACAACCTTGTTCTGGTGCGCTTGTGGGCAAGCTTCCTGCACCAGAACAAGGTTCGACGCCTCACGGAGTTTTGCTTGCGGCACACCAGCACCGTGGTGCCTGATCCCTATTACGGCGGCAAGACCGGCTTTGAGGACGTGCTTGATCTGGTGGAAGATGCTTGCGAGGGGTTGATACTGCACGTCAAAAAGCAGCGGGGTTGACGGACATGGCTTTGTCGAGCGGGTGAGGCACGCAATCAACTTGGATGCAGTCGTTCAGTGAGGTGCGACGCTACTTCGGTCATAGACACAGAGCGGAGGCCAACTCGTTGAGTTCCGCATGAGTTGGGCCGAATGTATGATGCACTAAAGTGCAAAAATAGCCGCCTTAGCGGGCCAGTTGCATTTCGACATAAGGGATGAAAAATGGAGCTACTTGATCTACGGCTGACTCGTGTCGTTATTCACGAAGTCTTTCAAAGAACTGACGACAAGGCACGCGTTGCACCGAAGTATGGCAATGCGCTTGAACATCTGGATGGTGATGCGATTGATGCGCTGCGTAATCGCATCATTTCGGCAATGGCTAGCCCGGCAAAGTGCCTCCAGATGGCAGTTGACAAAACTGCCAACGGCTCGATGTTTGCGCTGACCTGCCAATTGGTGGAATCAGATGACGCTTTATTCGTTGAGCAGTCGAAGCAGACCGCAGACCTACTTGCAGATGCACAGAAGTACAGGAACATTCCAGGAGGAATTCTGGTCGCGTTCGCTGGCAGTGCAGGCGTTCCCGCAAGACGTCTAATTGGCGTCATAAAGGCAGAAGTTCACAATGGATTCACGCGTGAGCAGGCTAATGGAATCATGGCACTCAAGTTCCTGAAAGACTTGCTGCTCACTGCCCAGACAAAACTGTACAAGATCGGGCTGTTTATCGAAGCTATCCCCAACGCGCAAGGTGCGCCCGTTGAACGTTGGCAATCTTTCATATACGACGAAACATTGACGCTGTCCAATAGGGACGGCGCTGCACAGTACTTCTATGACGGCTTCTTGGGCTGCAAGTTCCTTGAGTCCAGTGCACGTAACACGAAAACGTTTCACGATCTTACCAAGGCATTCATCAAGGGAATGGACATTCCGGAAACTGACCGGGTTGGCCTCAACAATGCTCTTGTTACTTACCTTAGGACAGACCAGTCGCCAACCGTGAGCGTTGCTGCATTCGGTGTTGCCTATCTGGCTGAAGTGGATGCCCGGGACGCATATGAGCGTCATATGCGAGCAGCTGAGTTCCCGGTGGTGGCCGTCGCAAAAGATCTGGCTGACATCAACACCGCGCTTCGTCTGAGGAAGCTAACGTTTCGAAACCAAGTTCGCCTCATAGCACCCGCCGAAGGTTTTGACAACTTGGTGAAGATCGAGTCTATCGAAGGTGACCCCGATGCGCGGGGAAATCGATCCCGCTGGACACTTTTGACAGTCAAAGCAGACATTTCGGGCCAAGAATGACCGAGGCTGAGTTCATTGACCGTTGGCACGTTGAATTACCGTGCTATCGAACATGGGGTAACTTCGTTCGCGACGAAGTTCAGACGGAGCTTGGAGAATCACTTGGCCTTGACATCGCGACATTCCTAAAGATTCCGACTGTGCCTCGACTGAAGGATGACAACTCTCTTCTCGGAAAGGCGTTTCACAGGTCGAAAAACTACAAGGACCCGTATCTCGAAATCGAGGACAAAGTGGGTCTGCGGTTTGTCGTCCTTCTCACTGGCGACATTTCGAAGGTGTCTGGCGTAGTCGAAGGCTCAACGCATTGGGACTGGAGCCTCGACAAAGACTTCGAGGCAGACCGCGAAAGCCGCCCGCTCGAATTCGCCTACCAGTCGAAGCACTATGTTGTCAAAGCCAAGCTGGGACTAAATGTCGATGGCATCGTGGTGCCTGCTGGCACACCATGTGAGCTTCAGATTCGAACCCTCCTCCAACACGCCCACTCTGAGCTGACGCATGACAGCATCTACAAGCGAGATCCCAATACAGAGGTCTCCAAGAAAGTAGAGCGAACGGTTGCCAAGAGCATGGCGCTGATTGAAGCTGTTGACGATTTTTTTGTCCAGGTTCTAGATGATCTGGAGCAGGCGAATCAGGTAGAACGGTCAGCCCTAGTCGTGATGCGGATGTTGTACCAGCAGTTCGTTGGAAAAGTCGCGTTTGTCGATAAAACAAACTCCTTGGTTCTGAGCGCCTTCAGATCGGAGCTTGGCCCCGACTTGAGAGATCAATTAACCACGTTCTTGGGTAAGTACTCGTTTGTCGGTCAAAAGATTGCCGAGCGGTTTGATCAGCAATACACCTTTCGACAACCGTGGATCTTGCTGGCCTACTTGCTTGTGTCAACTAAGCCGAACTACGTGCGTGAGCACTGGCCTTTAACGTTGCAAGAGATCGAACCTGTTTTCACGGATTTAGGTAAAGCAATTCAGTAACCGACATTTTGCTTTCGATCGTGAACGACCACTTTGGAAAAATTGCCTTCGCGAATGGCCGCTTTAGTGTGTCGCTCCAATAGCGACTTCTGGTCATTGGCGAGTGTACCGATCTTCAAAATTAAAGCCACATTGCTGAGGGTAAGGCTACTGTGGTGAATGTCGGATTAGGTGCGAGCATTTTTCCCGGTCTTACGTCCACTCCTTCGTTGCACCGCGAGTGCAGACAACCAACCCATTAATCGATTGCCCTTGGACACAAGTCAGCAATTCAAGGACGTGATCATGACACCGATAGTCATACGGCATCTAATCCGCGACTCACGCGGCAAACATTGGCTCATCTTCTTCAGACGACCAAGCATACCGAATAGTCTAGGACAAAGTTCGAAAATCACCAAAGTTTTTCATTTTTGACAGGTCAAAATGGCCCGTTTAAACTGACACCACGGCGCATCACGCACCGTGCTGCGCCACCAAAAAGCGCCAACTTCAGCGAAAGCCACGACTTCCACAGTCGTGGCTTTTTGCGTTTCTGGACATCACTTTTCCCGTAGCGCGGCTCAACCCACCATGGAGTACTCCCAATGAGCGAAGCCCTCAATCGCAATCAAACGACACGTCCAACAACGCTGCCGCCACCAAAAGAGCGAAACCGCTCACTATTCCCACTCGGTCAAATAGTGGCGACCAACGGCGTTCACCAGCATCTTGTTGCCAACGGCATCGACCCCACCCCCTACATTCAACAGCACCACTGCGGCCTGTGGGGTGATGTACCGCCCGAAGACGCACAAGAAAACGACTTCTCAGTCCTCAACGATTTTCGTGTTCTGTCGTCGTTCAATATTTCAGGGCAGCGTGTTTGGATCATCACCGAAGCCGACAGGTCCTCAACCACGCTCCTGTTTCCATCTGAATATTGAAAGTGCGAGATATGAAAACTTCAGCGCACAACAATATTGGAACCACGACCCCGTCATCGGAAGCGGAAAGACCGATTCCTCAGCTCATCAGGATAGATCAAGTTTGCAAAATCGTTGGCTTCAAAAATCAATGATCTACAAACAGTCGGCAGAAGGCAACTTCCCGCGACCAATCAAACTCGGAACAAGTCAACGCAGTTCCGTACGATGGATTCTGAGTGAAGTACTGGATTTCGTGGACAAGCTCGCACGAGATCGATTTCCACCAGAGGCGCCTGCATCAATTCATCACTTGATAGCGCCAGCACCCGCGCGATCAGCTATCAGCAATAGACCGCACCTCATACCTTTGAGAAGACGAACCTGAATGAAATCTTTGGTCATCACAGGCCACTGTTACTCCTTCAGCAAGCGGCAACTTCGCCGCTTTTCAAAAAGCCGCTAAGCGCCGAAAAACTGCACTTTTCGTGCGTCAGTTTCGTGCGTTTTTGCGCAAATTTCGCCGAAAGAAAACATTATGAATCCGAATCGAAAGATCGGTCAGACGCTAGCTTTGACCGAAGAAGACTACATCGCTGCTGCCAAGGCAGTTTCAACCCGCTCCGAATACGCCAAAGACGTTCGGTACTACCTCGCCTCTGGTGGCACCATTCCGGCTACTGTCAGTCAAGTAGTCACGTTCATCACGACTATGGCTGTAAACCTCGCCGTGGCCACCATCGAAAAGCGCCTGGTCAGCCTTCACGTCGAACACGTGGAGCGGGGTCACAAGTCGCCCGTTCACGACCCGCGCATCAAACAACTGATGAAAGGTGTTCGCCGTAGCCTGGGTGTCGGCCAGCGGCAGGTCACCGCCATTGAGAAAAACACGCTAATCGATATGTGGTCTGCCGCTGCCAAAGGTCGGCCAGTACAGGCAGCACGCACTATGGCGCTTCTGGCCATTGGCTGGGCCGGTGCCTTTCGCAGAAGTGAACTGGTGTCGCTCACTTGGGCTGACGTGTCCTGGCTGGATAGTGGCATTGAAATCACATTGAAGACCAGCAAGGTCGATCAAACCGGCGTGGGCTTCGTCAAGTTCATCCCGCTTGCCTATGGTGACCGCTGCCCGGTCAAGGCACTGAAACACTGGCAGGAGGTGTGTGGCAACGAAACCGGCTACATCTTCATGCCAGTCAACCGGCACGACCAGATTGGAAGCAAACCACTCACCGCCCATGCCGTGGCGCAGATCGTCAAGCGGATCATTGTGCTGACAGGTCGAGACCCTGATTTGTACTCTGGTCACAGCCTGCGTGCTGGCTTCGCCACCGCCGGAACTCTGCAAGGCATCCCGAGTTACCAGCTCATGCAGCAAACCGGGCATCGCTCGGAAGCCACCTTGCAGAAGTATGTCCGTATCGGAAAACGGCGGCAGATTCCGTCATTGTTGTAAAAGGGACCAGCCATGAACATCAAAAGCATCCTTGCCGGGGTTGCCCTCCGTGTGCAGCAGATTTCCCGAATATTTGGCTTAACTGGTCAGTCGCGTACGCAGCCCAACGTCAAACCGTCTCCCCCATCGGCTGACATGCCCGCGATTCGCTCAAACTTTAGCAAAACGGGCTTGCGTGACGATATAGGTTCTGTTTCGGTGATTGCTGCGCTGAAAAGGCGGCGGCAAACCTTGAGCGTGCCGAAGATCGAGTTGCTTCCACTGCAACAACGGCGCTGGCTTACCATCAAGGAAACATCTGCTCGCTTCCCATGCTTTTCAGAAAAGTCATTGCGACATCTGATTGCTCAAGCAGAGGCCTACGCGAAATACCCGAAAGCGGGTTTGCGATCCAACGGGATGATCGACTGCATCGTCCGACCGGCAGGGCTGCGCAAGATCGTTATTGATGCGACAAAGTTTGAAGCGTGGCTCGCGTCTGGTGTTGTTGCCCCGAGAAATGAAGTGCCCGCCAAAGGATTACAGCAGTCGGTGGGGAGACCATCATGACCGAAACCCGCCAAGTGCAGGTGCCACACAGCTATTTTCAGAAAGCGAAATCGGAATATTCCGACTGGCGCTGGGCGATGATCCGCGAATTCATCCAGAACGCCTACGACGCACAGGCCACCACCATCGACTTCCGGTTGACCATCAATACCGCTGGCCGCATCGAACTCCACGTTGACGATGACGGCATCGGTATGGACCGTGACACCCTGGAAAATGTATTGCTCTGCATGGGCGGCAGCAAAAAGCCAACGGGATCAATTGGCGGTTTTGGCATAGCCAAGGCCATTTTGTTTTTCGCGCACCATGCGTACAAGATACAGACCCGTGACCTGACAGTTCAAGGCAGTGGTGGTGAATATCGTTTGCAGATCGATGGTGAAAGTATTGACGGCACCAAGATGACGGTCGAGTTGGCCGATGAATCTGTGATGTTGGACTCATGGCGCGAACGGATCACAAGCTATGTCAGAGCCTGCTTCATGGAATATGCCACAGGCCGTCCTGTGACGATTCACCTTGACGGCCAGGAACTGACCCAAAACAACGACTGCGTCTATGACTTCAACGTACAAACACCGCTGGGGGCCATGTGGTACGACGAGATACCGGGTAGTTGCCGGTCCGAATTTGTGGTGTCTGTGGCTGGTCTGCCCATGTTCACCGAGACCTTTTACTCCAGCGCCAACCAGAGTGCGCTGAGTGGCGGTCTTGAACTTGACGCGGGCAGCACGGTACTGACGGCGAACCGTGACGGTTTCAGTTCTGCCGTGCGTGACCAGTTTTCCAAGGTGGTCGGAGGGCTGGTGCAAAACCAGAGTGCCTTTCGCTTCGGACGTGCACTTGACCTGTCGATAAACTTTGACGCTGGCGTGGACGTGACACGGGTGAGCCCAGGCGGTACTGACACTGGTGGCGATACCAGTGGAAGATCGACCACACCACTGCTAATGGTATGCACGGAAGCAGTCCCGCCGGAATCAGTTACAGGGTACGCAGCAGCGCTCAGGCGCATTACCCATGACAGTTACCCTGCAAACTTTCACCTGAAAGTCGAGTCACTTTCCTTGCGACGCTCCGCGAAGAGCCAGGCCTCTTAAGTTCAACACTTCCGGCACGCAAGTGGTTGATTTCATTAGAAACGGAGTTCAAAGCGCAGACTACAAAACGGGTTTGACCAGGTCTGCGGGTGTTGGTAGTGCCAATTCCAGGGCGGCAAACAGCGACTTCTGGGCGGGCGTCATTTCGGTCAACCCGGTCAGAGTTCTACCGTCCGTTGTCTGCACAGTCTGCTGGTGAATGCGTTTGAGTTGTTCCAGCAGTGTGCTGGGTGACTCTGATCGATTGGCGGCCTTGAGCCGCATACGCATCACCCGGTACAGGATCAGCGCCATGAAACACACCAAGGCGTGCGAGCGAATCCGTTTGGGAAGCCGGTGGTACACCGGCCCAATCTCGATGTCGGACTTGAGCACCCGAAAGCCGCGCTCAATATCGGCCAGACTCTTGTAGCGCTGCACAACTTCAAAGGCCGGCGCATTTGTGTTGGTTACCAGTAGCAACTTGCCGTCGAGCAACTCCAGATAACGCTTTTTGTCCTCGTCGATCGTGTAACTGAACAGCTCAGCTTTCAAGTCCACCTTGATCACATGCGCCATATGGGCGTCCTTGACGGCATGATAAAAACGCGCCTTGGTTCCCGAGTCCGACATCGGACGGCCCTTGCTTTTGTTCTTCTTCCCGGTGCGTTGGCTCTCGTCCTGTTCGTCGAGTTTGACGCTGCACCGCTGGCCCAGTGTGACTAATTCGGCTATTTTGTTGTCGCGCGCCGTGGTGCGCCTGTTGGCCGCCACTGGGTCGTGCGCCACCACCAGGCGACTATCGTTCCATTTTGTTTCTGCACACCATTCTTGCGCGTTGTCTTGCGTCTCATGGAGTTTTTTCAGGTCATCAGCGAAATCACCATAGCGCGCAGCAGGCACCGCCAGGATGTATTCGACCGCCACCTCACGGTCGTCCTTTTTAAGTTGGACTTGCAGTTTGCCGAGTTCTTCGATGTTGGCGGTGCTGAGCAATCCCCGGTCGGCAATGAGCACCACGCGTTTGAGTGGGTAGCGCGCCAACAGACCCCGAATCATCGGCAGCAGGGTCTTGGCCTCTGCCGTGTTGCCGGGATGCACTTCGTGCGCAATGGGCAAGCCCTCAGCAGTTTGCACCAGGGACAGCATGAACTGACGCTCCACCAGACCGGACTTGGCCATGCCGTAAGCCCGCACGTCATCTTCGAGGTCCGTCTGTCCCGTGACCGCAACTGTGGTGAGGTCATAAAACACCACCGAGAGGTCTTGGTCAATCAGGGGGCGCATGAGCATAGCCAGCCGGGTGTTGAGTTTGTCGCTGTGCTCATCGAGCACGTCCATGGCGCGCAGCAGGTGCTGGTGCTCGGACACGACTCCAGAGCCCGCAGGCAAGGCCACGGTTTCCAGCCAGCGCAGCACTCCGAGTTTGCTGCCGGGGTCACACAAGCGGTTGAAGACCATCAGGCGCAGGCAGCTCAGGACATCAACCTCGGTTTTGGAGCGCCGCCAGGCAGTGGCCAATTCGTCAAAGCCCAGGGAGCGCCAGAGTTCAGACAAAGCCCAAATGTCACCGGCGTGGCGGCTGTCGGTAAAGCGCAGGCCCTCCAGAGCAGAGGCTGCTGGTGCCATGCCTCGGGCGCGCTGCAAAGAGGCAATCAGGGTGTCAACTTCGCCACCGGCTTCAAGGCGACCCAAAGTGCAAACGGTGCGTTGGCGGGGCTTGCCTTCTTCGTTGCGGAAGGATTCCACCAACTGGGCGTAGCGCCGATTGCCTGATTGGGTGACCTTGATGAACATGGTGCATATTTCAGCCCATCGTGGACGGTGTTTCAGGCTGATCGTGGACGCGATTTCAGCGTGATCGTGGACGGCATTTCAAATTGATCGTGGACGCTGTTTCAAACTGATCGTGGACGATATTTTTGGGGGATACGCGCAAGTGATTTTTTGAACCGGCATAGGCTCAACGCTTTTTCGCGAAAGAGTCCATGCCAACCAACAGAATCACCATGCGTCAAATTCGAGAATCCCTGCGCCTGCACCTGCAGGCCAACCTGAGCTACAACGAAGTAGGCCGCACCCTCAAGATATCCAAAAGTGTGGTCGGCAAATACATGTCGCTGGCACGTGTGGCCGGTGTGGACTGGTCCGTGGCCCTTACCATGAGCGACCAAGAGCTTGAGGCCAAGCTGTACAAAGCGGCTCTGCCGCGTAACAGCAAACAGCAACTCCCCGACTTTGCCGACGTGCACTTTGAGCTCAAACGCGCCGG
>PHCO01000459.1 GCA_002842265.1 Betaproteobacteria bacterium HGW-Betaproteobacteria-18 | reverse complement strand
AGCCTGTTCTGTCAATCCTGTCGAGAGGTGGGTTGAGTATGCGACTATCCAGTATCATGCCGCGGACCACAACAGTGAGCAGCGTGTCGTGCAGATACGCAAGTCGTTCGCGCCATCCGGGCGCTATTCTTCTCAGCACTATTCTTATCAGTGCAGCCCTGCTGTTTCAGGCGGGTGGTCATTTGCATGCCGCGGAAGCTGAAAAGTCAGAGGCATCCGGCTTGCGTACCCTGCTGGTGGGCGGTTCTCAGCAAGGGATGAGGCAGACTTATGACGGCACGCTCGAGGCTGTGCGGCAGACCATGATCGCGGCGCAGGTGTCCGGCACCATCGTCGAACTGCATGCCGCCGCCGGCGATACGGTCAGGAGCGGGCAATCGCTGGTGCGTCTGGACGCCCGCGAAGCGAGCCAGGGAGCTGTTGCCGCTGATGCGCAGCTGGCGGCATCGCAGGCACAGCTCAACCTCGCCAAACAGGAATATGAGCGCCAGCAACAGCTGTACGCCAAGAACTACATCAGTGAGGCGGCCTTGCAACAGGCGCAGGCCAGATTCAAATCCGCCCAGGCAGAAGTCAACAGTCAGGTGGCGCAGGCCGGCATTGCTCGAACCCAGAAAAGTTTCAACATTGTGCAGGCACCCTATGCCGGCGTGATTTCGGAATTGCTGGCGGAAGTCGGCGACATCGCCCTGCCGGGCAAAGCCTTGATGACACTCTATGACCCGGCAGAGCTGCGTGTCAGCGTTGCGGTTCCGCAAAGTCTTGCGGCAGAGATCGAGCGCAGCTCGAACGATGATCTGCGGATCGAGATAGCGGGTCAGCCTGAATCGATCAAGCCGGCACGTGTGCAGTTGCTGCCGGCAGCCGACCCGCGTACGCATACCCGTACATTGCGATTGACCTTGCCGACTGATCTACAGGGCGTCAGCCCCGGTATGTTTGCCCGGGTGACGCTGCCGGCCGGCATCAGGGCGGAGCAGACCGTGGCCGACAGGATACTGGTGCCGTTCAGCGCCGTGGTGCGGCGTGCGGAAATGACCGGTCTCTACGTACTGAACAGCGCAGGCAAGCCCTTGTTGCGCCAGGTGCGGCTGGGTGCCGTCAGCGGCGACCAGGTGGAAATCCTGGCCGGCGTCTCCAGTGGCGAACGC
>PHCO01000458.1 GCA_002842265.1 Betaproteobacteria bacterium HGW-Betaproteobacteria-18 | reverse complement strand
TCGGCAATGGCGATCCCCGGTAGGGTGAGTAGCAGCATGATGGCGAGATAGCGATACATGGTGATTCAACTCCTTATAAGTAGTAGTCTTCGATTATCCAGCGTAGTTCAAAATGTAGCTGCAGATACAAGTATAAGCAACCCGGGTATAGGCAAGCTGCGGCCGGAGGATGATCAATTGGTGGACAGTTGATTTACATCAAGCATCGGTTGTTGCGGATAACTTAGGCTTTCAGGATGCAAGAGATGACATTCAAGAACGCCAGTTCCTCCTATCGATCTGCTGCAAACGCGGCAACTGACAACGCCAGCCATGCCGTGCTCGACGATCCTATCGAATGGCCGACATTCAGCCGTCAGGATACTGCAGATTCATCACTGTGGGATTCGCATCTGGTAATTGAAGGCATGCATTGCGCCGCCTGTGCCAATACCGTCGAGCGTGCCCTGAAGTCCGTGCCGGGAGTGTTGCAGGCAGAAGTCAATGGCGTCACCGGCCGTGCCGCAATCAAGTGGTCGGCAAGCCAAACCAGGCCTTCGGATTGGGTGACGGCAGTCAATCGTGCCGGCTACGGCGCCATGCCGGCATCGGATGCAGATGCCTTGGCCAGCCGGAAAAAGGTGCAGCGTCTGGCACTCTGGCGCTGGCTGGAAACGCGCTTGCGCAACAAGACGGCCGGTGCACTCGATGACTTGATGCGACGCCTGCCTGAAAGCGTTGAGCGCCAGATGTCGGACGGTAGCTTCGAGCGGATATCCAGCCGGCGCATCCGGCAGGGCGACGTGTTGCGTATTTTGCCGGGCGAGGCATTTCCGGCAGATGGTGAACTGATCGAAGGCGAGACGCAGGCAGACGAAGCACTGCTTACCGGTGAGTCGCGCCCGGTGAAAAAGACACTGCATTCCGAATTGATCGCCGGCAGTCATAACCTGTCTTCCGCCATCCTGATGCGGGTCAGTAAAGTCGGACAGGATACGCGGTATGCGCAAATTGTGACGCTGATGGAAAAGGCGGCGACCGACAAGCCGCGACTCGCCATTCTTGCTGATCGTATAGCCCGGCCATTCCTGCTGCTGGTGCTGCTGGCGGCTCTGGGCGCTGTCGTCTACTGGTGGCCGACGGATCCGGCGCGCGGTTTGATGGCGGCGGTCG
>PHCO01000457.1 GCA_002842265.1 Betaproteobacteria bacterium HGW-Betaproteobacteria-18 | reverse complement strand
CGCCGGTAGTGATGACCAGTGGTAGCGGATTGTCGATTTCGTCCACCGCCGCGATCACGCTGTCCGCCAGATTGCCGCGCGCGGCGACGAAAATGGTGGTGCCCGCCGCCGCCCATGCCTGCATCCGCGGGGTCGCCTCCAGCACATCGGGCGTGTCGAGCGAGACGTGGATGCGATCAAAACAATCGCTGTCGATCAGCGCTTCCAGCACCCGTTCGAGCATCACCTGCCCGTCAATTTCGACGAGGCATTTGTGCGCCTTGCCCTGCAATTTCGCGACCGGATCATCCACCCCCCGGCGGCTGGCGGCCATCACCAGCACGGCTGGCTTTTGCCCGGCGGCTTGGGGGTGCGTAACTGTCTGGCTTGGCATGATCTGTCCTGTCTTATCCGTTGGCAGCGGGCGGGGCGAAGGCCTGCCCGGCGCGGCGCATCACTTCGCCCGCGTCGGCAAGGGCGGGGAATTGTTCGAGAGCGGCGCGCAGAGAATCGCGGGCCTGCGGGGCGATCACCCCGGCGCAGCAGGCGTCAAACTTGGCCCAATATTGCGCCCAGGTAAACGGCGCGGCCTTGCTGCCCAGCGGCCATTCATGCACCGAGGTGAAGCGCCGCCCATCCTTGAGGGTAATGTGCACCTCGGTTGGAAATTCGCCCTCCAGCTTGTCTACCGGATGGCGGTGGATGATCGCGAACAGGCCGCGCACATCATTGCCCATCACCCGTTCAGGCGTGAAATCCGCCAGCGTGCAATCTCCGCGCGCAAGGATGCAGCCGACCGCATATTCGGCGGAAAACTTCGCCTCCAGCGGGGTTTGCGGATCGGTGTAGAAGACATTGTTGAAATGCACGCGCGGCATATGCAGATCGACGCTGGCGACCGCATCAGCGCCGAACCCGTGCGCCTGCATCAGGTGCTGCACCCCGTCCATCGCGCGGTGGATCGCGCCGCAGGTGGGGAACCGCTTCACCCGGAATTTGTGCGCGGTAATCAGCAGCGGATCGCCCACATTACCCAGTTCAAACCGCAGGTTCTGGCCATGTTCGATGTGGGTGATGGTATCGCGCAATTCTTCGTAATCAGGCCCCACCATCAGGCGGTTCATGCCGGTGCGCCCGTCAAGCGTATCGCGCCCGGCGGTGATCCCGGCGCGCGC
>PHCO01000125.1 GCA_002842265.1 Betaproteobacteria bacterium HGW-Betaproteobacteria-18 | reverse complement strand
AACTCATCAGCAGCACGTCCGGGCGGCCATGGCCCTGCCAATGGTGCTTGATCCGGCTTGCCAGGGCCGCAATGTAGCGGGCGTCGTCGTGGTAGTGGTTGATGAAGCGCAGTTCCGGCAGGTTGCGCACCTTGGCGGCCCAGGCATACACCGCATCGAACAGGCTGGCGGTGGTGGTGGCCGAATACTGTGGGTAGGCTGGCACGATCAGCACGCGGGTGGTGCCCTCGGCCTTGAGCTGATCGAGTTGCGAAGCGATGGAAGTGCTGCCATAGCGCATGGCGTAACGCACCTGCACGTCATGGCCGCGCTGGCCCAGCCAGCCTTGCAGCATCTTGGCCTGTTTTTCGGTCCAGATTTTCAGCGGCGAGCCTTCCGGCAGCCAGACGCTGGCGTACTTGGCACCGGATTTGGCGGGCCGAATGCGCAGGATGACGCCGTGCAGGATCAAAAGCCAGAGCAGGCGTGGTACCTCGACCACCCGCGGATCCCCCAGAAATTCGCTTAAAAAACGCCGCACATCGGGCGTGCTGGGGGAATCGGGCGTGCCCAGGTTGCAGTACAGCACGGCGGTGCGTGGTGTTTGGCCATGGCTAAAGGGCGGTTCTTTGGCGTAGGGGGAAGTGAGTAAGGTCATGGTTGTATTTTCACCGACTGGGCGCGCCTCGCTTTATTGATTCGGTCCTGTCAAGGATGAACCGTTCGCCCTGAGCTTGTCGAAGGGCTTCGACAGGCTCAGCCCGAACGGAACTTAAAACATCATCGGGGCGGATCAATAGCTTACAACAAGGCCGCCGCAGCGCCGCCACTGCGCAGGGCACCTTCCAGGGTGGCGGGGTAGGGGCCTGCCAGATAGTCGCCGCAGGCCAGCAGGCCCGGCGCAATGGCGGGCGGCGGGCGTTGCAGGGCCGGGGTGCAGGCAAAGGTGGCGCGTTTTTCCACCACGGTTTGCACCGGCTGCAGGGCCAGGCCGAGCTGCGCCTGGGCCTGCGCCAGCACCTGGGCTTGCAGCGTGGCGCGTTCGCCTTGGGCGGCACTGACCACAAACGCCAGCAAACCTGCCGGGCCGCCCAATTGGCCGCGGTCAAAGACAAACTGGGCCGGGTATTGCGCAGTACTGCGCAAAGTCAGCATGGCTTGGGGCAGGCTGGCTTGGGGCGCCCAGCCATAGACCGTGGCAATGGCTTCATGGTGCAATGCCTGGGTGGTATGAACCCAGTGCTGCACCTGGTTGGCGACCGGCTGCGGCGCCGCTTTGGCGTAGGCGCTGATGATTTGAGCCGCATGGGGCGCCGAGGTGGCCAGGATCACTGCGTCAAACAGCTCCGCCTGGAGCAACCATTGCTGGCCTTGAGTCTGGAGTGATTCAACCCGCTGGCCCAGCTTGAGCAGGCCGCCGCGCTCAAGCACCCATTGCGCTGCCGCGTCAGGAAATAACGCGCTCAAGTCCACCCTGGGCAGCAGCAGGCGCGAGCCTCCTGGCACGCCAAACAGGGCATCGCGCATGACGCGCAAAAACACCTGCGCGCTGGCTTGCCAGGGTGGTGTGTTCAGCGCTGAAACGCACAAAGGTTCAATCAGTTCGGCCTTGATTTTGGGCGTCAGGTGCTGGCACAGGTCGGCCACAGACAGGCTGGCGGGGCAAACAAACCTCTTCCACCGCCAGCCCAGCGCCGCACGCAGCAGCGACCACTTGTCGGCCAGCGACCAGCCACGGGCTTGCAGGATGCCGCCCAGCGCGTCCAGCGGCGTCGGCCAAGGGCCAAACCTGATGCCCAGACCGTCGGGGAATTGCAGCGTCATCGGCAGTTCGAGCAGGGCTGCTTCGGGCGAAATGCCGACCAGGCGCAGCAACGCCAGCGTTTCGGTGTAGGCGCCGATCAGAATGTGCTGGCCGTTGTCGAGCCGCAGCGGCGTGCCATTTGGCAGTGTCTGCGCGTTGCTGCTGGTGATGACCCTGGCGCGGCCGCCCAGGGCATGGGTGGCCTCAAAAATTGTCACCTGATGGCCGGCTTGCGTGGCCTTGACGGCGGCCGCCAGACCGGCCCAGCCGGCGCCGATGATGGCGACTCTCAAAGCCGCCCCAGCGCCTGCACTTTCCAGGCCAGCCAGAGTTTGCGCAGGGGCGTCAGGCTGATGCGCTGGTGCAGCACGGCAAAGTTGTCACGCTCGATCTCGGTGAGCAGGGCGCGGTAAATGCTGGCCATCATCAGGCCGGGCTTTTGCGCGCGGCAGTCTTCTGCGGGCAGCAACGCCAGCGCCTGGTCGTACAGGCCCTGGGTACGCCGGGCCTGAAAGCGCATCAGCGCGGTAAAACGGTCTGAGTAGCTGCCGTTCAGAATCTCCTGTGCTGTCACGCCAAACTGCTTCAAGTCGCTGACTGGCAGGTAGATGCGGCCCCGGCGCGCGTCCTCGCCGACGTCGCGAATGATGTTGGTGAGCTGCAGGGCTTGCCCTAGCGTGTGGGCGTATCGGGTGGTTTGTGGACTGGTCTGGCCAAAAATTTGCGCGGCCACTTCGCCGACCACGCCGGCCACCAGGTGGCAATAACTTTGCAAGCCCGCATAGTCCAGGTAGCGGGTCTGGTTGAGGTCCATCTGGCACCCCTCGATGACGGCTTGCAGGTGGCGTTGCGCAATTTGGTAATCGTCCGCCAGTGGCATCAGCGCCTGCAGCACCGGGTGGCTGGGCGTGCCGGCAAAAGCCTGTGCCACTTCAGCGCGCCACCATTGCAGCTTGGTGGCGGCCACGCCGGGGTCCACCATGTCGTCAACCACGTCATCGACCTCCCGGCAAAAGGCATAAAAAGCGGTGATGGCGGCGCGCTTGGGCGCTGGCAAAAACAAAAAGGCGTAATAAAAGCTGCTGCCCGAGGCGGCGGTTTTTTGCTGGACGTAGTCTTGGGGAGTCATGGGCGGCTTATGAATTGCGTCCGAGTTTAAACAGGTCGGGCACTCAGCACATCCACAGCGCCCGCCAGAGCATCACCGGCACATCCCGGGCCGACAGCTTGGGCCGGGTGCGCCAGGTGGCGAAGTCCAGCGCCTCTATCTTGTCGAGGATGCGCAGGCCGCCTTGCACCACCAGGCGCAGCTCCAAGCCAGCCCGTCCCGGGACGCGGCAGGCCAGCGGTGCGCCAGCTTGCATCAGCCTGCGGGCTGCGTTGGCATAAGCCGCGATCATGCGCCGGGCGTTCTCCGACTGGCTGCCGGGCTGCAGGTCAGCGTCGAGCACGCCCTGCGCGGCCATCGCCTGCTGTGTCGGGTACCAGCGCCCGCGCGCCACATCGGTTGAGATGTCTTGCCAGAAATTGATGAGTTGCAAGGCACTGCAAATCTGGTCGCTCTGCGTCAGCGGCAACGCGTCGCTGATGCCGTACAGGTGCAGCAGCAAACGCCCGACCGGGTTGGCCGAGCGCGTGCAGTAGTCCAGCAGTTCGGCATCGGTGGCGTAGCGGCGTTGCTCTGCGGTGTAACGAACGTCCTGTTCAAAGGCATCGAGCAGGTCGGTCAGCAAAGGCACGGGCAGCTTGAATAGCCGCAGCACCTCGCGTAGCGGGTCGAACACTTCGGGCCATTGGCCACTGTGGGTATGGTCGCTGGCAATGGCCAGCAGGTCAGCCCGGTAGCGCGCCAGGGAGGCCAGCCTTTCTGTGGCGCTGGCATCGCCTTCGTCTGCCAGATCATCGGCGTAGCGGGCAAAGTGGTAGATGGCGGCAATGGCCGGGCGCAAATGCGGCGGGCATAAAAAAGACGCCACCGGAAAGTTTTCGTAGTGGTTGACCGGGGCGGCGACAGGAAAGGAACTGGGTGAAGGTGAAGGCATCGTGGCAGGCAGACGGGGCGCGCTATGACCAAAATTGAGGGCAACTGTAGCAGGCCCGGGCTTGAAACCCGGCGCATTGGCCTCATCTCCTGAACAATCCAATCTAGAGGGAACTCTCATGCGACAAGATAAATTGACCACCAAATTCCAGGAAGCCCTTGGCGACGCGCAAAGCCTGGCGCTGGGCCAGGACCACGCCTACATCGAGCCGGTGCACCTGCTGGTGGCCATGCTCAAGCAGGCCGATGGCCCGAAAGCGCTGCTGCAGCGCGCCGGCGTCAACGTGCAAGGCTTGTTGACTGCGGCAGAGGCAGCAGTCAAACGCCTGCCGCAAGTGACCGGTCAGGAGCAAGTGCAGGTCAACCCCGAGCTGGCCAAACTGCTGCAGGCCACCGAAAAGGAAGCCCTCAAGCGCGGCGACCAGTTCATTGCCAGCGAGCTTTTTTTATTGGCCGTGACGGATGCCAAGGGTGCCTTGGGTGATATGGCACGCGCCAACGGTCTGACGCGCAAGAGCCTGGAGGCCGCCATTGAGGCGGTGCGTGGCGGCCAGAACGTGGACAGCGCCGATGCCGAAGACCAGCGCGAGTCGCTGAAAAAATACTGTGTTGATCTGACCGAGCGCGCGCGCATGGGCAAGCTCGACCCGGTGATTGGCCGCGACGACGAAATTCGCCGTGCCATCCAGGTGCTGCAACGCCGCACCAAAAACAACCCGGTGCTGATTGGCGAGCCCGGTGTCGGCAAGACGGCCATTGTGGAAGGCCTGGCGCAGCGCATTGTGGCCGGTGAGGTGCCCGAGTCGCTCAAGGGCAAACGCGTGCTGAGCCTGGACATGGCCTCCCTGCTGGCCGGCGCCAAGTTCCGGGGCGAGTTCGAGGAGCGCCTGAAAAACGTGCTGAAAGACCTGGCCAAGGACGAAGGCCAGACCATTGTCTTCATTGACGAGCTGCACACCATGGTGGGTGCCGGCAAGGCCGAAGGCGCGATGGACGCCGGCAACATGCTCAAGCCCGCCCTGGCGCGTGGCGAACTGCATTGCGTGGGCGCGACCACGCTCGACGAGTACCGCAAGTACATCGAAAAAGACGCCGCCCTGGAGCGCCGTTTCCAGAAAATTCTGGTCGGTGAACCCACTGTGGAAGCCACCATTGCCATCCTGCGCGGCCTGAAAGAGCGCTACGAGAAACACCACAACGTCGATATCACCGACCCGGCCATCGTTGCGGCGGCCGAGTTGAGCCACCGCTACATCACCGACCGCTTTTTGCCTGATAAAGCCATTGACCTGATCGACGAGGCGGCTTCCAAAGTGAAGATCGAGATGGACTCCAAGCCCGAGGTCATGGACAAGCTGGACCGCCGCCTGATCCAGTTGCAGATCGAGCGCGAAGCCGTCAAGAAGGAAAAGGACGAGGCCTCGCGTAAACGGCTGGATTTGATCAACGAGGAAATCAACAGCCTGCAAAAAGAGATTGCCAACCTCGATGAAATCTGGAAGGCCGAGAAAGCCAGCGCCCAGGGCAGTGGCGACCTACGCGAGCAGATCGACCAGCTCAAGTTCCAGATCGAGGAACTCACCCGCAAGGGCGACTTCAACAAGGTGGCCGAACTGCAATACGGCAAGCTGCCCGAGCTGGAAAAACAGCTCAAAGAGGCTCAGGACAAGGAAACCAACCGGGCCGAAGGGGCTGCGCCGCGCCTGCTGCGCACGCAGGTGGGTGCCGAGGAAATTGCCGAGGTGGTGAGCCGTGCCACCGGCATTCCGGTATCCAAGATGATGCAGGGCGAGCGCGACAAACTGCTGCAGATGGAGGTCAAACTGCACCAGCGCGTGGTGGGTCAGGACGAAGCCATTGCCGCGGTGGCCAATGCCATTCGCCGTTCCCGCTCAGGTTTGTCTGATCCGAACCGCCCGACAGGTTCTTTCCTGTTCCTGGGCCCCACGGGTGTTGGTAAAACCGAACTGTGCAAGGCGCTGGCGGGCTTCATGTTCGACAGCGAAGACCACCTGGTGCGCATTGACATGAGCGAGTTCATGGAGAAGCATTCGGTGGCCCGCCTGATCGGCGCGCCGCCCGGCTACGTGGGTTACGAGGAGGGCGGTTACCTGACAGAAGCCGTGCGCCGCAAACCCTACAGCGTGCTGCTGCTCGACGAGGTCGAAAAAGCCCACCCCGATGTCTTTAACGTGCTGCTGCAGGTGCTCGACGACGGCCGCCTGACCGACGGCCAGGGCCGCACCGTGGACTTCAAGAACACCGTGATCGTGATGACCAGCAACATCGGCTCGCAGATGATCCAGGCCATGGTGGGCCAGGACTATGAAGACGTCAAGGAAGCGGTGACCGGTGAGCTCAAGAACCACTTCCGTCCCGAGTTTTTGAACCGCATTGACGAAACGGTGGTGTTCCATTCGCTCGATGCCAGCCACATTGCCGACATTGCCCGCATCCAGCTGGCGGTGCTGAAAGCTCGCCTGGAGCACATGGAGCTGGGTCTGGTGGTGAGCGAGGCCGCCGTGGCTGAACTGGCCAAGGTCGGCTTCGACCCGGTGTTTGGTGCCCGACCGCTCAAACGCGCGATTCAGCAGCGGCTGGAAAACCCGCTGTCCAAGTTGCTGCTGGAAGGCAAGTTTGCGCCTAAAGACACCATCCACGTCGATGTCGACCCGATCCGCGCACCGGGGCAGTTCAGCTTCGTGTGAGAAGGGTTTTAATGATGCCGGAGCCAGCCTGATTCAGATCGGGCTGGCTCTAACCTTTTTCTGATCGCCAGATGTATTCGGATGCCTTGTCATCTATATCACCAAGTGGCATAATTTGATAATGAGCCGCGTATTCAAAACCCGTTATTTCAGCAGATGGATGCGCAAAACAGAGTTGAAAGACGAGGCTCTCTGCGCGGCAGTGTCCGAAATGATGCACGGACTGATTGATGCCGACTTAGGGGGTGGTGTTGTCAAGAAGCGTGTTGGGCTCGCCGGACGTGGCAAGCGTGGCGGAGTCAGAACGTTGGTTGCAACCAATAAAGGGAACCGCTGGTTTTTCGTCTACGGTTTTGAAAAAAATGATCGCGCCAACATTGCTGACGATGAACTGGAAGCACTGAAAGGAATCGCTGCCCAGTTGTTGTCCATCACAGGGCAACAGATCAATGAAGCTGTTGCGGACGGCGCACTACAGGAAATTTGCAATGACGACAAAATCTAAAGCCAAGAGCCCAATTTTCGATGCTGTCCACGAGACAGCCAGTGATCTTCATCGACTGGGCTTCATTGACAAACGCAATATGCACAAGTTTGATGCGCTTTGTCTTGACCCCATTCCTGATTACGACAGCGGGAAAATTCGTGCGTTGCGTGACCACCTTCAATTGAGTCAGGCTGTGCTAGCCGCCGTGCTCAATACAAGCTTGTCAACGGTTCGGAAATGGGAAATTGGTGAAAAACACCCAAGTGGCCCGTCGCTGAAACTGCTTAATTTGCTGGATCGCAAAGGCCTGGAGGCGGTGCTCTGACTAGCTCTTAAAGCGGCCTTACCTGCTGCATTCCAAGTAATACCAGGACGGACACCAAAATGCCGCCCAATAAAAATTGCGAATCAGCATTATTTAGAAGATCAGAATCCAGGTAGTCATGGTGCGCAAAATAGTTGCGCGCCAGTTCACCGGCGTCACCCCAGTCGGTGCTGGTTTTTGCCAGCAGGCTGGCTTCCAGCGTTTCCAGACTGCACAACGGGCTTCTGCCAAACAGGCCATGCCGATCGAAGCGCTCCACCTCCAGAAAAGTGCGCCCCTGGTGCCTCAGGATGCGGCTGCGCGCGCTCTGAACGCCGGGAATGCTGCGCACCGCTTCCAGTGCCAGGTGTTCGCACACCAGCAGGTCAGCCCAGCGCTGCACCGTGCTGGAACTGTCAGCCGCTGAAAATTTCACAATCACATGGGTGTTGTCGCGCCAGGTAGCTCGCGCAGGGCGGTAAATTTTGGGAATTCACCCGCCGCGCTGGAACCCGCAACGCCCTGCCTGGTGACGTTGTCGGCCATCGTGGCGTAGCCAGGTGCCACGGACCCGGGTGTCAGGATGTTCGCTGGCGCTGTTTTGGCCTGTAGCCACAACTGCAGGGCGGTGTCGCCCACGATCAGATTGCCGCTGGCGTCAACCCCTTTTTGCATCAGGATGTACAGGGTGTCGTTATCGCTCCAATTTTTCGGGTTGTCCGGCACGGCCAGATTCCTGGCTTCCAATTGGGCAAACAGCCGGCCAAGAAAACCTTGTGGGCGCATGTCCTGCAGCGGGTAGGGCAGTCTGCCGTCCCACACCCCCAGTGCAAATTCCTTCTCTACAGGCCAGCCCAGCCCAGGGCGGCAACGTCCAACAGGGTGCGGTCGGGTTCGAGCAGTGTCAATAAGCCAGCCTGCTGGGCCAGGCCTGCCTGGTTGATGGCATAGATGGGAATGTCGCCTGTCAGCCCGCGCAGTGGCCGGCGCAGGTAGTAGCAATTGCGCCAGGCTGTCTTTGCAGCAAATGGGGCAGCAGGTCGCGCGCAGTGTCGTTTATGGGTTGCACGGTTTTGATCAGATATTCAAGTTGACTGTTCCTGGATCTGCTGGCACCCGCTAACATCCGGGCATGACCGTAGCCAGCCAAACCTTACCTATCTCCGTTCCGCTCAAGCAGGACGCCACCATCATCGGGCTCGTGGGGCTGGCGCACGCGTCATCGCATTTCGGCCACTTGTTGTTGCCGCCGCTGTTTCCGGTGTTCATGGTCGAATTTGGCCTGAACTTTTCGCAACTGGGTGCACTCATGAGCGTGTTTTTTGTGGTCTCGGGGCTGGGCCAGGCATCGGCCGGCTTTGTGGTGGACAAAATTGGCGCGCGGCCGATGCTGTTTGCGGCGCTGGCCTTGTTTGCCATGGCTGCGCTGCTGGCTTCTACGGTGACCAGCTACAGCGGGCTGGTGCTGGTGGCGGCGCTGGCTGGCCTGGCCAATGCCACCTTTCACCCGGTGGATTTCACCATATTGAACCAGCGTGTCTCGGCGCCACGGCTGGGTCATGCTTTCAGTGCCCATGGCCTGACCGGCAATCTGGGCTGGGCGGCGGCGCCGGTGTTTTTTGCCACGATCACCACGTTGAGCAACTGGCGCACGGCCTATGTGGCGGCGGCGCTGCTGTATGTCGGCGTGCTGGCGCTGTTATGGGTGCAACGCGACAAGCTCAAAACACAGGCGGTGGTGCACCACACCGACACACCCGCCGAGCACAGCATGGCGTTCATGAAGCTGCCGGTGGTGTGGTGGTGTTTCGCCTTCTTTTTGCTCTCGACCATGACGCTGGCGGTGGTGCAGAGTTTTTCGGTGTCCATCCTCAAGGCCATGCACGGCATCAGCTTTGAGTCGGCCACGCTGACGCTCACGGCCTATATGCTGTGTGGCGCTTTGGGCATGTTTGTCGGTGGTTTCGTGGCGGCCAAATCGCGCCACAGTGACCGCGTGGTGGCACTGTCGATGTCTGCTGCGGCGGTGTTGCTGGCGCTCTGCGGCACCGGTTTTTTTGGTGCCACACTGACCATGGTGGTGCTGGCCGCCACCGGTTTTGCGGTCGGCAT
>PHCO01000124.1 GCA_002842265.1 Betaproteobacteria bacterium HGW-Betaproteobacteria-18 | reverse complement strand
TATTGGGCCAATTTGCTACTTAATTGATAGCTGCTTACGCATTATCTACGAGGGCTACAGGCTAGAAACCATATAAATATCAGTGCTGCGCAGGCGGCAAGGAACTCCAGCCCAGCGGCGCGCTATCGAAAGCGCCATCCTCCACCAACGCGGTCATGCCGCGCGGCGCTGCTGCGCCCCGCACAGGTGCCAGTGAGTTACATCGCCAGTGCTTCGCAAGTGTTGGTCAGCGCGCTGGAGCGCGGATATGGCCGATACGCCGGCAGCTTCGGCGTGCAGCGCAGTCGTACCGGTTACCCTGCCCACAGAAAGGCGCTTTGCGCCAATGGCAGGGCAACCAGTACCACTGCTTTCGCGGGCTCGACGGTCGGTTGGTTTAGTCAGTTGGCAAGGCGGAATACCGCCATGCCAAGGCCATTGGCTTCGGCTCGCTGGCGCATCGTGCTGGCGACGCCATGGCCAGCAGCGTGACCATGCACCCCCGTGAGTCGCTTCGCTTGGTCACAGAGGCGCATCGTCACTTGTCGCCAGTTCGTGAGGCCGGTTGTGCCAGTCAGCCGCAAAGGCGGCGTACCGCCCTTGCAGAGTCACACCAAATGAAAGCATGTGCTTCGCAGCGGTCAGTCAGAGCGCTGTGGCGCTGGGTGTTGGTCTCGGCTCGCTGGCGCATCGTGCTGGCATCCCAGTTCCACCGCTGTTGGTGATCCACAGCTACGGCAAAATTACATAACGCCGCACTGCATAAAGTGCATGGCCAGTCAGTCGCAAGCTCCTTTTGTGTCCCCGCACCGCTTCGCGCCCTTCGGGTTTACGCAGCAGGCGTTATGCAAAATTGCCTTCGCTGGAGCGGTCGCCAGTCGTCGGCGTTCCCCGGTCGCTGCGCGCCCTACACGCCGCCGCCTGTCGCTCTGGTGGTGTGCTGGCACCGTGGCATTAGTCAGGCGCTACGCGCATTATTTTGGTCAGTGGCTTCGCCATGTATCTTGTGGTTGCCCCCGCCCACCCCTGGGGCTTGCTTGCTTCGCAGCATCGCCCGCGCGGTCTGCCCGTCCGCCCCCCGAGGGGGCTCCCTCAGAACCGCGCCAAGACACGCCGCCTGCCGGCGGCGGCTTGCTGGTGTAGTTGTCAGGCTTGTTTTTGGCGGAAAAAACGCTATCTATTTGGTAGCTTCTTGCGCACGTTCTGTAAGGGCTAGAGGCATAAAAGGCGTGTAATTTGGCGTGACTGTCGGGTTAGATGATCTATGCAGGTTGATTGGCTGTAGAAGGTTGCAGCTTTATGGCAGGGCGGCGGCGAAGAGTGGTAAACGCTTGGTGAAACTTGGGCTGAACATGACAAATATCAACCAGATCCGATGCGCATAGGGGGAAATACCTATAAATCGATGTGCCAATCTGCCGTAGTGTATATACAATGGTCGACATGATTAAGAACCTAATAATCGCACCAGATATCAGGGACAAGCTTGATGACAAGCACCACGTAAAGGAGGGGGAGGTACATGAGTGCTTTATGAATCATGATGGCCCTTACCTAGAGGATACTCAGGAGGACCATCGTACAGAGCCTCCGACGGAGTGGTTTATTGCCACAACGGACAGAGGTAGACTTCTCAAGGTAATTTTTGTTTGTCGTGATGGAAATATTTATTTGAAGTCGGCTTTTGATGCCAATATCAAGACCCAACATATATACAGTCAACTTAGCAAGAAACAGGAGTGATAGCAATGACAAAGACCAAGAAGCCGGGAACCATGGAAGCATGGGAGGGCGGCGAGCTTGGGGAGACCTTGGAAAATGCCAAGATTGTCTCCGAGGCGAAAACTGCCGAGATTCAGGAAGCAACTGGAATGCAATTGATCTCGATCAGGCTGCCAAAGTCTGTGATCGAGGACTTTAAGGTGATTGCTCAGCTTGAAGGATTGGGGTACCAGCCGTTGATGAGGATTGCTCTAATGCGCTACGCCGAGTGCGAAGCAAAACGAGTAATGCGAGAGTACGCCACGAAGGTCATGACCGAAAAGAAGCAGTCGATGGCTTTTGGAGGGGCGTCTGACCGGAAAGAACGGATTCAGCGAGACGCAACGCCTGAAAAGAAGGCGGCGTAATACACTGGGCGATGGAAGCAACCCGCTTCGGCGGGTTTTCTTTTTATTGATGCTGGCACACCCATTGCACAGTGTCAAAATGGGATACTTTTATAAATGACGGTACTTTTAACGGTACTTTTCTAATTTCACTGTCATGAACCTAGCATCCATGCTGGCTGTAGCCTAATATGTGATCCCCGCCAGCCGCACCAGTTCATACCCCTCAAGCCCGTTGCGGCACCACCAGCCCGCGCTGCACCGCGGGTCGCGCCACAAACGCCGCCAGCGCCCGCGTCACATGGGCAAAGTCCTGCATGCCCACCAGATCCCCCGCGTGGTAGCGCTCGATCAAATTGCGCACCCAGGGAAAGATGGCCATGTCGGCAATGCTGTAGGCGTCGCCCATGACCCAGGCACGGTGTTCCAGATGCTGGTTCAGCACGCCCAGCAGGCGCTTTGATTCGGCCACATAACGCTCGCGAGGGCGTTTGTCCTCGAAGTCTTTGCCGGCAAATATCGTGAAGAAGCCCAGCTGGCCAAACATCGGGCCGATGCCGCCCATCTGGAACATCAGCCACTGGATGGTCTGGTAGCGCGCTGCTGCGTCAAGCGGCAGGAATTGCCCGGTTTTCTCGGCCAGGTACAGCAGAATCGCCCCTGACTCGAACAGCGCCAGCGGCAGGCCGCCGGGGCCGTTGGGGTCCAGGATGGCAGGGATCTTGTTGTTGGGAAAGGTGGCGACGAATTCGGGCGAGAGCTGGTCGTTGGTTTCGAAGCTGACCAGGTGCGCCTCGTAGGGCAGGCCGCATTCCTCCAGCATGATCGACACCTTGACGCCGTTGGGCGTGGGCAGCGAGTAGAGTTGCAGCCGGTCCGGGTGCCGGGCGGGCCATTTGCGGGTGATGGCAAAAGCAGAGAGATCGGTCATGGGGGTTCCTTGGAATGTGCGCGGCTTGTCCCGGATTATGTTAGCGCCGTCTGCATGCGCAGCCTGCGCGCCGCATCTTCTGCGCGGGCGTCATCGATCTCGCGCAGCACCGCTTGCATATCGACATTGGCCTGCGCGCGCTCGAAGCGGCCGGTCAGCACCAACTCGTTGCTCAGCAAACCGGCCTGGTACAGGTGCCACATTTCGGGGCCGTATTGGGTGGTTAGCAGCTCAGGTGCAAACTGGCCGAAGAAGTCGCGCAGGTTGGCCACGTCGCGCAGCAGCATGCGCTGGGCGTGGTTGTTGCCGGCGGCGTCCACCGCCTGCGGCAGGTCGATGATGACGGGCTCGTCCACGCCATCGGCGCCATCCACGCCTGCCGTGTGCGCCAGCAGGATGTTGAACTCGGACAAATCGCCATGCACCACCCCCGCGCACAGCATGCGCACCACTTCTTTGATGAGCGTGGCGTGGTGCTGTAACGCCTGCCCGGGCGCAAAGTCCACGTCGTTCAGGCGCGGGGCTGCGTCGCCGTGGGCGTCGGTCACCAGTTCCATCAGCAGCACGCCATCGCAGAAGTTGTAGGGCCGCGGCACCCGCACACCGGCGGCAGCCAGGCGGTAGAGCGCATCGACCTCGGCGCTTTGCCAGGCGGCCTCCTGCTCCTGCCGGCCAAACTTGCTGCCCCGGCCAATCGCGCGTGCGGTGCGCGTATTTTTGACCTTGCGGTTTTCGGTGTAGTCCACCGCCTGGCGAAAGCTGCGCTGGGTGGCCTCTTTGTAGATCTTGGCGCAACGCGTCTCGTCGCCGCAGCGCACCACAAACACCATGGCTTCCTTGCCGCTCATGAGCTGGCGCACCACGCTGTCGATCAGGCCTTCTTCAATGAGGAGTTGCAGTCTGGCGGGTGGTTTCATTCGGGTTTTGCCTTGTAGGTGTTCAGGGGGCTATTGTCCATGTGGCAAACACGCCATCGAGACTTGAAAACCCCTTGATCTCAATCGGGTTGCCAGACGGGCCCAAGAAAAAAGGGCTGTACCTGCCTATGGGGGATCGGTTTTCCAGCAGTTGGCCTCGGCTTTCATCTCGTTGTGTACCCAGTACTCATTGCCGCCGACCAGCTTGAAGACACCGCTGATGCTGGACGCGCCAAGCACCTTGTAGCCATCGCCCAGCGACTGCGCGCAAGCTTTGTCGGCCTCACCGCGCGTGGCAAAGCGGTAGCCCGGAAAATCATCGGAAGTCGCTGCGACTTCAAGCCAGCCGCTATCGCCTTTGTCGAACCATTGGCTGCACGCCAGGGGGCGCGGTGTGGCGCAGCTTTGCGGCTTGACGCACTGAAAACCGCAGTCGTTGAGCCTGGCGGCGTCCTGCGGCACCACCACCACACTGCCAGTCGCCGTGTCCGCGTGCAAGCTGACACCGGCTGCGCTCACCACGGCGGGGAGTGCATGCAAGATTTGGGCGTTGGCCGCCAACTGATCAGGGATGGCGGCTACAGACTGCAGCACGTTGGTGGGGCAGATTCTCCCCACCTCAGCGGTTGAAAACGGGCTCACGCAATCATAAAAAATGGTTGTGGCTGACCTGACGACGGGCACGTAGGTGAGCTGCACCGGGCGACCATCGATCTTGGCATCCAGATCAACCCGAACGGTACTGTCGGCCTGCACCGTCCACGCTTTGATCCCGCTCTTTTCGGGGATGGCGGGCATGGTGACATCGCCCGACTCCGCCAGTTTGCCGTTTTCAAGAAAGTATTTCACCAGGGGCAGGGTCAGTGCGGTGGCATCTCCGGCGGCTGCCGCCCACGCCTCAAACCGTTCCAGATTGATGCGCGATTTTTCAGCCCCCAGGCGCGACCAGCTGAAAAATATCAGCAGCGGTACGCCCACCGCCAGCAACAAACCCCATCCACGCATGCGCGTCATGAAATGCTTTCGGATTTGACGGAAACCACGCCACCGCTCACCAGCACGATGCCGATCAGCACCGGCACGGCACCCAGCAAAAAGCTCGCCTCGATCGGATCCCGGAGCAGCCAGGCGCCAAAGGCGATGCCAAACAGGGGCGCGGTGTACAAAAACACCACCATGTGCGAGGCCGTGGTGTGGCGCAGGTTCATGCGCTCGCCACGCCACGCCATCACCAGCGCCACCAGCGTTGCGGCCACGCCCGAGCGCAGCGCAATCTGCATGATGGGCGCAATGTCGGCGGCGGTGGCTTTGAGCACCACTTGCTGCATGCCCCAAATGGCGCACAGCAGCGCCATCAGGGAGATGGCTTTGGTGTCCAGCGCCAGGCGGGTGGTCATGGACGCAATATCACTGGGCAGCGTCCAATTGGCCCACCAGCGACCAACCGGCGTGGGGGTTGGTCTTGTCGTTCTCGTAGTCCCACACCGCGGCGCAGCGTTCGCATACGTAGCGGGTGATGGTGACCTGGCCGTGGCGGCGCGGCTCCTTGCGGTTGACGCCTTGCATCAGCTCGGCATGCCCGGGCGCGCGGCGCCAGTTGCGCTGGATGCCGGCGCACGCATCGCACAGCGCCGTCGTGTTCAATTCGTTGGGGGGATTCTGGTCTTGGGTCATGGGGGGCTCTTTGTGTTGGAGGGTGATTGTCGCCCTGCGGCACCCTTCGGCAAACCCAAATCCCGCAAACGCAAATGCGCCGCATCTTCCCCATCCACCGGCTGCTGGTTTTTGGCCTGCAGGTAGTGCAGGGTGAACACATCCAGGTAAGCGGCCAACACCTCGGCCGCGTGTGGCTCACCGGCCAGGTCCAGGCACAGGGCGCCGACCTCGGAGGTGCAAAAGTGGTCGGTGCGGCTGGAGCGGCGCAGGCGATAGTTTGAGAGCTGCGCGGGGTGCAAACTCAGCACCGGCAAGTGGTTCAGGTAGGGGCTTTTGCGAAACATCTTGCCCGCCTCGGACCAGGTGGCGTCCAGCAACACAAACAGCGGGCGCTTGGCCGGATGCCCATCGGTGGCAACATCGGGCAGCAGCGCGGTCACCATCCGCTCGGGCGCCACAAACTCTCCGGGGAACACCACATAGGGTTGCCATTGCGGGTCGCCCAACAGCACCAACAGAGCCGGGTCAACTTCGGTGCGGGCCCAGCCAAATGCAAAGGTGTCGGCCACCACATCGGCAATCAGCCAGCCGGTGTTGCTGGGCTTGAGCGGCTCGATGTCGGCCATCAGCAGGCACATGCCGGCGCGCGTGGGCACGTTGGGGCGCAGGTCGCACAGGCAGTGGCTGTGCATTACCCGGCAACCGGGGCAACGCTCGGCCGGGCCGCCACGGGCGCGAAAAGGTTTGACAGCGCGCGCCAGACGGGCGGTGCGCAGGCGGAAAACCGCGTGTGGGGCGCGGGTCATGGGTTCCGGGATGGTGCGCTCCTGTCTATTTGGCCGGCCGGTGCAACGCGCAAATCTTGTTGCCGTCGGGGTCACGCAAATATGCCAGGTAGAGCTTGACCGCCCCGCCTTCGCGGAACCCCGGGGGGTCTTCACAGGGGGTGCCGCCATTGGCAACGCCGGCGGCGTGGAATGCATCCACCTGCTCCGGGGATGCCGCAGTAAACCCGATGGTGCTGCCATTGCCATGGGTAGCGGGCTCGCCATTGATGGGCGTGGTGATGCCGAACGTGCCGGTGGGACTGCGGTAGAAATGACGGCTCTTGTTGGCAAGCCCCGGGCCAATACCCAGTGTGCCGAGCAGCGCGTCGTAAAACTTCTTTGAGACCTCAAGGTCATTCACACCGACCATCACATGACTGAACATAATTTTCTCCGTAGGTGCCCGTTAATGGACGAAATGGGACTGGGCGATGGTAATTGATGGCTAACCAAACAAGCCCAGCGCGACGCACTTGAACGCCGCCGGGATGTGCTGCAGGCGGATGCCGTGCAAACATTGCTGGATAAGTACTTGTCGCAGGGTTGATGTTAAATTGACCGGTAGCCCTCGTGGATATTGCGCAAGCCGTCATTAAAAACAGAGCAAAACACGAGGCGACTCTGACAGTTGATTTCAGCCTCAGAATAGTTCTCTCCTTATGCACCCATACCTGACCAACAAAACATGCGCATCCTCCACACTTCCGATTGGCATCTAGGCCAGCACTTCATGGGTAAGAGCCGTCAGGCGGAGCATCAAGCCTTGATCGACTGGGTGTTGATCCAGGTTGATGCGCATGCGGTGGATGCGGTGCTCATCGCAGGCGACATCTTCGACACAGGCGCGCCCCCCAGCTATGCGCGCGAGCTCTACAACCAATTGGTGGTCCGACTGCACAGCGCGGGTGTTGCACTGCTACTGCTTGGGGGCAACCATGATTCGGTGGCCACCCTGGGCGAGAGCCGCGCCATGCTGGCCTGCCTGAGCACTACTGTGGTCGCTGAGGTTAACGATGCTGCTAGCCAGGTCGTCGTGCTGCCTTTGCTGGGTGGCAAGGGTGAGGCCGGCTGCATTGTCTGCGCGGTGCCTTTCATCCGCCCCCGTGACGTACTGCAAAGCCAGGCCGGGCAAAGCGCCGAGGAAAAGCAGCAGTCCATGCAAGCCGCCATTCAGGCCTATTACCAATCGGTCCATGAAGCAGGCCGCGCACGCCAGGCAGAACTGCAGAAAGAGCTGGGTCGCGCCGTGCCGCTGATTGCCACCGGGCATCTCACCACCGTGGGGGCCAGCAGCAATGAGTCCGTGCGCGAGATCTATGTGGGCTCACTCGATGCCTATCCTACGGCTGCGTTTCCGCCGGTTGACTACATTGCGCTGGGGCACATCCACAAGCCGCAGAAGGTGGGCGGGCTGGACCACATCCGCTACTGCGGCTCGCCCATCCCGCTGGGGTTTGACGAAGCGAGGCAGCAAAAAGAGATGTTGTTGGTGGACCTGGGTGCGGACGGGCTGACTGCTATTACGCCCTTGTTGGTGCCCCGGTTTCAGCCACTGATCTCTGTCAGCGGAAACCTGCTGACACTGGCCGCTGCCATCAGCGCGGCCGCCCTGGAAGGCTCTCCCGAACAATCGGTGTGGCTTGAAGTCACCGTGGCTGAAGACGACTACTTGGCTGACCTGCCCGCGCGCATCGAAGCCATGACCCAAGGCCTGCCCGTGGATGTGTTGCGGGTACGCCGCCAGCGCGGTAATGAGGCAGTCAGCATCGCCGGTGCGGTGAGCGAAACCCTGGATGAACTCAGCCCCGACGATGTCTTTGCGCGCCGACTGGCGCAAGAAGAACTGACGCCAGAACTGCAACTGGCCCTGGGCCAGCGCTACCGCGCAATCGTGGCCAGCCTCACCGAAGCTGCCGCATGAAAATTCTGAGCCTGCGCCTGAAAAACCTCAACTCGCTCAAAGGCGAGTGGACCATCGATTTCACCAAAGCCCCCTTTTCCGACAACAGCTTGTTTGCCATCACCGGACCCACAGGTGCGGGTAAATCGACCTTGCTGGATGCTGTTTGCCTGGCGCTGTACCACGAGACACCGCGCTTGAAAAGCATCTCCGCCTCGGCCAACGACATCATGACGCGCCACACGGTGGACTGCCTGGCCGAGGTGGAGTTTGAGGTCAAGGGCGCTGTGTACCGCGCTTTTTGGAGCCAGCGCCGCGCCCGCGACAAGGTGGACGGTGCGCTGCAGGCCCCCAAGGTGGAACTGGCCAGCGTGGACCGCGCCAGCGGCACGGGCACGATTCTGAGCAGCCAGAGCAATGACAAGCTCAGGCGCATTGCCGAGATCACTGGCCTGGACTTCCCCCGCTTCACCAAGTCCATGCTGCTCGCCCAGGGTGGTTTTGCCGCGTTTCTGAACGCCAATGCCAACGAGCGGGCAGAGTTGCTGGAAGAGCTGACCGGCAGCGAAATTTACGGTGACATTTCGCGCCGGGTTTTTGAGCAGGCGCGCGACACCAAAGGGCAACTCGACCAGCTCAAGGCGCGCGCCGATGGCATGGAATTGCTCACGGCCGAACAACGCGCCGCGATGCAACTGGCGGTGGGGCAGCTTGATACGCAGCTGACTGAAATCCAGCGTCAGCATCAGCACACCCAGAGCCAACGCCAGTGGCGGCTCGATCTCGCGCAAGGCGAACAAGAAGCCAAGGCGGCCGAAGGCAAGCTGAACGAAGCCAACACGGCACTTGAAACGGCCGCCCCCGAATTGCGCCGGCTGGCTGCCAGCGAACCGGCCGAAGCCCTGAAGCCCTTGCACCTGAACTGGCAGCAGGCCGACGCCGCCACCCGGCAAACCGAAGGCGAATTGAAAGCACTGCACGCCGAGCGGGAAACCCGGCATGGCGAGCAGCACCAGCAACACCACATCGCCCGCACCCTCGCTGCCCGCATCGCCGAACAGGCGCAGCGCCAGTTGCAGCAGATTCAGGGCGAGCGTCGGCAGATTGACGACTTCTGCGCCGCCC
>PHCO01000456.1 GCA_002842265.1 Betaproteobacteria bacterium HGW-Betaproteobacteria-18 | reverse complement strand
GCCGTCTTGCCGCGCATATCGGCTTCACCGAAGCCAGAGCGACGTTGATCGCGCCAGATTGCCTCAACTGCTGGCCAATCCCGCTGCAAGATCGCGGCGCGTATTTCGGATGTGGGCAGCAGGATCTCTGCAACCACCGTGACGCCCAGCGTGCCGTTGCCCTTGAGGCCATAGACCTTGGGCTTGCAGTGGTCGCAGCCGTTGGGGTTGGCCACGAACATGGTTCCGGTATCCAGCTTGTACTTGTTACGCAGCAGCTCTTGCTTGGACGCCTTGATCCCGTGCTCGGGATGACTGGCAGGGAGCTTGCACTTCGGGCACAGGACGGGCAGTAGGCGCTGGTAGATCGAGGCCGACAAAAACTTCGGGCCAGCCAACGTGTCGGGCTGCATCTGCAACTCGCTGCCGCAGAGACGCGAGAGGCCAGCCACAGCACCGCCGCCGTGGCAAGTTGTGAAGCACCTATGCTCGGTCTGGGTCAGTTCGGCCGCCAGGCGGGCAGTTTCGTAGTCGCGAAGCTCAGCGACCATGCCCACATCCGGGTCCATACGCATCGTGTCGCGCAGAACCGCCGTGAAGTTGTGCTGGATCTCCTCGCTGGACTTCATCACGTCCACCGGCAAGCTGAACTGGATGACGTTCGGCATGGGGTATTCAGCCGGGTTCTCCACCGTATAGATTTGAACCGTCTCCGGGTCCATTACCCTGGTCAGAAATGTTCGCAGGGATGTCGATTTGCCGCTGCCCGTGGACCCAAAAATGATGATGAGACCAAAGTTCGTCAACACCGCGGGCTGGATGAGTGAGATCTGGCTTTCGGTGTAGCCCAGCTCCGACAAAGTGGGAATGCGGTCCAGTCGAGGTTCGCTGTCCAAAAGACGCATCACCCCTGCATAGCCGTTGACATAGGGCCGCCCGTTGAATCGGCCTTCCCAACGCACGCCGGCAACGGTCTGAACGGTCATGAAAGCGACTGGCACCGATGAGTTGAACGTCTCCCGCGTAGCGGACGCACTCTTGGTGCGTTTGCCAAACGCTGCGGCGATCGAGTCAAGCAAGAGCTGCGCGTGGCACTTGCGCCAGAGCTTGATCGACCCGTAGATACGAAGCTTGATGGCTCCCACCTGGTCGCTGTTCGAGGTCGAAAAATGCATGT
>PHCO01000455.1 GCA_002842265.1 Betaproteobacteria bacterium HGW-Betaproteobacteria-18 | reverse complement strand
CACGGACAGAGCCCTGTCCGCCTATTCCGAACTGCTCACCAGGGATGAGGGCCGCCGTGGTGTACTGTCCGGTTGTTGTAAAGCGCCCCTGCCAGTCGGCGGGGAGGATAGCGACCGCATTGATTCCGGCCTTGAAGGTGGTGAAATCATCTGCGGCGCCGGTCCTTATCCGCTCGAACGCGCTTCTGCTGCCGTTGCCGCTGCTCGGGATGTTCTGTGAGATGTTCACCCAGAACCCTGCTTCACCTGCCGGGCCGCTGAAATTCCCGGCGTATCCGAGCAGAGCAGTGTGGGTTTCGGTATCGCTTCCCAGCTGCACCCCGGCGAGGAGTACGCTGTTCTCAAATGCCCGGTAGTCGAAACCAACAATAATCTTGTGATCATAGGAGCTTATACGGGCCAGGTTCAGGTTGTAGCGAAAACCGCCGAAGGTCCCCTTGCCGCTGACTGCAAGGTTGAGGATGCCGGAACTGACCGATCCGGAGTCCACGTCGGAGTAGCCGGCATAGAGGTCGAGGGAATCGCCCAGGGTATAGAAAGGGATGCGATAGCCCAGGCTGTAGATGTTCATCTGTTCCATATGGTCTGGTGAGGTTATGTACTGGAGGGTGAGCAGATGGTCGCTGTTGAACAGGTTGGCGTGCTGGGCAAGGAAGCCGAGACGCAGGGTGCCGGTGTCCTCGGTCCCCGTGTCCTCAATGAAGGAGGCAATCTTCCAGGGACGTTCGTCCGCCACCTTTATCACGGCATTTACCCGGTCATCGGTATCCCCTTCTTCCAGCTGCATCTGCATCTTCCTGGCAGGGTTCTCGTTGGCGACGCGTATCTGGGAGGAGATACGATCGATATCCGGAAAGCTGTCCTCTTTGAGGCCGGGTACGGCGCCGCGGATGTTGGCGGCATCGTAGTGGCTGTTCCCCTCGATGACGACCGTGCCGATCTTTGCCTCCACTACCCGCAGGGTCACGGAACCGCCCTGAAGCTCCTGCTCCGGCAGCAGCACCTTGACCGCATAATAACCGCGATACCGGTAGACATCCTCCAGCGCTTCGATCGCCTGCTGGACATCACCGAAATCCTTGTCCTTGCCGGTAAATGGGGCAAGGATCCCATCAATCTGTCTGGGAGGAATTATGGTGTTCCCCTCTACCTGATA
>PHCO01000454.1 GCA_002842265.1 Betaproteobacteria bacterium HGW-Betaproteobacteria-18 | reverse complement strand
GATGCCCATCGGGTGCGTGATGACCTTGCCGGGTTGTCCGTTCTTCGGCTCGATGAAGTAGAACAGGCGCATCTGCGGGATGTTCAGCACCAGGCCGCGGCGCGGCGCTTTCGGCAACACATATTGGGTCGGCAGGATGACGAGCGTGCCTTCGCGCGGCAGCCAGGGGTCGATGCCCGGATTGGCGCGGGTGATCTCGTTATAACCGAGGCCGTGCCGGCGGGCGATGTCGAGTAGCGTGTCAGCTTCGCTAGCGACAACAAAGCTTATCTCGCCGATGGCATCTTCGCCTTCGGGCGGCAGTTCGAATGTGGCGGCAAGGCTGGATGGCATACCTGCCAGCAGCCAGCCGAATGCGAAAATGATCAGGGATATAAAGCGTTGCATCTGCATGGGCATCAATCCGTAATGACCTTATCAGCATAGCATCATGACGGCGCTTAGGCCACGCGCATGGGCCACGCGCATGCAACTCCACCTTGCCTTGAACCATCGCTGCCTGCATCATGTCGATTCATGTAATCACTGCATTTTTCACCGCATCAAGGAAACACCATGACTCAAGCTTCCACCACGTTGCGCGAACTGCTCGGACTCGGCCTGCAACTGACCCCGCTGAAGGACTCCGCCTTGATCATGATCGATTGCCAGAACACGTATCGCAGCGGCATCATGCAGCTGACCAGGGTTGAAGCGGCACTGCTGGAAGCGCAAAAACTGCTGAAGCTGGCGCGGGCCTTGAACATCCCTGTTTTTCATATCCAGCACGATGCCGGACCGGGCACACCGTATGACATCACGGCCCCGATCGGCGCGATTGCCGATGAGGTTGCGCCGATTGCCGGTGAACCGGTGATCGTCAAGCATTACCCGAATTCCTTCGTGCAGACCGATCTGGATCAGCACCTGAAAGCCGCCGGCATCAAGAACCTGGTACTGGCCGGCTTCATGACCCACATGTGCATCAATTCCACCGCGCACGGCGCCTTCAATCTGGGCTATGCCGTCACCGTGGTCGCCAGCACAACGGCCACGCGGCCGCTGCAGGCGGCCAACGGCAAGGTGCTGAGCGCAGCCGAGGTGCATGATGGCGCGATCGCTTCCACTCGCGACCTCTATGCCGCCATTGTCGATACGGTCGACGATCTGGCGGCCCAT
>PHCO01000123.1:9478-10568 GCA_002842265.1 Betaproteobacteria bacterium HGW-Betaproteobacteria-18 | reverse complement strand
ACTGCAGTTGCCAGCGCGTTCACCCAGGCCATTGATGGTGCATTCAATTTGGCGTGCGCCGCCAATCTTGACACCCGCCAGCGAATTGGCCACTGCCATGCCAAGGTCGTTGTGACAATGCACCGACCAAATCGCCTTGTCAGAGTTCGGGACACGCTCGCGCAGGCGTTTGATAAAGTTGCCATACAGTTCAGGAATGGCATAACCCACCGTGTCTGGCACGTTGATGGTGGTGGCGCCTTCGTTGATGACAGCCTCAATCACCCGGCACAAAAAATCCTCTTCACTGCGGTAAGCATCTTCGGCACTGAACTCAATGTCTGCCACCCGGTTGCGGGCAAAGCGCACCGCCTGTCTGGCCTGCTCCAGTACTTGCTCGGGTGTCATGCGGAGCTTTTTCTCCATGTGCACGGGAGATGTCGCAATAAAGGTGTGAATGCGCGCCCGGTTGGCACCTTGCACAGCATCAGCCGCAAGGGTAATGTCCCGGTCATTGGCGCGTGACAAAGAGCACACGGTGGCGTCCTTGATGGCATGGGCAATGGCCTTGATCGCTTCAAAGTCGCCGTTGGAGCTGGCTGCAAAACCCGCTTCAATCACATCCACTTTCAGACGTTCCAGTTGACGGGCAATGCGCAATTTTTCGTCGCGTGTCATGGAAGCACCCGGCGACTGCTCGCCATCCCGCAAGGTGGTGTCAAAAATTACCAATTTGTCTGTCATGTCATTTCTCCTGGAGATTTTTACAAATGCAATTTAGAAGGGATGGGCAACAAAAAAGCCCGTCGCGTAGGCTGACGGGCTTTGGGGGTTGATGCAATCACGCGCTAACCACTTCGCCCGTAGGACGTTGGTGTTAGCAGTAGTGAAAATTGATGCATGACTTCAATATAACACAGCTTGGTCCGATGCGTTTCGAGGCCCGGCACCGGCTGACATTGCGTTTCATTTGTGCAAACCGCGCTCGTCAGGTTCATCGGTCGAAGTGCTGATAACGCTGGTTGGAATGCCTTTGGCTTTGCGCCAGAAATAAATCACATAGCCGCTCAAACCGTAAAACACAAACAAACCAAACATCACGATCGGCGGG
>PHCO01000123.1:0-9458 GCA_002842265.1 Betaproteobacteria bacterium HGW-Betaproteobacteria-18 | reverse complement strand
GGTCAATGTTGATGACGGCAATACCAATGGCAATCAGCACGATCACCACAAAAGGCACGCTGCGCTTCATCTGGATATCTTTGAAGCTGTAAAACGGCACATTGGTCACCATGGTCAAGCCCGCATACAGCGATACGACAAACATGGGCCAGGCCCATTGGCTGCCAGTGCTGCCCAAATCAGTCATCACCCAAATAAACCCAGCCACCAGGGCTGCCGCCGCAGGCGATGGCAGGCCCTGAAAATAACGCTTGTCCACCACCGCCGTATTGACGTTGAAACGCGCCAGTCGCAAGGCCGCACAAGCGCAATAGACAAACGCCGCAATCCAGCCCCAGCGGCCCAGTCCTTTGAGCGCCCACACATAAGCGATCAGGGCAGGCGCGGCGCCAAATGACACCATGTCGGACAACGAGTCCATTTGCTCGCCAAACGCGCTTTGAGTGTTGGTCATGCGGGCTATGCGACCGTCCAGACTGTCGAGCACCATGGCACAAAAAACACCCACTGCGGCCAGATCAAAACGACCATTGATGGCCATCACAATGGCATAAAAGCCGCCAAAAAGTGCTGCCAGCGTAAAGAGGTTGGGCAGAATGTAAATGCCTTTGCGACGCTTCTTGAGCATCAAACCATCAGCGTGATCCGTATTCTGTGTGTTCACATCTTCCATTCGTTTCATCCCAGGGTGGCGCCATAATAACAAAGGCCACCGAAGTGGCCTTTGCTTTGGAAAACGCTGCTATTAATTACGCGTCTGATCCACCAGTTTGTTTTTGGCAATCCAGGGCATCATGGCGCGCAGCTTGCCACCGACGATTTCGATTTGATGGTCGGCCGTGTTGCGACGGCGAGCCGTCATACTGGGGTAATTGGTGCGGCCTTCCAGAATGAACGACTTGGCGTAGTCACCATTTTGAATGCGCTTCAAGGCATTGCGCATGGCTTCACGGCTCTGGGCATTGATGACCTCAGGGCCGGTCACGTATTCGCCATACTCGGCGTTGTTCGAGATCGAGTAATTCATGTTGGCAATGCCGCCTTCATAAATCAGATCCACAATCAGCTTCAATTCGTGCAGGCACTCGAAGTAGGCCATTTCAGGGGCGTAACCAGCTTCGACCAAGGTTTCAAAACCCATCTTGACCAGCTCAACGGCACCGCCGCACAGCACGGCCTGTTCACCAAACAAATCAGTCTCGGTTTCTTCCTTGAATGAGGTTTCAATGATGCCAGCTTTGCCGCCGCCATTGGCCATGGCGTAAGACAGCGCCAGATCACGTGCCTTGCCGCTCTTGTCCTGGTGGATGGCGATCAGGTGCGGCACACCACCGCCCTGGGTGTAGGTGTTGCGCACCGTGTGGCCGGGGGCCTTGGGAGCGACCATCCACACGTCCAGATCAGCGCGTGGCGTGACCTGGTTGTAGTGCACGTTGAAGCCATGGGCAAACACCAGGGATGCGCCTGGCTTGATGTTGGGCGCCACATTGTTGGTATAGACATCGCCGATTTGCTCATCAGGCAACAAGATCATGACCACGTCGGCGATCTTCACGGCATCATTGACTTCCATCACATTGAGGCCTGCCTTGCCAACCTTGTCCCAGGAGGCACCACCCTTGCGCAAACCCACCACCACTTTGACACCGCTGTCGTTCAGGTTTTGGGCATGAGCGTGGCCTTGGCTGCCGTAACCAATGATGGTCACGGTTTTGCCCTTGATCAGGCTCAGATCACAATCTTTGTCGTAAAAAACTTTCATCGCTCACTCCGTTGTAAAAAACTAATTACCTTGCGGGACAGACCAAGATTTGCGCAGCAAATTTGCTCTGTCCTCAACTGACTAAAACTTGCGGGACATATCTTCAGCTCTGTCCCCAACTGACTGACTAACAAACTAACTAGACTAGACGCGCAAAATCCGCTCGCCACGGCCAATGCCACTGGAGCCGGTACGCACCGTCTCCAGAATGGCACCGCGCTCAATGGCATCCAAAAACGCATCGTTTTTGGTTTGGTCACCCGTCAGCTCAATGGTGTAGCTTTTCTCGGTCACGTCAATGATGCGTCCCCTGAAAATATCCGCCATACGCTTCATCTCTTCGCGCTCCTTGCCCACGGCGCGCACCTTGACCATCATGAGTTCTCGCTCAGCGTAAGCGCCTTCGGTCAGGTCCACCACTTTGACCACTTCAATCAAACGGTTCAGGTGTTTGGTGATTTGCTCAATCACCTCATCAGATCCCGTGGTCTGAATGGTCATGCGCGACAAACTGGGGTCTTCGGTGGGGGCCACCGTGAGCGACTCAATGTTGTAGCCGCGGGCCGAGAACAAACCCACCACGCGCGACAGGGCACCCGCTTCATTTTCCAGCAAAACGGCAATGATATGTTTCATGATCAGAGGTCCTCCGCGCTCAACAGCATTTCGGTGATGCCTTTGCCAGCCTGCACCATCGGGAACACGTTTTCCGTGGGATCGGTGCGGAAATCCATGAACACCGTGCGATCTTTCAGTTTGCGCGCTTCACGCAGCGCTGGCTCCACATCCGAAGCCCGCTCAATCAGCATGCCGACGTGGCCATAGGCTTCGGCCAGCTTGACAAAGTTGGGCAAGGCATCCATGTAACTGTGACTGTAGCGACCTTCGTATTCAACTTCCTGCCATTGGCGCACCATGCCAAGGTAGCGGTTGTTCAGTGACAGGATTTTGATCGGCGTGTTGTACTGCAAGCAGGTGGAGAGTTCCTGAATGCACATCTGCACCGAGCCATCGCCCGTGATGCAATACACCTCGCTGTCAGGCTTGGCCAGCTTGATGCCCATGGCGTAGGGAATGCCCACCCCCATGGTACCCAGACCCCCCGAATTGATCCAGCGCCGGGGCTCATCGAACCGGTAGTACTGGGCCGCCCACATCTGGTGTTGACCGACGTCGGAGGTGATGTAGGTGTCGGCGTCTTTGGTCATGTTCCACAGCGTTTCAATCACATACTGCGGCTTGATGATGTCATTCTTGCCGTGGTCATATTTCAGGCAGTCGCGCTTGCGCCAGCCCTCGATGGTGTCCCACCAGGCGCCCAGGGCATTGACATCGGGCTTGACTGAGCCTTCCTTGATCATGGCAATCATCTCGGACAACACGTCCTTGACGTCGCCCACAATCGGAATATCGACCCTGACGCGCTTGGAAATGCTCGATGGGTCAATGTCAATATGAATGATCTTGCGCTCATTTTGGGCAAAGTGCTTGGGGTTGCCAATGACCCGGTCATCAAAGCGGGCGCCAACAGCCAGCAGCACATCGCAGTGTTGCATGGCGTTGTTGGCTTCTACCGTACCGTGCATGCCCAGCATGCCCAAAAACTTGCGGTCGCTGGCCGGGTAGGCACCCAGCCCCATCAAGGTGTTGGTGCAGGGGTAGCCCAGCATATCGACCAACTGACGCAACTCGTTGGAAGCGTTGCTCAACAGCACGCCACCGCCGGTGTAAATATAGGGCCGCTTGGCCGCCAGCAACAATTGCAAAGCCTTGCGGATTTGACCACCGTGACCTTTTCGCACCGGGTTGTAAGAGCGCATTTCGACCGTCTGTGGGTAACCGTAGTAAGGCACTTTCTTGAACGACACGTCCTTTGGAATATCCACCACGACCGGGCCGGGGCGACCGCTGCGGGCAATGTGAAACGCCTTTTTCAAGGTTTCAGCCAGGTCGCGCGCGTCCTTGACCAAAAAGTTGTGTTTGACCACCGGGCGCGTGATGCCCACCGTGTCACATTCCTGGAACGCATCCATGCCGATGGCGTGTGTGGGCACCTGGCCGCTCACGATCACCATCGGAATACTGTCCATGTAAGCGGTGGCAATACCAGTCACGGCGTTGGTCACGCCCGGGCCAGAAGTGACCAACGCCACACCCACGTCGCCAGTGGCGCGGGCATAACCGTCTGCTGCGTGAACCGCCGCCTGCTCGTGGCGCACCAGCACATGCTGGATAGTGTCCTGCTTGAAAAAAGCGTCATAAATGTGCAGCACAGCCCCGCCGGGGTAACCCCAGACGTATTTGACTCCTTCGGCTTGCAAGGCTTTGATCAGGATTTCTGCACCTCTGAGCTCTTGCTCAGCGCCAGTAAGGGCATGCTTGCTCTTGGCAGAAGGATGTGAATTTGAAGAGTTTGATACCGAAGCAACTTCGGCTTTTGCTATTTCCATGATGAACCTTTGTGAATTTCTCTGACGAAAAACCTTGGGTGCTTCTTTGCACACACTCGTGGTGTTGCATCGAAACTTAAGGCCAAAACCATGAGCGCATTGATTTCTGCGCCGGACCTTGACCCGTTTGCTTTAATTTGCAAGGCGCATTATCGCACTGTAAATTAGTGCCACGCATCTGTTGGCGCCGCAATGCAATAATGTTGCCGTTGATTTTGATTGATCCGTCCTGTGCCTGTTGTACTTTACCCAATTGCATTATTGCCTGAGAGATTCTATTGGCCACCCCTGCTGAACTCTCCGATTTCCTGAAAAGCGTCGAGCGACGTGCATTCAAGCGCACGGCCTACCATGTCCGCAATGATGAATCAGCGCTCGACATTGTTCAGGACAGCATGATGAAACTGGCAGAGCATTACGGGCACAAGCCGTCTGAAGAGCTGGCACCGTTGTTTCAGCGCATCCTGTCCAATACCACCCTGGATTGGTTCAGACGACAAAAGGTGAAAAACGCCTTGTTTTCATCCTTCAGCGACTTTGAAACAGAACAGGACGGCGAAGAATTCAACATTCTGGAGAACTTGTCAAGCGCAGAACCCTCTGCTGACTTTGACAATCCTGAAACCAGCAGCCAACAGGCACAAACCTTGCGTCTGATCGAGGAACAATTATTATTGTTACCCAACCGTCAACGAGAAGCCTTTCTGCTGCGTTATTGGGAAGGCATGGATGTGCTTGAAACAGCAACCGCCATGGCTTGCTCTGAGGGCAGCGTCAAAACCCATTGTTCGCGCGCTGTGCAAGCCTTATCCAAAGCGCTCCAATCCAAAGGGATCCGACCATGAACCGCCATCAAATTCAGTACCAAGAGCAGCTGGTCAACCAGTTGGGTCTCAAGATCACGGCTCGACTGACCGAGTCCACAGACCATATGCCGCATGACATCCTAGAGCGTCTGCGTGCCGCCCGGGTGCAAGCGGTTGACAAACGCAAGCTGGTGTTACAACAAGCCGCCAACCTTCAATTCGCCCAGCATCGCTCTGGCACGCTCACGGCCAGTCAGTCGGGTTGGCACACCAACTGGTGGCAGCGCCTTGGCGGCGCTGGCTTGCTGTTGGTTTTAGCTGCAGGCTTGTTGCTGATCAACCTGGTGCAAGATGAACTTGGTGCCCGTGAAATGGCTGCCATTGATGCAGCCATCCTGACCGACGACCTGCCACCGGCCGCCTTCCTCGATGTTGGTTTTGCTCAATTTTTAAAATCCGGCAATCACCAGGAACCCTAACGTGAAAAAACATCGTCATTGCGAACGAAGTGAAGCAACCCATGACCCCGGACTGCATGGATTGCCGCGTCGCTGCACGTCTCGCAATGATGGCCTTCTTTCATGTTTCGGGGCTGGCTTTCATGCCATGACAGCTGGCTTGATACTGGCATGCGCCGTCCTGGCCATCAACCCTTTGCTCGCTCGTGCCCAAACTGCTTCAGCACAGCCGGTGCCCGTTGATACCGTTAACTCGACCCCAGCGCTGCTCAAAGTACCAGCTCCCGGTCCGGCACCGCTGGCAGCGCCTGTGCGCAAGGCCAGCCAGGTCGCCCGCAATTTACCGGCCCCTGTTTTTACCAATACCTTCCAGTCACTCGATTGGGTCGCCCTCAGCGGCCCCCAGCAAGTCGCACTCAAACCACTGGCTGCGCAGTGGAAAACATTCAGCGATGTGCAAAAACGCAAATGGATATCGATCAGTACCAATTTCAATCAGATGAACGCGGACGAACAGGGAAAACTGCACGCCCGCATGGCGCAGTGGGCGGCATTGAGTCCACGCCAGCGCGAGCAGGCGCGCCTGAATTTTGCCGAGATTCAAAAAATCACGCCCCAACAAAAAAACGAAAAGTGGCAAGCCTACCAAGCCCTGAGTCCTGAAGCCAAGCAAAAACTTGCCGAGTCAGCGCAACCCAAGCCGCCCCGGACAGCCTTGGCGGCCAAGCCGACACCCCCGGGCAAGTTGCTTCAGGTGCCTGTGGCCAAAGATGCCAAGGTGATTGGCTTGCCAGCAAGCTCTGCCAACGTCAACAACAAAACGTGGCGGGCAAAACCAACGTCTGCCAAAACGCCCGCCTCTGCAGCTGCTCATGCCAAGTCCGATTAAGAAGAAAAATCAAGCGGTTATGGTTACTGGACAGGGCGTGAAACAAGCATCTTCCAATAACAACCCAGCAGATGTGATGGACGAGCTACCCGTCGAACGATATGCGCCAGGCCTGCGTCGCCGCATGGCCTGCTGGCTCTACGAAGGCATGTTGCTGTTTGGCGTGGTTTTTATTGCCGGTTATCTGTTTGGCACCTTGAGCCAAACCAAAAATGCCATGGACAACCGCCACGCCTTGCAGGCCTTTTTATTTGTCGTTTTCGGGATTTACTTTGTCTGGCTGTGGGCCAAGGGCCAGACCCTGGCCATGAAAACCTGGCGTATCCGGGTGCTGGACCGATCAGGCAAACCTTTGACGCAAGGCCGTGCCTTGCTGCGCTACCTGTGGAGCTGGCTGTGGTTTTTGCCGCCGCTGGTGGCTTCCTGGGCCTTCGAGCTCAAGGGCGGCAAAGCCATCGTGATTTTCATCGGCTGGGTCGCCATCTGGGCCATCCTGAGCCGCTTTCACCCGCGCCAGCAGTTCTGGCATGACGCGCTGGCTGGCACGCAACTGGTGGACACCAGCCCAGCCAAGCCTTGAGCGCAGGGCCTCAGCGGACAAAAGTCAAATCGCTGATTCGTCAAGTTCACCGGTGCGAATGCGCACCACACGCTCCACGGCGGTGACAAAAATCTTGCCGTCACCAATCTTGCCCGTATGGGCCGCCTTGACAATGGCATCGACGCAGCGCTCCAGATCGTCCGTTTTCACCACCACTTCAATTTTGACCTTGGGCAAAAAGTCAACCACGTATTCCGCGCCTCGGTAGAGCTCAGTGTGGCCTTTCTGGCGACCGAACCCTTTGACCTCGGTCACCGTCAGACCGGTCACGCCGCATTCGGCCAGCGCCTCACGCACCTCTTCCAATTTAAAGGGTTTGACAATGGCAGTGATTTGTTTCATGGGATTCCTCAATTTAAAACAGATAAATGGGTCGCCGACCCAAGCCGACGCCTCAGGCCCGAAAACGGTTGGTTATAGGATAACGCCAATCCTTGCCAAAACTGCGGTGCGTGACGCGAATCCCCACCGGTGACTGGCGCCGCTTGTACTCGTTGATCTTGATCAGGTGCGTGACGCGCTCCACATCGGCCGCGGCAAAGCCGTCCGCAATGAGCTGCTCAATGCTCTCGTCGTTTTCCATGTAGCGCTCCAGAATCGCGTCCAGCACCTCGTAAGGCGGCAAACTGTCCTGGTCGGTCTGGTCGGGGCGCAATTCGGCGCTCGGCGGGCGCGTGATGATGCGCTCAGGAATCGGCACCTGCCCGGTGCCGTGCGGGTCATGCGCATTGCGCCAGCGGGCCAGGCGAAACACCGTGGTTTTGGCCAGGTCCTTGATCACGGCAAAACCGCCGGCCATGTCGCCGTACAGGGTGCAATAGCCGGTGGCCATCTCGGACTTGTTGCCGGTGGTGAGCACAATGCTGCCAAACTTGTTGCTGAGCGCCATCAGCAAGGTGCCCCGGATACGTGCCTGGATGTTTTCCTCGGTGGTGTCTTCGGCCAGACCCTTGAACTCATCGAAAAGCGTGGCCTTGAAGGCTTCGAACTCGGGCACGATGGACAGCTCGTCGTAGCGCACCCCAAGGCGCGCCGCCATGTCGCGCGCGTCGATCCAGCTGATGTCTGCGGTGTAGGGCGAGGGCATCATCACGGCGCGCACCCGTTCCTTGCCCAGCGCATCGACGGCAATGGCCAGCACCAGGGCCGAGTCAATGCCGCCTGACAAACCCAGCAGCACACGCGGAAAACCGTTTTTGTTGATGTAATCCCGCACGCCCAGCACCAGGGCGTCCCACAAGTCGGCATCCGAAGAGCGGTCTGGTGCCATCGCGGCAGACAAATGCATCTCGCCCGACGTCTGATTGGCGTCAACCATCAAGCAATCCTCAACAAAACTTGGCGCCCGCCCCGCCAGCGAACCGTCGGCATTGAGGGCGAACGAACGGCCCTCAAACACCACTTCGTCCTGACCACCCACCAGATGCGCATAGACCAGCGGCAGCCCGCAGGCCGACACCCGCTCGCGCATCATCTGTTCGCGCTCATCGCCCTTGCCCACGTGAAACGGCGACGCATTGATGACTGCCAGCAGTTCGGCGCCGGCCCGGGCCGACTCACGTGCAGGTTTGTCAAACCAGGCATCTTCGCAGATCAGCAAGCCCACCTTGACCCTCTGGCCGGCCTCACCCGCCTCGAACACGCACACCTCCTGGCCCGGCATGAAATAACGTCGCTCGTCAAACACCTGGTAATTGGGCAGTTCGCGCTTGGCGTAGGTGGCCACCACTTGGCCCTCACGCAGCACGCTGGCCGCGTTGAAACGGCTTTGCACCGCCACCGAACGGGTGCGCTGGTCGCCGCCGGTGGGGTGACCCACCACGACGCAAAGGTCTTTCAACTCGGCCAGTGCAGCCGCCACCGCTTTCACGGCATCATCGCAGGCGCTGGTGAAGGCGTGGCGCAAAAACAGGTCTTCGGCCGCATAACCGCAAATCGACAACTCGGGTGTCAACATCAGACGCGCGCCCCGCTGGTAAGCGGTTTGGGCCGCAACCACGATTTTTTTGGCATTCCCGGTCAAGTCACCCACCACCAGATTGAGTTGGGCGACGCAAATTTTGAGAGTCATGAAAAGTACAACAAAATGATCAACAACAAAACAACGGACACTGCCGACGATTATGTCATTCGGGTACTTGATTCGCCGTCTGAAGTGTCTGCCAGCGCCTGGAACGCACTGCTGTTCAGCCCAACCCAACCCAACCCACTCCGTTCATGCGCCATGCGTATTTGAACGCCACGCACGCCAGCGGCTTTGCCACGCCCGAGACCGGCTGGACGCCGAAATTTTTTCTACTGGCGCACCAGGACGAACTGGCCGCTGGGCGCGTGCTGCGTTGCAGCTGCAAGTCAACCAGCAAGCCCTTTCAAGCCTGAATCGTGCGCTGCGTCTGCACGCCCAGCCCTTGCACGCCCAGGCTCATGATTTGCCCCGCGCGCAAATACACAGGTGGTTTTTGCCCCATGCCGACACCGGGCGGCGTGCCTGT
>PHCO01000122.1 GCA_002842265.1 Betaproteobacteria bacterium HGW-Betaproteobacteria-18 | reverse complement strand
CACCGGTGACCCCGTCATGAGTACCCTTTGGACGTTTGCAGGCTTGCCCTGTTTGTCGATGCCCTTGCTGCAAACTGAAGCCGGTTTGCCACTGGGTGTGCAACTGGTGGGTGGTTTTCACAATGATGCGCGTCTGCTGCGCACGGCGCGCTGGCTGGCAAAGCGCCTTGGATGAATTTTGTATTGAGCCTATTTTCAGGACGGTAAAACCATGAACAAACGTATCTTCAACATTCTTGCCATTGTGCTGCTGGCCTTGTTTTTCTTGCCGGTGATCTGGAAGCTCAAGCAGTTGGACCTGGCTATTTTGCTGCTGGGCGGGCTGGCTTTGCCGATTTATGATTTTCTGAATCCGCTCGATGACCATTGAGTGGTTTTGACAAATGGCCGTTGCCTGCAACGGCAAAATGATCCGGGGGCACGCAAGTGCCCTTTTTGGTTTTTAAAAACCCGTTAAGATTGACGTTTACGTCAACGTCAAGTCAGCGTTTGCGAGTCTGATCGCTGGTTTTGACATTTGCACATTGTCACCTGGAGACACCCCATGACCGACCTGTCCGCCGACTTCAAGGCCCTGGCCAATTACCGCCCCGTGAACAAGGTGCGCTTTGTCACCGCCGCCAGCCTGTTCGACGGCCACGACGCCGCCATCAACATCATGCGCCGCATTTTGCAGAGCATGGGCGCCGAGGTGATCCACCTGGGGCACAACCGCAGCGTCGACGAGGTGGTCACGGCCGCGCTGCAGGAAGACGCGCAGGGCATTGCCATGAGCTCTTACCAGGGCGGGCATGTGGAGTATTTCAAGTACATGGTCGATCTGCTCAAGAGTCGCGGTGGTGCGCACATTCAGGTGTTTGGCGGCGGCGGTGGCGTGATTGTGCCCGGCGAGATCAGGGAACTGATGGACTATGGCGTGACGCGCATCTACAGCCCCGAAGACGGCCAGCGCATGGGCCTGGCGGGCATGATCGGCGAGATGGTGATGCGCTGCGACAAGGACCTGACGCAGTACGCGCCCACCAGTATCGAAGCGATTCAGGGCCACACCGAGCTGAGCTGGCGTGCGCTGGCGCAGCTCATCACCGGTCTCGAGAACGAAGCCGCTGCAGGCCAGGCCAAAGCGGCGCTTTCCAAGCCGTTCAAGGCGCTCACCAAAGACATCCAGACGCTGGCTGCCAGCAAAAAAATCCCCGTGCTGGGCATCACCGGCACCGGCGGTGCGGGCAAGTCCAGTCTCACCGACGAGCTGATTCGCCGTTTGCGGCTCGATCAGGGCGACAGCCTGCGCGTGGCGGTGATTTCCATTGACCCGTCGCGGCGCAAAAGTGGTGGTGCGTTGCTGGGCGACCGCATCCGCATGAATGCCATCAACCCGTGGGCGGCTACCGTTCGGGCTGAGCTTGTCGAAGCCCAGGGCGACCCTTCGACAAGCTCAGGGCGAACGGACAACCGTCAGCGCGTGTTCATGCGCAGCTTGGCCACGCGCGACTTTGGCTCCGAGATCAGCGCCGCCCTGCCCGATGTGATTGCCGCCTGCAAGGTGGCGGGCTTTAATTTGATCGTGGTCGAGACCTCCGGCATTGGCCAGGGTGACGCCGCCATCGTGCCGCTGGTCGATGTGCCGATGTACGTGATGACACCTGAGTTTGGTGCCGCCAGCCAGCTTGAAAAAATCGACATGCTCGACTTTGCCGAGTTTGTGGTCATCAACAAGTTTGACCGCAAGGGCGCCAGTGATGCGCTGCGTGACGTCGCCAAGCAGGTGCAGCGCAACAAGGAAGCGTTTACCACGCCGGTCGATCAGATGCCGGTCTTTGGCACCATGGCGGCGCGCTTTAACGACGACGGCGTGACCGCCCTGTATCAGGCCTTGAAAGTGCGTCTGGCTGAGCTGGGCTTGCCCGTGACGGACGGCAGTCTGCCTAAAGTGAACGTGCGCCACAGCACCAACCAGACGCCGGTGCTGCCGGCCGCGCGCACCCGCTACCTGGCCGAGATCAGCGACACCGTGCGTGGCTACAAGGCCAAAGCCCGCGCCCAGGCCAGATTGGCGCGTGAAATCCAGCAACTCAACGCCACCGCGCACATGCTGCTGGAACACGACCCGTGCAAGGACGGCTCGGCCAAGCCGGGCGCTTACGGCACCGTGCTGGGTCTGGCCCAGGTGCGCAGCGAGCGGCAAGACCCGGCTTGCGCCAAACTGCTGGCCCAGTGGCCAGCCATGCAAACGGCTTATGCCGGCGACGAATACGTGGTCAAAATCCGCGACAAGGAAATCCGCACCGCGCTCACCACCAAATCTTTGAGTGGCACCACCATCCGCAAGGTCTGCCTGCCGCAATATGAAGACCATGGTGAAATCCTCAAATGGCTGATGCTCGACAACGTACCTGGCAGCTACCCCTACACCGCCGGCACCTTTGCCTTCAAGCGCGAGGGTGAAGACCCGACGCGCATGTTCGCCGGCGAAGGCGACCCGTTTCGCACCAACCGGCGCTTCAAGCTGCTCAGCTCCGGCATGGCGGCCAAGCGCTTGAGCACTGCCTTCGACTCGGTCACGCTGTACGGCAACGACCCCGATCCGCGGCCCGATATTTACGGCAAGGTCGGCAACAGTGGCGTGAGCATTGCCACCATCGACGACCTGAAAGTGCTGTACGGCGGGTTTGACCTGTGTAGCCCCAGCACCAGCGTCAGCATGACCATCAATGGCCCGGCGCCCAGCATCCTGGCGATGTTCATGAACGCCGCCATTGACCAGAACCTGGAAAAATTTGCAGCTGACAACGGCCGTGAACCAACCGACACCGAAGCGCAGAAGATTCGCGAGTGGGTGCTGGCCAACGTGCGCGGCACGGTGCAGGCTGACATCCTGAAAGAAGACCAGGGCCAGAACACCTGCATCTTCTCCACCGAATTCAGCCTCAAGGTGATGGGCGACATCGCCAGCTACTTTGTGCACCACAACGTGCGCAACTTCTACAGCGTGTCGATTTCGGGCTACCACATTGCCGAAGCCGGCGCCAACCCGATCAGCCAACTGGCCTTCACATTGAGCAACGGCTTCACCTTTGTCGAGGCCTACCTGGCGCGCGGCATGCACATCGACGACTTCGCGCCCAACCTGAGCTTCTTCTTCTCCAACGGCATGGACCCGGAATACACCGTGATGGGCCGTGTCGCGCGCCGCATCTGGGCCGTGGCGATGAAGGAGAAGTACGGCGCCAACGAGCGCAGCCAGAAGCTGAAATACCACATCCAGACCAGTGGCCGCAGCCTGCACGCGCAGGAGATTCAGTTCAACGACATCCGCACCACGCTGCAGGCCCTGATCGCCATTTACGACAACTGCAACAGCCTGCACACCAACGCGTTCGACGAGGCCATCACGACGCCGACCGAGGACAGCGTGCGCCGCGCGATGGCGATCCAGCTCATCATCAACCGCGAATGGGGTCTGGCGAAGAACGAGAACCCGAGCCAGGGCGCTTTCATCATCGAGGAGCTGACCGAACTGGTCGAAGAGGCGGTGCTGCTGGAGTTTGAGCGCATCACCGAGCGCGGCGGTGTGCTCGGCGCGATGGAAACCGGCTACCAGCGCGGCAAGATTCAGGATGAATCCATGACCTACGAGATGCTCAAACACACCGGCGAGCTGCCCATCATCGGGGTCAATACCTTCCGCAACCCGCATGGCGACCCCGTGAACGACAAGCTGGAACTGGCGCGCAGCACCGAAGAAGAAAAGCAGAGCCAGCTTAAACGTCTGGCCGACTTCCACGCCCGCCACGCCAAAGAGTCACCGGCCATGCTGGTGCGCCTGAAACAGGCGGTGATCGACAACCTGAACGTGTTCGAGGTGCTGATGGACGCGGTGCGCGTGTGCTCGCTGGGTCAGATCACCAACGCCCTGTTTGAAGTGGGTGGGCAATACCGGCGTAATATGTGAATTGCACCCAAAGAAAAACGGCCCGAAAGGGCCGTTTTTCTTGAACCCATCAACCGCCTTTTTTGCAGCGCTTGCCGGGGTTCTTCTTGTTGTTGGTGGCCACGCCACGCTCCAGGCTGCGCATCTGGCCGTGCGGGGCGGTAAAACAAACGCCTTTGGGGGCGACAGGACGGGGGCTTGCCTTGCGATCAGCTTCGGTGCGGAATTCTTTGGCCATGAGGGGACTCCAGTGGATGAATATAAAAAGAAATGATTATCCCGCACTTGGCTGCTAGATCAGCCGCACCCTGACACTTTTGCCCTTGACCTTGCCGGCATTGAGCTTTTGCATGGCTTCTCTGGCAATGTCGCGCTGCACAGCCACAAAGGTGGTGAACTCGGTGACAACGATCTTGCCGATCTGCTCGCGGCTGTAACCGGCGTCGGCCGTCAATGCACCCAGCACGTCGCCGGGGCGGATTTTTTCCTTGCGGCCGCCCAAGAGCTGCAGCGTGACCATGGGCGGCAGCAAGGGGCCAGCGCCGGTGGGGGTGAGTTCGTCGAGCTTGTGCCAGGTGGATGGCTGCTTCTGGTATTGTTCAATTTTGCCGACCGCGCCCATCTCGTACATGGCGGCCAGGCTCAGCGCCAGGCCCGATTCCCCGGCGCGTCCGGTGCGGCCGATGCGGTGCACATGGACCTCGGGGTCGGGCGTGATGTCAACGTTGATTACCGCACTGAGTTCCTTGATGTCGATGCCGCGCGACGCCACGTCGGTGGCCACCAGGATGGACGCACTGCGGTTGGCAAACTGCGCCAACACCTGGTCGCGCTCGCGCTGCTCCAGTTCGCCGTACAGCGCTAGTGCGCTGAAACCCTGGCCTTGCAGGTAGGCCACCAGCTCTTTGCATTGCTGCTTGGTGTTGCAAAACGCCAGCGTGCTGACCGGGCGAAAGTGGTTCAACAGCTTGGCCACGGTTTCAAACCGGGTGGGCCGGGTCACTTCATAAAAACGCTGTTCGATCAGGCTTTTGGCCGCTGTGTCGGTCACCTTGATCTGCTCCGGTGCGCGCATGAACTGGCGCGCCAGTTTGTCGATGCCTTCGGGGTAGGTGGCAGAAAACAGCAGCGTCTGGCGCTCGGGCGGACATTGTTTGGTGACGGTCACGATGTCGTCGAGAAAACCCATGTCGAGCATGCGATCGGCTTCGTCGAGCACCAAGGTGGTGAGCGCGTCCAGCGCCAAATAGCCGCGCGCCAGATGATCCATCACGCGCCCCGGCGTGCCCACCACAATGTGCGCGCCGTTTTCCAGCGAGGCGCGCTGGCCGCGCAGCGCCACGCCGCCGCACAGCGTGACCACCTTGATGTTGTCGAGCGCGCGCGCCAGCCGGCGCACTTCCACCGCCACCTGGTCGGCCAGCTCGCGCGTCGGGCATAAGACGAGGGCTTGCACCGCAAAGCGACGCGGGTTCAGCCGCTCCAGCAGCGCCAGGCCAAAGGCGGCCGTCTTGCCACTGCCGGTCTGGGCCTGGGCGATCAGGTCTTTGCCGGCCAGCGCCGTGGGCAGGCTGGCCGCCTGGATCGGGGTCATGGCCAGGTAACCCAACTGCTGCAGGTTGTCCAGCGTGGCGGGGTTGAGCGGCAGGGTGTTGAAGGACTTGGCGGTGGTGTTGGTCATGGCAGGATTATCGGGTTTGCCCATGTGTGCACAATGGACGGTGTTGTTGATCTGGATGGAGAACCCCAAATGCTGCAAGAACTGACGCGCCGTATCGGCTGGCCGGTGCTGCTGGCGGCGTTGCTCACCGCGTGTGGCAGCGCCATCGTGAACCCGGTGACAGGCCAGGCCGAGCGCTCGGTGATGAGTGAGCAGATGGAATTGACCGAGGGCGCCAAGGCGCACCAGCAGGTGCTGCAGGAATACGGCGTGGTCAAAGATGCGCGGCTGCAGGCGTATGTGAACAACCTGGGCCAGCGCCTGGCCAGGTTGTCACACCGCCAGCAGTTGCCATGGCATTTCACGGTGCTCGACAGCCCCGAGATCAACGCCTTTGCGCTGCCCGGCGGCTATGTCTATGTGACGCGCGGCATCATGGCCTACCTGCAAAACGAGGCCGAGCTGGCGGGGGTGGTGGGCCATGAAATCGGCCATGTCACGGCCCGCCACGGCGCCCAGCGCGCCACCCGTCAGCAGGACGCTGGCCTGGGCGTGCTGGCGGCCAGCGTGCTGGGTGTGGTGCTGGAGAGCCAGGGTGTGAGCGGCGCCGGGCGGCTGGCCAGTGAGGTGTCGCAAACCGTGGCTTCGGGCTACATTGCCTCGTACAGTCGCGACCAGGAACTGCAGGCCGACAGCCTGGGCGCTGAATACCTGGCGCGCACCGCGTTTGACCCGCGCAACATGGTGAACGTGATCAACTCACTGAAAAGCCAGGAACGTTTTGCCGTCGACCAGGCCCGCGCCGAGGGCCGCTCCGCCCCGACGGCGAGCAGTTGGTTGTCTTCCCACCCCAGCAACGACCAGCGGCTGCAGCAAATCAGCCAACAGGCGACGCAGTACCAGGGCAATTACGTCGATGAAGGCCGTACCCGTTACCTGCAGGCCATTGCCGGCATGGCCTTTGGCGAGAGTGCCGAGCAGGGGCTGACGCGCGGCCAGAATTTTTACCACACCGACCTCGGCATTGCCATCACGGCCCCGGCTGGCTGGAAGATTCAGAACGAGGCCAGCCAGTTGACGGTGACCAATGCCGCAAGGGATGCCGCTTTAATGATCCAGGTGGCACCAGCCAAGGCGGGCAGCACGCATGACGAGGTGATCCGTAACCTGCTCAAACCCAGCCAGGGCCGCACCGAGCGCTTCACCCTCAATGGTTTGCAGGCCTCGCGTTTTGTCGGCAGCCGCGCCACCAACCAGGGTCAGCAAGCGCTCGAAGCCACGCTGGTCACGGGCTCCAAGGCCACGGTTTATGTGTTGATTCCGGTGGCCAAAAATGCCGCTGCCTTGCAACAGGCCAGAACGGCCCTGGCGCAGGCGCTGGACAGTTTTCGTGCCCTGACGGGCCAGGACCGCGCCGCTGCCAGGCCCTGGACGCTGCGCACCGCCCCCTTCCCCGCCGGCGGCTTTGCCCAGTTGGCCCGAAGCTCACCGCTGCCACAGGCCGAAGCCCAGTTGCGGCTGATCAACGGCTATTACAGCGGCGGCGCGCCGCGGGTGGGGCAGGTGGTGAAGGTAGTGGAATAGGGGCAGGCAGCGCGCAACACGATGTGGGGTCGACTTCAGTCGACCATGGCAGACTGAAGTCTGCCCCAGAGGGTTCACTATCTGCGTGCGCAATCCGGGTGTCACCGCGTTTCACGCAAAATAAGCCGCCACAAAATCCTCAAACGGGCCCTGGGGTGCGGCATCAAGCTGTTGCTGCGCGGCCAGCGACTCCTGCGCGCTGGTTTTGAATTTGGCCAGGGTGTCGGCGTCGAGGGCGGTCGCTTGCAGGCTTTGGGTGTGAGTTTTTGACATCTCCATGGCAAAGTTGAAATAACCGCCGTGCTGTTTAACCGCCTCCACCACTTGGGCAGAGGGCGTTTGCTCTGGGTGATCAATGCGCTCGCGCAGGTCTTGCAGCGCATCCTGGTAGCGCTGGCCGCCGTAGGCGGTGTCGAGCATGGCCGCAAAAGGCGCCATGTCGTCAAACAGCTCGTGCGCCAGCAGGCGCAGCGGCTGCTCGTGGTTGTGCACCAGCAGTTGCAGGCCGGGCTGGCGGCCACGGGTGACCACACGGCGCTTGTTCTCGTCGTTTTCGCTTTGTTCGCGGCTGGTGATGGGCGGGCTGCTGCGAAACAGGCACATCAGCAGCAACACGTCTGCAAACAGGCTTTGCTCGGGCGCAATGCCAATGTCAATGAACGGATTCAGGTCAAACAGCCGCATCTCAAGGTACTGCACGCCCAGGGTGCGCAGCGCCTTGGCGGGGCGTTCGCCATTGGGTGCGATGCGTTTGGGGCGCATGGCGGCATAAAACTCGGCTTCCAGTTGCAGCAAACTGTCGCTGATCTGCTTCCAGTGCTCGCCATCGCGCACGCCCAGCTCGGCGTAATACGGATCCGGCGTGCGGATGGCCGCCTCCAGCCCCTGACTGTACTCTGCCAGCGAGTTGAAACTGATGTTCAACTTGTCTTGGGCGTGGTTCTGGTAACCCAGGTCGCTCATGCGCAGGCTGGTGGCATAAGCGCCATGCAGCGTACCGGGCACCAGTTCAGTTAAATCGCTGGGATGACCCTGCAGGAACGACTGGCACAGCGCCGGTGAGGCGCCAAACAGGTAGGGCACCAGCCAGCCGTAGCGCAAAAAGTTGCGAATCAGGCCAAAGTAGCGCCTGTCGATGAAGTCTTGCAGACTGCCTTCGCCTGGACAGCAGTCACGCAGGGCCAGCCAGAAGTCTTGCGGTAGCGACCAGTTGTAGTGCGCTCCGGCAATGGTCTGCATGGCGCGGCCATAGCGCAGCCCCAGGCCTTCGCGATAAACCATCTTGAAGCGCGCTGCGTTGGTGGTGCCGTAGTCGGCAATGGCAATGTCGGCGTCCAGGCCGATCCGGCAGGGCATGGAGCCGGCCCACAAAAATTCGCCCTGAAGCTGCTGGGCGCTGTAACGGTGGATGTCTTTCAGGAATTCCAGTGGAAAACCCGGCTCGCTGGACGGCGGCGTGATGAACTCCAGCAACGCCTCGGCGTAGTCGGTGGTGATCCAGGGGTGGGTCAGCTTGGCACCCAGCGCCGTGGGGTGCGGGGTTTTGGCAAGCTGACCACCGCGGTCGATGCGCAGGCATTCACGCTCAAATCCGCGTGTGATACCGCGCAGTACGTGGGCTTGGGAGGGGTCGGAAAACTGGCGAACTTCTTCGCAACAGGTAAATTTCAGCATGACTTTGTGTCTGTCTTATTTCAGAGTCCGTAAGTATGGCAGTTTTGAAAAGCGCACAGTCACCACAATGTCACGTCAACGTGAAACAATCCATTCATGCCTTACCTACCCGTTTTCATCGCGCCGATGCGTTTTTCCGACCCGGCTGCCGCCCTGGCGCAGGCCCGCCTGATTTATGACAACAGCATTGCCCATTTGCGCCAGGCCATGCAGCGCTATGTGGCGGGTGAAGATCTGTCCGGCCACGTGCGCGCCTGCTACCCCTTTGTGCGGGTGCAGACCGACACCGTGACGCGCCAGGCTTCAACCGAATCATCGCGTCTGAGTTATGGCTTTGTCGCCGGGCCGGGCCGTTTTGAGACCACCCTGACCCGCCCTGACCTGTACGCCCGGTACTACCTGGAGCAGTTCACGCTGCTGCTCGACAACCATGACGTTGAATTGGAGGTGGGCACCAGTAACCAGCCCATTCCGGTGCATTTTTCGTTTGCCGAGAATGACCATGTGGAAGGCAGCTTGAGCGTGCAGCGGCGCCAGTTGATGCGCGACGTGTTTGACCTGCCTGATCTGGCCGCCATGGACGACGGCATTGCCAACGGTACTCACGAGCCGCACCCCGGCGAGCCACA